>DATIBN010000279.1:0-11605 GCA_035457525.1 Thermoanaerobaculia bacterium | reverse complement strand
AACCCGAAAGGTCGAAGTGCACCACCTGCCCGTCGGCGTGCACGCCGGCGTCCGTGCGCCCCGCCGCGACCGCGCGAACCGCTCCTCCGTCGAAGCGTGCGAGCGCGTCTTCGAGGACCGCCTGGACGGTGCGCGACGCGTTGCGCTGGATCTGCCATCCGTGAAAGTCGGTGCCCACGTACGCGAGGACGGCGCGGTACCGTGGGGTCAGGTCTTCACGAGTCGTCACGACGAACCCCGTGCCGGGACGCTCTTGCCACATCGCGGCGCGATGTGGCAAGTGGAGACCTGACCCCGCGCCACAACCCCCACGCCAGCAGCACCGCGAACGGTCCGTATTCCGCGACGCGGATCGTGAGCGGCGTCCCGCCCGCCAGCGGATGGAGCAGTCCGTACGACAACGGCGCGGCGGTGCAGAGATAGAGGAACGCGGGCTCCCGCCGCTTCGCCGCGAGCGGCAGCACCCAGAGGAGGTACCAGGGGTGGAGCGTCGGCGACGCGAGGAGAAGAGCGCCGAGCGACGCGAAGACGGCGAGCTCGAGGTCCCCGACCTTGATTGCGATGGCGACGAGGGCGGCCGCGAGCAGGGCTCCGAGGAGCACTCGCGCGAAGAACGCCGTGTAGAAGTACGGATAGATCCTCTGCATCCACGAGCGGTACTCGCGCTTCGCCTTCCACCGCTCGTAGGCGGCCTTCGCGCGGATCGGAAGGTCCGTCGCGTCGACGGCCGCGGCCGCCGCGGGCTAGAGGATCGAGTTGAACTCCCAGCGGGTCGCGTAGGGCCCGAGCCCGGCCGCCGGCGAAACGCCCCCGCGCGACGCCACGACCCACAGGGTCGCCGCCACGGCGATCGCGGCGGCCGCGAAGCGCAGCCGGCCCCGCCGGAAGAGCGCCGGCGCCGCGGCGAGCGGGACGTACTTCACGAGCACGGCTGCAGCGAACGCGATCCCGGACGAGAGCGGGCGCCGGCGAACGAGGTAGACGACCGACGCGAGCAGAAGCGCGACACCGAGGGCGTCGAGGTGTCCCTGCCCCGCCGTCTCGGTCACCGGGAGCGGATGGAACGCGTAGAGCGCGGCTCCGAAGCGCGCGCCGGTTCCGCCCATCGCGAAGAGCAGCGCCACGATCGCGACGTCCGCCGCCGCGAAGATCGCCTTCATCGCGAAGAGGCCGTCACCCGGAAGAAACGCGACGGCGCGGAACGCGGCCTGCGCGACGGGCGGATACACGCTCCGGTATTCGGCGTAGTCGAGACGGCTGCGAAGGTCGCGAGCGAAGCTCTCCGGCGCATCGGCCGGCGCGAACGCGTAGGGAGAGGCTCCCGACGCCGCGACGCGGCCGTCCCAGATGTAGCGGTGCACGTCGCTCGAAAGATCGGGCGCCCGGAAGAGAAGCGTCAGCCGGAAGGCCGCCGCGCAGAGGAGCACGAAGCGGCGGGGCGAAGCGGATAAACTCCGCGCCGCGAAAAGCGAAAGGAGGGAGCCCGCGAAGAACAGGAGGAGGTAGGCGGTGAGGTGTCGCCGGGCGTCGGGAAGGAAGAGAATTCCGAGAAAGACGGCCTCCCCCGCGGCGAAGAAGAGCCCGGGCCGCAATCCCGATCCTCCGCGTGGAAGGGAATGAACGTCCAGATCGCGACGCTCGCCGCCTATTACGTCGTCCTCACGCTTCTCGCAGTGTACGGCGTCCACCGGGCGTTCATGGTGCGCCTCTACTACAAGCATCGCGGGGAGGACCCGCCCCCCGCCGGCGCGCTCGAGCGGCTCCCCGTCGTCACCGTTCAGCTCCCGCTCTACAACGAAGTCTACGTCGTCGAACGCCTCCTCGACTCGGTCATGGCGCTCGACTACCCGAAGGAGCTTCTCGAAGTTCAGGTCCTCGACGACTCGACCGACGACACGCGGGAGGTGGCGCGCGCGGCAGTCGAGCGGTACCGCGCCCGCGGCTTCGACGTCGTCTACGTCCCCCGCGATCACCGGCGGGGCTACAAGGCCGGAGCCCTTCAGTCGGGCCTCCGGAGAGCGCGCGGCGAGTTCCTCCTGATCTTCGACGCCGACTTCGTCGCGCCGCCCGACATGCTCCGCCGCTGCCTCCCCCATTTCTCGGACGCGAGGGTCGGGATGGTCCAGGCCCGCTGGGACCACCTGAACCGCGAGTTCTCGCTGCTGACGCGGATCCAGTCGATCTACCTCGACGGGCACTTCGTCATCGAGCACACGGCGCGCAACCGATCCGGACGCTTCTTCAACTTCAACGGCACCGCGGGGATCTGGCGGCGGCGCTGCCTCGAAGATGCGGGAGGATGGCAGTCCGACACGCTGACGGAGGACCTCGACCTCTCGTACCGGGCGCAGCTCGCCGGCTGGCGGTTCGTGTACCTGAAGGACGTCGCGGTCCCCGCCGAAGTGCCCGTCGACATGAACGGATTCAAGACGCAGCAGCACCGGTGGACCAAGGGCTCCATCCAGACGAGCCGCAAGCTCCTCCCGGAGATCCTGAAGAGCGGATTCCCCTGGAAGGTGAAGCTCGAGGCGTTCTTCCACCTCACGAGCAACTTCTCCTACCTTCTGGTGGTCCTGCTGGCGCTCCTGATCGTGCCGGCCATCGTGATCCGGGAGGCGATCGGCTGGAGAAAGCTCGCCGTCTTCGACTTTCCCCTCTTTTTCGGCGCCACGTTTTCCTTCGTCGCTTTTTACGTCTCTTCCCAGCGCGAGATCGGGCGGGGCTGGCGGGCCGCAGTGAAGTCCATGCCCTTCCTGATGTCGCTCGGTATCGGGCTCTCGTTGACGAACCTGCGCGCGGTCCTCGAAGGGCTCGTGAACCGTCCCGCGGAGTTCACGCGCACTCCCAAGTACCGCATCGAGGGGTCGGCCGGGCAATGGCGGGACAAGAAGTATCGCGCGGCTTCGGGCTTCTCGTTCGCCGCCGAGGTCCTGCTCGCCGGGTATTTCCTGGCCGCTCTCGCCTTTGCCGTCGCCGAGCGCTACTGGGTCGGCGTCCCGTTCCTGCTCGTCTTCTTCAACGGATTCGCGTACACGGCGGCCCTCTCCGCGATCTCCCGCTGGAGCGGCGGCCGACCGCCGGTCGAGCTCGCGCTCGCGGAACCGTGAGCGAGCCCACGATCCGCGTCACCGAGATCTTCCGGTCGATCCAGGGAGAATCCACGCGCGCCGGTTTCCCCTGCGCGTTCATCCGCTTGACGGGATGCTCGCTGCGGTGCGTGTGGTGCGACACCGCCTATGCCTTCTCCGGCGGATCGGAGATGACCGTTTCGGAGGCCGCCGAGCGCGCCGCGGCGCTGGAGACCGACCTCGTGGAGGTGACCGGCGGCGAGCCCCTGGAGCAGGAGGGGGTCTATCCGCTCATGGACCGGCTGCTCGAGAGGGGAAAGACCGTCCTCCTCGAGACGGGCGGGCACGTCCCGCTCGACCGCATCGACCCGCGGGTGGTGAAGATCGTCGACGTGAAGGCGCCGGGCAGCGGCATGATGGCGGCGAACCTGCCGGAGAACCTGGAGCGGCTCGGCCGCGACGACGAGGTGAAGTTCGTGCTCGCCGACCGGCGCGACTTCGACTGGGCGATCGACTTCGTGCGGGAGCGGGACCTCGACGCCCGCCACGTCGTCACGTTTTCTCCCGTCTGGGAAGCGCTCTCCGCTTCCGATCTCGCCGAGTGGATCCGCGACTCGGGTCGCCCGATCCGCCTCGGCCTCCAGCTCCACAAGATCCTCTGGGGAGACGTCCCGGGCCGCTGACCGCGAAGCGGTCATCCCGAGCGAAGCGAGGGATCTCTCACGAAATCATGACCCGCGCCATCGTCTTGCTCTCCGGGGGCCTCGATTCGGCGACGTGCCTGCTCATCGCACGGCAGGAGGCCGGCGAGGTCCTCGCGCTCTCCTTCGATTACGGCCAGCGCCATGCCTTCGAGCTCGAGCGCGCGCGGGCGCTCGCCGCGCGATACGGCGTCGCGTCCCACCGGATCGTGCGACTCGACTACCCCGCGCCGGGGAGCTCCGCGCTCACGGACCCCGCGCGCGAGGTCCCCCGCCACGCCCTGGGCCGCGAGCGGATACCTCCGACCTACGTCCCGGCGCGCAACACCCTCTTCCTCGCGCACGCCGTGGCCTGGGGGGAGGCCGAGGGCGTCGCGGACATCTATATAGGTGCCAACGCGCTCGACTACTCCGGGTATCCCGACTGCCGGCCAGAGTTTCTGGAGGCGTTCGAGGCCGCGGCGAACCTCGGGACGAAGGCCGGCGTCGAGGGCGCCCTGCGGTTCCGGGTCCACGCGCCACTCCTGTCGATGACCAAGGGGGAGATCGTGGCCGCCGGACACCGCCTGGGGCTCGACTTCGCGCTGACGTCGAGCTGCTACGACCCTTCTCCGACGGGCCGGCCGTGCGGCGGCTGCGACTCCTGCCTCCTGCGAGCCCGAGGCTTCCAGGAGGCCGGGTTACGCGACCCGCTCGGCCTCTGAGGCCGCCCGTACGGCCAAAGCTTGCGTCGAGCAGACTCAACTACTCCCTGCGCGAAACTTGACAAGGGAGCACGCATGTTATAACTTTCCCGAGTCATGCGCTTCGACCAGCTCACCATCAAGGCTCAGGAGGCGATCCAGGAGGCGCAGCGGGACGCCCGCGCCCGCGGCAACGCCGAGCTCTCCACGGATCACCTGTTGCTCGCGCTGCTCCGGCAGAGCGAGGGCGTCGTCACGCCCATTTTGCAGAAGCTCGGCGTGGACCCCGAAGCGCTCGCGCGCGACGTCGAAACGGATCTCGACCGGCAGCCGAAAGTCACCGGCGCGTCGGCCGACGCCATGCTCTCCCCCGATCTCAACCGCGTCTTCGACCGGGCGTTCGAGATCGCGAAGGAGTTCGGCGACGAGTACGTCTCGACCGAGCACTTCCTGCTCGCGCTGGCGGACAAGGCGGCCGGCGCGACCGGCAAGCGGCTCACCTCCCGGGGAGCGACGAAGGATTCCCTTCTCAAGGCGCTGAAGGAGGTCCGCGGGTCCACCCGCATCACGGATCCGAACCCGGAGGACAAGTACCAGGCCCTGAAGCGCTACACGCGCGACCTCACGGATCTCGCCCGGCGCGGCAAGATCGATCCGGTCATCGGGCGCGACGAGGAGATCCGCCGCGTCATCCAGGTCCTCTCCCGCCGCACCAAGAACAACCCCGTCCTGATCGGAGAGCCGGGCGTCGGAAAGACGGCCATCGTCGAGGGTCTCGCGCGGCGCATCCACATGGGCGACGTGCCCGAGGGCCTGAAGAACAAGCGCGTCGTGTCGCTGGATCTGGGAGCGATGATCGCGGGCGCCAAGTACCGCGGCGAGTTCGAGGACCGGCTGAAGGCCGTGCTGAAGGAGATCGAAGAGGCGCAGGGGACGATCGTCCTCTTCATCGACGAGCTCCACACCCTCGTCGGCGCCGGCGCGGCCGAGGGCGCGATGGACGCCTCGAACATGCTGAAGCCCGCGCTCGCGCGCGGAGAGCTCCGCGCGATCGGCGCCACCACTCTCGCGGAGTACCAGAAGCACATCGAGAAGGACGCCGCGCTCGAGCGGCGCTTTCAGCCGGTCTTCGTGGACGAGCCGTCGGTGGAGGACACCATCGCGATCCTCCGCGGCCTCCAGGAGCGGTACGAAGTCCACCACGGCGTTCGCATCACCGACGGGGCGCTCGTCGCCGCCGCGAAGCTTTCCCACCGCTACATCAGCGATCGCTTCCTTCCCGACAAGGCCATCGACCTCGTGGACGAGGCGGCCGCGAAGCTGCGCACCGAGATCGACTCCGTCCCCACGGAGATCGACGAGATCGAGCGCCGCATCCTGTCGCTCGAAATTGAAAAAAAAGCTTTGGAAAAGGAGAAGAGCAAAGACTCCAAGGACCGGGTCGAGGAGATCGACCGGATCCTCGCCGAGGAGCGGGAGAAGGCGAGCCGCCTGCGCGCCCAGTGGACCGCGGAGAAGGAGTTGATCCAGCAGATCCGCGGGATCAAGGAGGCGATCGAGACCGTGCGGCAGCAGGCGACCGAGGCGGAGCGCGAGGGCAACCTCCAGAAGGCGGCCGAGCTGCGCTACGGCCGGCTGCCGGAGCTCGACCGGGATCTCGCCGCGAACAACACGCGGCTCACGGAGCTCCAGAAGGGCGGCCGCCCGATGCTCCGGGAAGAGGTCACGGAGGAGGACATCGCGGCCGTGGTCTCCCGCTGGACGGGCGTTCCCGCGACCAAGCTTCTCGAGACCGAGACGCAGAAGCTGATTCACATGGAGGAGCGCCTCGGCGAGCGGGTGGTGGGTCAGCGCGAGGCCGTGCGCGCGGTCTCGGACGCCGTGCGGCGCTCGCGTGCGGGTCTCTCCGACCCGCGCCGTCCGATCGGATCGTTCCTGTTCGTCGGACCGACCGGCGTCGGAAAGACCGAGCTCGCGCGCGCGCTGGCGGAATTCCTCTTCGATGACGAGCACGCGATGATCCGGCTCGACATGTCCGAGTACATGGAGAAGCATTCCGTTGCCCGGATGATCGGCGCACCGCCCGGCTACGTCGGCTACGAGGAGGGGGGGCGTCTCACGGAGAGCGTGCGCCGACGGCCGTACTCGGTCATCCTCTTCGACGAGATCGAGAAGGCGCACCCCGACGTCTTCAACATCCTCCTGCAGGTGCTGGACGACGGACGGCTGACGGACGGCAAGGGCCGCGTCGTCTCGTTCAAGAACACCGTGATCATCATGACGTCCAACCTGGGCTCGGAGTGGATCGCGGAGGCGCAGGAGGCGAGCGAGGAAGAGGTCAAGAAGCGGATCGAGGAGACCCTGCGCCGCCATTTCCGCCCCGAGTTCTTCAACCGCATCGACGA
Organism: Thermoanaerobaculia bacterium; assembly: GCA_035457525.1. Taxonomy (GTDB): domain Bacteria; phylum Acidobacteriota; class Thermoanaerobaculia; order UBA5066; family Gp7-AA6; genus Gp7-AA6. Next base: position 4,748 of record DATIBN010000279.1, on the reverse strand, counting down.
CGTCATCGTGTTCCACCGCCTCACGCGGGAAGAGATCTCGGAGATCGTCGAGATCCAGCTGCGGTCGCTCGCCAGGACGGTCGCCGACCGAGGAATCCGACTGACGTGGACGGAGGAAGCGAAGCGATACCTCGCGGGCCGCGGCTACGACCCGACGTTCGGGGCGCGGCCGCTGAAGCGGCTCATTCAGAAGGAGGTCTCCGACGCTCTGGCCGGCAAGATTCTCCGAAACGAGCTGCAACCCGGGGACACGGCGCAGGTCACGGTTTCGCCGGACGGAGAGAGCATCGAAATCGAAACGGAGTCTGAGCGCCAACCGCTCAGGGTGTGAGCAACAGACATCGAGGGTCGTTCAACTATTTTGGAGGTGACAGATGGCATTGATTCGCTGGGATCCCTATCGTGATCGTGAGCTGAGCACTTTCGCCGACCGCTTCAACCGCGCGTTCGGCGCGCTGCAGGGACGGGAACGGGACGAGGAGATGGGCCTGGGCGCCTGGATGCCCCCGGTCGACATCGCCGAGGACAAGGAGAGGATCACGCTGACCGCGGAGCTTCCGGGCTTCAAGGAAGACGAGGTCCAGATCCAGATGGAGGGCAACATCCTGACGCTCCGCGGCGAGCGGAAGTTCGAGGAGGAGAAGACTGGACGCAACTACCACCGCGTCGAGCGGTCGTACGGTCAGTTCATGCGGTCCTTTACCCTTCCGAACAACGTCGATCGCGAGAACATCCGCGCGAAGTTCCGGAACGGGCTGCTCGAGATCGAGCTGCCCAAGCGCGAGGACGCGAAGCCGAAGCAGATCAAGATCAGCGGCGAGACCGCTGGCCGCCGCGAGAAGCCGATCGACGTGCAGAGCACGTAAAGCCGAGGAACTCTTCCTTTTCTTTCCAGACCCCGCGAAAGCGGGGTTTTCTTTCTTCTCCCGGAGTGATCTCAACTCCCTCTCCCCGCTTGCGGGGAGAGGGTCGGGGTGAGGGGTGTAGGAATGGGATCAACACCCCTTTCGTTTCGGCGGACGTGAAACGAGCTCTCCCGGCTCTCTTGATCCTCGGCGCCGCGGGAATCGCCGCCGCCGCCCCTCTCCCCTCGCGCCGGAGCGAGATCGTCGAGGTCGTCGACAAGGTCTCCCCCGCCGTCGTCAACATCGCGGCGGAGCAGACGGTCCGGCGCCGCCCCTCGATCCTGGACGACTTTTTCTTCGGGATCGACCCGCGCTCGCGCCGCGCGCAGCAGTCGCTCGGCTCGGGCGTCATCATCCGGCCCGAGGGCATCATCCTGACGAACGACCACGTCATCTCGGGCGCCTCGCGCATCCTGGCCACCATGAAGAACGGCCAGGAGCTCGAGTGCGACGTCGTCGGATCCGACGCGGACAACGACCTCGCCGTCCTCCGCGTGCGAACCCCGCGCGGCAACCTTCCGACGATCCGCCTCGGGACGTCGTCGGACCTGATGATCGGCGAGACCGTCGTTGCGATCGGAAACCCCTTCGGCCTCTCGAACACGGTGACGACGGGGGTTCTCTCGGCGCTCGGGCGCAGCGTGCCGGGTGAGAACCAGCGCATGTATACCGACTTCGTGCAGATCGACGCGCCGATCAACCCGGGGAACTCGGGCGGGCCCGTCGTCAACATCCAGGGGGACATGATCGGAGTCGCGACCGCGATCATCGGCGGCGCGCAGGGCATCGGGTTCGCGATCCCCGTCGACCGCGCGAAGCGGATCGTCGATGACCTGCTCCGCTTCGGCGAGGTGCGGGCGGTGTGGATCGGCGTTCGCGGGCAGACGCTCACGAGCGGCAACGCCGAGCTCGCGCGGCCCGGCGGGTTCCGCGTCCGCAGCGTCACCCCGGGATCGCCGGCGGCGCGGGCGGGTCTGCGACCGGGCGACCTCATCGTGTCCGTGGACGGGGCGGCGATCGTGTCGCGCGAGGCGTTCGAGACGGCGCTCTCGACGCGCGGGCCGGGGCGCCCGATGCGCCTCGTCCTGCGCGGCTCCAACGGGGAGCGCACCGTGACGGTGCAGGGGCAGGCGCCCCCGGCGGACCTCGGCGTGCGAATTCTCCGCGAGCAGCTGGGGATCACGCTGTCCCGCGCGCGCGGGGGCCTTCAAATCAACGTCGTGGACCGCAACGGGGACGCCGCCGATCGCGGGATCGAGTCGGGAGATCTGCTCCTCGGGTTGAACGGCGCCGCGGTCCGGAGCCTCGACGACGTGAACCGGATCCTCCAGCGCGACTTCAACCGGACGACGCTTCTGATGGAGGTCGGCCGCGGCCGCTTCGCGTATACGCTGACGTTCCCGCTGGACTAAAAGAACTTAAGAGGGGGTCAGGTCTCCACTTGCCACATTGAGGGTCAGGTCTCCACTTGCCACATTGAGGGTCAGGTCTCCACTTGCAACATCAGGTCGAGACCCGCCGCTGCAGCCGCATTTCCGACACCACGATCCCCGCCAGCACCAGACCGCCTCCCCACAGGCCGCCCGTCCCCAGCCTCTCCCCGAGCAGCCACGCCGCCAGCAGCGCCGCCCACACCGGCTCGAGCGCGAAGATGATCGCGGCATGCGTCGCGGACATGTGGCGCTGCGCCCACGTCTGCGTGAAGAACGTTCCGACCGTGCCGATCGTCGCGAGGTAGAGGACCCCCTGGAGAAACGTCCCCTCCCAGACGATCGGCCGTAGCTCGACAGCGGACCCCGCAAGCCGGAATACCGCGCTCGATACGCCGGCGGCCAGGGCGACCACCGCGAGCTGCACCACGGTGAGCCATGCGGGATCGTGCCTCCCGGTGCGCAGCGACATCTCGACGATGTAGAAGGCGAAGACGATCCCGCAGCCGAACACCAGAAGGTCTCCGCGGTTCATCGGCCCGCCCCCTCTCGGAAAGGTCAGGAGGACGAACCCCGCGCCCGCGAGCGCGATCCCGATCCCGTTCTCGACCGAAGGCAGGCTTCGATTCCGCGCGAACGCCGCGAAAGGCGTCAGCACGACCGAGAGCCCCGTCAGAAATGCCGCCTTCGAAGCGGTCGTCTCGACCTGGCCGAGCACCTGGAGCACCATCCCTCCCGCCAGCAGCCCGCCGATGATCGCGCCGTCTCGCAGCAGCCCCGGCGTCCGGGGCCGTCGGAAGCCGGCGGCGATCGCCAGGCAGACGACCGCCGCGAGCAGGAACCGGAAGAAGACGAACGCGAGCGGTGGCGACGCCGCCACGACGTTCTTGACGACGACGAACGACGAGCCCCAGACGAGCGTGACGGCGAGCAGCGCCGCGTCCGCACGGAGGCGCATCGAAACCGGCTCGCTGCGTTCGATCTCTTCCATGCGGTTGGTTCGAGGGCTGTCGGTAAGCTAGCATGCAGCGCCTTGCCGAACAGCTCCGGCCCGCGCGTCCGTTTCGCGCCGTCCCCCACGGGCTTTCTGCACGTCGGAGGCGCGCGCACGGCGCTGTACAACCTCCTCTTCGCGCGCCGGGAGAAGGGCACCTACATCCTCCGGATCGAAGACACCGACGTCGAACGGTCGCGCGAGGAGCTCACCGGGCAGATCCTCTCGGCTCTCGAGTGGCTCGGGCTCGAGCACGACGAGGGCCCGTACCATCAGTCGAAGCGCTACGACCTCTACCGGGCCGCCGCCGACCGGCTGATCGCCGAGGGGAAGGCGTACCGCGCCTTCGAGAGTCCCGAAGAGCTCGACCTCGACCGCAAGAAGGCGGAGGCGGAGGGGCGCTCCTACCGCTACTCCGGCGCCGGTCGCGCGATCCCTCCCGACGAGAGCGACCGCCGCGCGCGCTCCGGCGAGAAGTTCGTGGTGCGCCTGAAGATGCCGGCCGAGCCCATCATCGTCGACGATCTCATCCGCGGCCGCGTCGAGTTCCCCGCCGAGGCGCTCGACGACTTCGTCCTCGTTCGCTCCGACGGCCACCCGCTCTACCACTTCACGGTCTGCGTGGACGATGCGGACATGCGGATCACCCACGTCCTTCGCGGCGACGACCACCTGGCGAATACCCCCAAACACGTTGCGCTCTTCCGCGCGCTCGGAGCGGAAGTGCCGGCGTTCGCGCACCTCGGCATGATCCTCGGGACGGACCGCAAGAAACTCTCGAAGCGCTACGGCGCCGCGGCGGTCGAGGAGTGGCGGGAGCAGGGCATCTTCCCCGAGGCCCTCGTAAACTTCCTCGCGCTGCTCGGCTGGTCCCCCGGCGAGGACCGCGAGATCCTGACGCGCGAGGAGATGGAGCGAGAGTTCTCGCTCGATCGGATCGGCGCCTCACCGTCGGTCTTCGATCCGGAAAAACTGCTCTGGGTCAACGCGCAGTACATGGCCCGCATGCCGGCCGAGGAGCTGCTGCGGCGCGCGGAGCCGTACGCGACCGCCGGCATGCCGGAGAAGAAGGCCGCGCTCGCCGCGGTGGAGCTCCATCGCACGCGTGCCCGCACGGCGATCGAGATGGGACGCGCGCTCTCGACCTACGCGAAGGACCCCGAGGAGTACGACCCCGAAGGGCTGCGCAAGAACGTCCGGCCCGAGACGGCGGGCGAGATCGAGCGGCTGATCGGTGCTTTCGATGGTGTCGAGGACTGGAACCCGCACGACCTCGACGCCGCGCTGCGCCAGCTCGCCGCCGAGATGAAGATCTCCGCGTCGCGCCTCATTCACCCGGTGCGGCTCGCGCTGACCGGCGTCACCGTCGGTGCGCCGCTCTTCGACGTCGTGGCGCTGCTCGGAAAAGAGACGGCGCTC
>DATIBN010000278.1:0-8103 GCA_035457525.1 Thermoanaerobaculia bacterium | reverse complement strand
ACGACGATCCCCCGACCCTCGCCGGTGTCCGCGATGCCGAGAGTCTCGGCCATCTGAGTGAAGGTCCCGTCTCCGTTCGAGACGAACATCCGCGAGGGGTCGTCAACGAAGGGGGAGCCCGGAAATCCGTTGACGTGAAAGATGTCGAGGTTCCCGTCGTTGTTGAAGTCGGAAAACGAGCTGCCCCAGCCCCAGTAACCCGCCCGGACTCCGGCGAGAGTGGTGACGTCTTCGAAGCTGCCGTCTCCGCGGTTTCGGTAGAGGCGGTTGCCGCTCGTGCCCCAGCTGCCGGAGGAGGCACCGCTCGGCTCGAAGATGCTCGACACGAACCAGTCGAGGTCTCCATCGTGGTCGTAATCGCCGATGGCGCTTCCCATCCCGTTCTCGTCCGTGATCACTGCGCTGTCGGTGGTTCTCGTGAAAGAGCCGTTCCGGTTGTTGATGTAGGTCTGGCTCGTGCCGAAGTCGGCCGAGAGGAGGAGATCCGGCCAGCCGTCGTTGTTGATGTCGGTAAAGTTCGGCGTGAAAGAAAAGATCTGGGTCGGACCGGGTGAGAAGCCCGTCACTGCAGTCGGTACTTCGGTGAACGTGCCGCTCCCGTCGTTGCGCCAGAGGCGGGGACGGGGACTGGACGCCCAGTGCGTCGTCACGAGGTCGAGATCGCCGTCGCGGTCGTAGTCCCCCAGCGCGGTCGAATAGACATCGGGAGGGTTGGTCGGCAGACCGCCCGGGAATTCCGCGAACTGGCCGCCGCCGAGGTTCCGAAAATACCGACTGATCGCTCCGTCGATCCCTCCGATGACGAGATCGAGCCGTCCGTCGCCGTCCAGGTCCGCAAACGTCGGGCCGCTGCCGCTCGTCGCGTTCAGGCCGTTGCCCGTGACCTCCGAAAACGTCCCGTCGTGCATGTTTCGCAGGAGTACGTTCGGCGCGTCGATCCGGATGACGTAGAGGTCCACCCACCCATCGCCGTCGAAATCGCCCGCCGCCGCGCCGCCGCCCATGGTCCGCGGCGCCGAGGTGAGGCCACCGCCGGTCGCGTAGCGGGCGCCGGCCGCCACCGAGACTTCGGTGAAGTGCCAGGGTTGAGCGGGGGAAGGCGCGACGCCCAGAAGGCACGCGGCGGCGAAGAGAATCGGCGACACGCCGAAGTGGGATCGCGCTCGCCGAAACGAAGCATTCGGAACCATCTTTGACTCCCGTGCTGACTGCGGTGGGGATTCAATCCACGAGGCAAGAGAGTTCCGGCCGTGGGCTCGTCCGCCCACGGCCGGAAATGAGTGGCTGCCTGCCCTTAAGGAGCCCGGGTCCCCCCTTGTTCTTCGACGGCTCGCCGGACTAACTGCTCGGGAGTAAGTCCCGTGGGCCGCTCGGCCCAGGTCTGCTCCCAACCCAAGCGTCTGGCGGTCTCCATGTTGACCGTTCCGTCCGGGTTGTATGTCCCGTTTCGGATCAGCCGTTCTCGGAGCTCGGGCCTCATGTCCGCCGGCAGCACCGCCTCCGGCGAGCTCGGGATGTAGTCCTTGTCGTTGTCGGCGATCGGGCGGAACGATCCGTATCCGCGCCGAACGCCATTGACTGTGTAGAAAAACTCGACGTTACGGGAGCCGCGCACGACGATCCGATCGAGGCTGAGGTCTTCGATCGCGACGGTCGCCATCTGCCCGATCGGGGTCACCTGAACGCTCAGCCCTTCGGGCGACGTGACCATACGGAAATCTTCCGGAACCTCGATCACGGCCTGGCCGTTCAGGAACCTCCCCCGGCCGCGGAAGTAAGTTCCGGCTTCGTTCCCTTCGAGCGCGACGTAAACGAGCTTTTTCGATGCATCGGTCGCGTGCGGCTCGGTGAAGGAAACGACGCCACCTTTGCTGATGTCGTTGACCGCGCGAACCCCCGCGGTCGTGGAGTAACCGAGGACGCCGCGCGAGTTCGTGTTCTCGACGCCGGCGCTGGTGGTGTAGATCCCGAGGACTCCCCCCGACTCGCCCGGCGCGTTGGAAACGCCGAGGACCCCGGGACCGGTCAGGCCCCGCCCGTAGACTCCCGCATGGTTGCAGTCGGCGCAGGCGCCGTAGGCCATATCGTCCGTGGTGCCGAAGACGCCGGCGGAGTGGTCCGCCAGGCTTTCCGAGGATCCATAGACGCCGTAGACGCGGCCGGTCGTGGCCCCGCCGAAGCCGCCGACTCCCGCGGAATCCGAACCGGCACTCGACGACGATCCCCACACGCCAAACGCGAAGCTGCCGGTGTTGGCGTTCAGCCCCGCGACCAGGAATCCGGGGAAGAAGAAGGCGCCGACGTTTCCGGTCGCCAGGAAGGCGTTCCCGTCGTTGTATGCCGTGGTGAAGTAACCGTTGATGTCGATGACCAGGTGCGTGTTGAATCCCGCAACCTGGACGTCGATGCTCCCGCCGGTTCCGGCCGGGATGATGATGGAGTTCGCGATGGCGGCCGCGCCGACGAAGTTCCAGTTGAGAACCGATGTGACGGTCGTCGGCGGAGTTCCCGTCGGCCAGGCGCGGATGTCACCGGGCTGTCCCGCGGTTTCGGTCACGGCGAAGTTCAAGGAGTACGCCTCGACCGACGCGGGAATGCCGGTGCAGTGCGGCGCCGAGTTCAAGTCGAACGTCCGGATCGCATTCGCCGCCAGGATCGGCGGACCCCACTGGCCCGCGAATCCCTGGGAGGGGCGCGTGTCGACGAGCCGGCAGGGCTGCATGCCGACGAAGGCGCTCCCGGTCGTGATGTCGGCCATGGTCGAAAGGCCGCCGGAGGCGCTCGCCGGGCGATGGTAGGTGGGGACGACCCAGTTCGTCAGGGGGATCTCGGCGGCGAAGAGCGGGACGGAGGCGAAGAGAAGCGCGACGAGGGCGAACGTGATTCTTTGTCTCGGGGAAAAATGCATGCGACCTCCAAATTTCGTTACAGGAACGGTTCCGAAGGCCGAATCAAGTTGAGCTGCTCTCGCCTCCTTTCGAATCGTGACCGCCCGGAAGCGTCACCGCGGACGCTCGACGAACGCCACCGGGACCGGGTTCACCGGGATTTGATTTTTTCGGGGCCTGCATCACCTCCCGGGCCGTCCGAGCCCGGCGCAAGATGCATTTGCATTACTTGGATCGAATGCTAGTGCCGGGAAGCGGGAGAGGCAACGGATTTTTTTTGGGGTGACGAGTTGTCGGATTGCCGGAACGGCCGCGTTTCAAAACGCCCGGGAAAAGAGATCAAGGAGACAAAGGAGCGAAGCGACCGGCGCGGGAAGTCGTTGTGACGCGGGTCACGTCCGGGGAGCCGGTTAGAGTCAGCCGGCGGCCGCGGTCTCCCGGCTGACCAGCGCCCGATCCGCGTCGACCATCATCCGGACGAGCTCGGCGAAGCTGACCTTGGGAGTCCAGCCGAGCTCCTCCCGCGCGCGGCGCGGGTTCGAGATCAGGAGATCCACCTCCGCGGGCCGAACCAGCTTCGGGTCGATCACGACGTATCGCCGCCAGTCGAGGCCGAGGTGGCCGAACGCCGCTTCGACGAACTCCTGCACCGTGTGGGTTTCTCCGGTGCCGATGACGTAGTCGTGCGGAGAACTCTGCTGGAGCATCAGGCGCATGGCTTCGACGTAGTCGCCCGTGAACCCCCAGTCCCGCCGCGCCTCGAGATTCCCGAGCCTCAGTTCCTTCTGCTTACCGGCCGCGATCCGCGCGGCGGCCAGCGTGATCTTGCGGGTCACGAATTCCGAGCCCCGCCGGGGTGACTCGTGGTTGAAGAGGATTCCCGAAGCGGCGAACATCCCGTACGACTCCCGGAAGTTGACGGTGATCCAGTGGCCGTACAGCTTGGCGACCCCGTAGGGGCTGCGCGGATGGAACTTGGTCTCCTCGTCCTGGGGGACCGACTGCACCTTGCCGAACATCTCGGACGAAGACGCCTGGTAGAAGCGGATCTTCGGGTTGACGATACGGATCGCCTCGAGCATCCGGGTGACGCCCAGGGCCGTGAACTCGCCGGTGAGCACGGGCTGAGAGAACGAGGCCGGGACGAACGACTGCGCGGCGAGGTTGTAGACCTCGTCCGGCTTCGCCTCGGCGACGGCGTTGATCAACGAGTTCTGGTCGAGAAGGTCTCCGTTCAGGAGCTCGATCTGCTCGAGCAGGTGCGCCACCCGCTCGAGGTTCCGGATGCTCGTACGGCGCACGAGACCGTAGACGCGGTAACCCTGATCGAGCAGGTGCTCGGCCAGATACGAGCCGTCCTGTCCGTTGATGCCGGTGATGAGCGCCGTCGTCATTCGCAAACCCCCGCGCCGCCGAAGGCGATCGGTCCGGCGGAGTATACGGGCTCGCCTGGTCCGTTAGAATCGGCGCGGTGGCATCCCGGGCTCAGACGATGAGCGTTCCCCGCGGCCGTTCGCGGCCTGGGGAAACGGCGCCTTCTCCGTTCATCTCCGGGCGGATTTCCGACAACTTCTGGATCATCCTCTCGCCCGTCGTCGCCCTCTTGATCATGTTCGCGGCGTGGCGCTTCTCGGGCCTTTCCGATCTCGCGGTCTTTTCGATTCTCTTCGGACTGATCGTGACCGGTCACCACATGCCCGGCTGGATCCGCGCCTTCGGCGAACCGGCCGTATACGAGCGCCACAAAGCGCGGCTGTGGGTGTCGCTCGCCGCGGTCCCGCTGCTCGTCGTGCTGCCCGCTTTCTTCGGCCTCGGGGTGATCGGACTGACGATCGCCGCGGCGTTCGACCTCTGGCACGTCGCGATGCAGCAGCACGGGTTCGGTCGCATCTACGCGGCGAAGGCCGGGGACGTCGCGCGCCGGTCGGCGCGGCTCGACCTGGTCTGCGTCCTCACGTGGTACGTCACCGTCGTCGCGTGGTCCGACTCGTGGATGGAGGGGATCGCGCGGTCCTTCCGGAAGGCGGGCCTGCCGTTCTTCGATCTGCTCACGCCGGCCGGCTGGGCTGCGGCGAAGTGGGCTTTGACCGGCGTCAGCGTGGTCCTTCTCGTGGCCTACGTGGCCAACGCCGTCGCCGTCTGGCGCGAGAAGCGCATCTCCACGCCGAACAAGCACCTCCTGCACTTCGTCGCGTTTGCGGTGCTGATCTGGAGCTACCAGTTTCCGAGCTGGTATCGGGCCCAGTCGGTCCAGAACCTCTTTCACGCGTCGCAGTACTTCTTCATGGTCTGGATCTACGGGAACCTTTCGATCCGGCGCGACGCCACGCGGCCGGGCAGCTTCTACCGCGCGATCTTCGGTTCCCCCCGCGGGACCCTTCTCTTCGCGTTCCTGGTCGCTCTGTACGGCACCGGGGCCTACCTGCTCTTTTCCTCCGGCTACCGGCTCGTCGGCGGCGACGCGGAGCGGACGATGCAGATCGTCGGTTCCATCGCCCTCACGTCGCTCCTCCTCCACTACTACGTCGACTCCTTCATCTGGAAGGTCCGTTCGAAAGAAGTGCGCACGGCGCTCGCAATCCGGCCGGCGGACGCGGCTCCGGAAGCGGCGCCGCTTCCGATCGCACCGGCTGCCCCCCGTCTTCCGCGTCTGCGGCAGGCCGCGCACGCAGTGGCGTATTTCGGTATCCCGATCCTTCTCATCGGGATCGTCGGGGCCGGGAACCGCAACGTTCCGGCAGACCGCGAGATCCGACAGATCGGTCACGAGGTCGAGCTCTTTCCGCGAAGCGCCTACGGACACTTCAATTTCGCAAAGGCCGCTCTGAAGACGGGCGACCGGACGACCGCCCGGCGGGAGCTCACCCGGGCGGTCGAGCTCGCCCCGACCTTCGAAGGGCCCGCGCGGGATCTCGCAGAGCTGGACTCGCGGGAGGGCAACCACGCCGCGGAGATCGAGCACGCCCGCCTCGCCGTCCGGGCCGAGCCGAAGGACGGAGAGCTCCGATACCTCTACGCGACCGCGCTGGGCCGGCAGAAACGCCTCGGCGAGGCGGAAAGCGAGTATCGGGCGGTCATTCGCCTGAGGCCGAGCTTCGCCGGCGGTTACCAGGGGCTCGGCGTCATCCACAAATGGCGGGGCGACCTCGGACAGGCGATCCCGCTGTTTCGAAAGGCCGCGGCGCTCGACCCGGACTACCGCGACGCCTGGTGCGACCTCGCGGGTGCGCTGGCGACCGTGGGGCAGACCCGGGAGGCCCTGGAGACGCTCGAAAACTACCGCGCTCGCCATCCCGAGGACCCGGTGGCTGCCGAGCTCGAGCGGGCAATCCGGGCGGACTCGTCAGGGCAACAGATTAATAATCAGTAGTTTACGGCGCAGGCGTCGACGCGGCCCGCGCCCTCCGCGGCTACTAGCACTCGACTCCGTTGAGTGCTAACATCCGCCTTCCCCCGGCCGGAGTTCCGGCCGCGGGGAATCCAGGCAAGAAGGACTCACAGGAGGAAAGGAATGAAGATTCGTCCGCTCTACGACCGAATCCTCGTGAAGCGCGTCGAGGACAAAGAGACGCGCCGCGGGGGCATCATCATCCCCGACACCGCCAAGGAGAAGCCGATGGAGGCCGAAGTCGTCGCCGTCGGCAAGGGCAAGATCAACGAGGACGGCAAGCAGCTTCCGCTCGACGTGAAGAAGGGCGACCGCATCCTCATCGGCAAGTACGCCGGCACGGAAATCAAGATCGACGAAGAGGAGCACCTCATCCTCCGGGAAGAGGAAGTCCTCGCCGTGGTCGAGAAGTAAACCCGGAAGGAGAAGCGAAGAAAATGGCAGCGAAGACAATTTCCTACGGCGAGGAGGCGCGTCAGCGCATCCTCCACGGCGTCAACAAACTCGCCGACGCCGTCAAAGTGACCCTCGGCCCGAAGGGCCGCAACGTCGTCATCGAGAAGAAGTTCGGATCGCCCACGATCACCAAGGACGGCGTCACCGTCGCCAAGGAGATCGAGCTCCAGGACTCGCTGGAGAACATGGGCGCGCAGATGGTCCGTGAGGTTGCTTCGAAGACCTCCGACGTGGCCGGCGACGGCACGACCACGGCGACCGTTCTGGCGCAGGCGATCTACCGCGAAGGAATCAAGAACGTCACGGCCGGCGCGAGCCCGATGGAGCTGAAGCGCGGGATCGATCGCGCGGTGCGCGCCGCGGTCGAGTCGCTCGACCGGCTTTCCAAGCCCGTCGAGGGCAAGGACATCGCGCACGTCGGGACGATCTCGGCCAACAACGACTCGGAGATCGGCAAGATCATCGCCGAGGCGATGGACAAGGTCGGCAAGGACGGCGTGATCACGGTCGAGGAGGCCAAGGGCCTCGAGACGACCCTCGAGGTCGTCGAGGGCATGCAGTTCGACCGCGGATACCTCTCCCCGTACTTCATCACCGACTCGGAGCGGATGGAGGTCGTGCTCGAGAACGCGAAGGTGCTCCTCTACGAGAAGAAGATCTCGAACATGAAGGACCTCCTCCCGATCCTCGAGCAGATCGCGAAGCAGGGCCGGCCGCTCCTGATCGTCGCCGAGGACGTCGAGGGCGAGGCGCTCGCCACGCTCGTCGTCAACAAGCTCCGCGGCACGCTCCAGGTGGCCGCCGTCAAGGCGCCGGGCTTCGGCGATCGCCGCAAGGCGATGCTCGAGGACATCGCGATCCTGACGGGCGGCAAGCTCATCTCCGAGGACCTCGGCATCAAGCTCGAGAGCGTCAAGTGGGAGGACCTCGGTGACGCGAAGAAGGTCACGATCGACAAGGACAACACCACGATCGTGGTCGACGACCGCTCCAAGAAGAAGCAGGAGTCGATCCAGGGCCGCGTCAAGCAGATCCGGGCCCAGATCGAGGAGACGACCTCCGACTACGACCGCGAGAAGCTGCAAGAGCGGCTGGCGAAGATTGTGGGCGGCGTGGCCGTCATCAACGTCGGCGCGGCAACCGAGACCGAGATGAAGGAAAAGAAAGCCCGCGTCGAAGACGCCCTCCACGCAACCAAGGCGGCCGTCGAAGAGGGTATTGTCCCCGGCGGCGGAACGGCCTATCTCCGCTGCATCAAGGCGCTGGATACCATCAAGGATGTCCCGGCAGAGCAGAAGGTCGGCCTGGACATCATCAGGCGTTCCTTGGAAGAGCCGATCCGCCAAATCGTCAACAATGCCGGCGGTGAAG
>DATIBN010000277.1:0-6539 GCA_035457525.1 Thermoanaerobaculia bacterium | reverse complement strand
CAGAGGTTGCCGTCGGCTCCGCTGGCGATCGAGAACAGGTTGGCGTTCGCGGTCGGTACGGGAAACTCGACGAATGCACCTCCCGGACTCATGCGGACGATGCTGTTGGCGAAGAAATTTCCGGTGATCCACAGATTCCCGTCCGCTCCGTGAGCGATTCCCGACCCACAAGACGAGCAAGGAAATTCGCTCAGCGTTTCCGCTGAGGAAATCCTCGCCAATCCTAGGAACAGTGCGAGTCCGAAGGCTCGGGAGACGGATCGCATGGCGAGTACGAAAATACACCTATGCCCGGCGTACCCCCCCAAAACGCGGCGGCCCTCAGGGATCAGGTCAGGGTTAGATGGGCAACCGGAGCCCCGATACGTCAGTAGACGTACCATAAGGAATGGACTCTGTTTCTCACGCGCTGCGCCGATCCGCCGAAACGGGGCTGATGCCTCGCGAGTCGTCGATTCTCCTCGCGGTCTCGGGCGGCGCGGACTCGACGGCGCTCCTCCACGCAGCCACCGAAATCGCCGCGGAGCTCGGCTGGACGCTCTCCGTCGCCCATGTCCACCACGGCTGGCGCGGGAGGGACGCCGACCGCGACCTCGCGTTCGTCGCGGGACTCTCCCGGAGGCTCCTCCTCCCCTTCTTCCAACGGCGGCACGACGCGCGGGAGGAGGCGCGGCGGCTGGGTCTCTCTCCCGAGGCGGCCGCCCGAAGGGTCCGATATGACGCACTGCTGGAAATGGCGCGCGAGGCCGGCGCGTCCCTCATCGCGACCGCGCACCAGCGGGACGACGTGATCGAGACGCACCTCCTCGCGACGGAGCGAAACGGCGGCCTCGCGAGCCTCGCGGGCCCCCGGGAGCGCCGGGCGGACGGCGTCGTCCGCCCGCTTCTCGGAGTGTCGAGGTCCGAGATCCTCGAGTTCCTGACGTCGCGGGGAATCGCGTGGAGGCGCGACGCGAGCAACGGCGACCTGTCGCTCGCGCGGAACCGGGTGCGGCGCGGGCTCGTGATCCAGGATGTGGACGTCGACGCTCTCTCCCGGCGCGTCGAGGCCCTCGGGCGGCGCCGCGAAGCGCTCGACGCGGCTTTCGAGCGGAACATCCGGCCCGCGCTCGCGTTCGGGAGGAACGTCGTGATCGCCGCCGCTCCGCTCCTGGAGGCCTCGCCCGAAGAGCTGCGCCGCAAAGCGGTGCTGGAGTGCGCGATCCCGTTCGCGAGGCCCGGAAGGCCTCCGTTCACGGGGCGCGAGCGCGAACAGATCGTCGCCCTGCTGGCGAGCGGGCGCGATTTCCGCTTCGAAGCGGGGCGGCGAATCCGATTCCGGCGGCGCGGCGGCCGATTCTCGGTCCGACTCGCCCCCGTCGGGGCGCAAAAGGGGCATAAAGGGTGACGGGACTCCGTTATCCTCGGGGCACACAAGGAGTACTGGTTTGAACGCCACGATCAAGAACCTGCTGCTGTGGATGGTCATCCTGGTCCTGATCATCCTGGCCTGGAACGTCTTCAAGACCGGCGCGACCGCCGTCGAGGAGATCAGCTTCTCGCAGTTCCTGGACCAGGTCGGCCAGGGGCACATTCAGAAGGTCACGATTCGCGGCGAAGAGATCCGCGGAACGTACTCCGCCGCCGCCGGGCGACCCCAGCCGCTCTTCAAGACCTACGCCGCGAACTATCCGGACCTCGTGAAGGACCTCCGCGCGCGCGGAGTCGAGATCGAGATCACGCCGCTCAAGGACTCCTCCTTCGTCTCGGCGCTCGTCATGTACGGCCCGCTGATCCTGCTCGTCGCGATCTGGTTCGTGATCATGCGGCAGATGCAGGCCGGCGGGAACAAGGCGCTGTCGTTCGGCAAGTCCCGGGCGAAGCTCCTCACGCCGACTCAGAAGAAGGTCACGTTCAAGGACGTGGCCGGAGTCGAGGAGGCGAAGGTCGAGCTCCAGGAGATCATCGAGTTCCTGAAGGACCCGCAGAAGTTCCAGAAGCTCGGCGGAAAGATCCCCAAGGGCGTCCTGCTCATGGGACCCCCGGGAACGGGCAAGACGCTGCTCGCGCGCTCCGTCGCGGGCGAGGCGAACGTGCCGTTCTTCACGATCTCCGGTTCCGACTTCGTCGAGATGTTCGTGGGCGTCGGCGCTTCCCGGGTCCGCGACCTCTTCGAACAGGGAAAGAAGAACGCTCCCTGCATCATCTTCATCGACGAGATCGACGCCGTCGGCCGTCACCGCGGCGCGGGCCTCGGCGGGGGGCACGACGAACGGGAACAGACGCTGAACGCTCTTCTCGTCGAGATGGACGGATTCGACACGAACGAGGGGGTCATCCTCGTCGCGGCGACCAACCGGCCCGACGTGCTGGATCCGGCGCTCCTGCGGCCCGGGCGCTTCGACCGGCGCGTGGTCGTGGACCGGCCCGACCTGCGCGGCCGCGAGCAGATCTTGAAAGTCCACACGCGCCAGTCGCCGCTGTCCGAGAACGTCGACCTCTCGATCATCGCGCGCGGAACCCCCGGCTTCTCCGGCGCCGACCTCGCCAACCTGGTGAACGAGGCGGCGTTGAACGCGGCGCGGTTCAACAAGAAGAAGGTCGAGATGATCGACTTCGAGTACGCGAAGGACAAGGTCATGATGGGTCCCGAGCGCAAGTCGATGATCATGACCGAGGAAGAGAAGAAGAACACGGCGTACCACGAGGGCGGCCACGCGCTCGTCGCCGCGATGCAGCCGGACGCCGATCCGATCCACAAGGTCACGATCATTCCGCGCGGGCGCGCGCTCGGCGTCACGATGCAGCTTCCCATGGAGGACAAGTACTCCCACACCAAGGAGTACCTCGAGGCGACGATCACCGTGATGATGGGCGGCCGGATCGCCGAGGAGAAATTCCTCGGCCACATGACGACCGGCGCCGGCAACGACATCGAGAAGGCGACCGACCTCGCGCGCAAGATGGTCTGCGAGTGGGGCATGAGCGACCTGGGGCCGCTCACCTTCGGGAAGCCGGAGGGGGAGATCTTCCTCGGCCGCGACTTCGGCCGCACGCAGGACTACTCCGAGACGACGGCGAACCAGATCGACGCCGAGGTCAAGCGCATCGTGACGGAGGCGTACAACCGCGCGGAGAAGATCGTCGTCGGGAACACCAAGGTCATGCACCGGCTGGCCCGCACCCTCCTCGAGAAAGAGGTCCTGGACGGCGAGGAGGTGCTCCAGATCATCGCCGAGGAGACCGGCATGGACATCTCGAAGCTGCGCAAGGCGGGTCCTCCGAAACCGCCGATCGTTCCGCCGCCCGGCGCGCCCGAAGTGGCCGACGGCGTGGGCCCGCTCGTCCCGGAGCCGGCGTAACGCCCCTCACCCCGACCCTCTCCCCGCGAGCGGGGAGAGGGAGGAAACGCGGATGAGCCTCGCAAGCTAGACTTCCCGCCGTGGCGGTCTCAGCCGACCTCGTTTTTCCGGCGGCGACCGCCGAGCTGCTGCGCGAGATCGCCTCCTGGGACGGCCTTCGCATCGCGACCTTCGCCGCCGCCGAGTTCCCGGTCGACGTCGTCCGCTTCGAGCGTTCGGCGTCGCCGCCCGTGGTCGTCTCGCGGGCGCGGCGGGCCGAGACGCTGAAAGCGCTCCCCGCGACCCTTCGTCAGCGCGCGGCCGACGCCTTCTCACGGGCGGAGAAGCGGCCGGGTCACCTCGCGATCGCACGGGGAAGGAGCGTCGACCTCGGCTCCCCTCCGGCCGTGATGGGCGTGGTCAACGTGACTCCCGACTCGTTCTCGGACGGGGGCGACTACCTCGACCCCGCCCGCGCGGTGGACAGGGCGCTCGAGATGTTCGACGCGGGGGCCGCGATCGTGGACGTTGGCGGCGAGTCGACGCGGCCGGCGAACTACGGCGCGGTGGCTCCCGTTCCCGTCGAGGAAGAGATCGCGCGCGTCCTGCCGGTCGTCGAGGGCATCCGGCGCTCGACGGACCGCCCGATATCCGTCGACACCCGCAAGGCGGCCGTCGCCCGGCGCGCGCTCGGCGCCGGCGCCGACGTCGTCAACGACGTCTCGGCGCTCCGTTACGATCCCGGGATGATCGCCGCAGTGGCCGAAGGGGGCGCGGGCGTGCTGCTCATGCACATGAGGGGCTCGGACCCGCGCACCATGCAGGCGGACACGTCTTACGCGCACCCGGTGGCGGACGTCGCTTCGGAGCTCGCGACCGCGGCGGCGAAGGCACTCGAAGCGGGAGTCGCGCCCGACCGGATCGCGATCGACCCGGGGCTCGGCTTCGGGAAGAGCCCGGAGGGAAACCTCCTCCTCCTGCGTCACCTGCGGGCGTTCGCCTCGCTCGGATTTCCCGTCGCGGTCGGCGCCTCCCGCAAGGGGTTCGTGCGCCGGTTCTCGGGGGTCGCGGAGGACTCCTCCGCCGCCGAGCGCTTGCCCGGCAACCTCGCCGCGCTCGCGGCCGCGCGGACCGGGGGCGCGGCCGTCGTTCGGGTGCACGACGTCGCCGAGTCCGTTCGTTTCCTGAGGATGCTCGACGCCGTCGAGGCCTCCGCGCTCCACCGTCCGGCCGAGGCTGTCGCGCCGTGATCGAGGCGTTCTCGGCCCGGTTCGGCTCGCCGGGGAGCTTCTCGTTCACGTGGCGCGACGCCGTCGACATACTGATCGTCGCGTTCGTCGTGTACTTCCTGCTGCGGCTCATCCGCGGCACGCGTGCCGTCCAGATGGTCTTCGGGCTGATCGCGATCCTGGTCGTCTACTGGATTTCGGTGCTTCTGAAGCTCGTCGCGCTGCGAACCGTGCTCTCCGCCCTCATCTTTTACCTGCCCTTCGCGATCATCGTCCTCTTCGCGTCGGAGCTGCGACGGGCGCTGGCGGCTTTCGGGCGAACGCCCTTCTTCGCGCTCTTCTCGGGCTATCGAGCCGAGGAGACCGTGTCGGATCTCGTGCTCGCCGCCACCTCGCTCTCGACGCGCCGGGTCGGAGCGCTGATCGTGCTCGAGCGGCGCGAGGGACTGAAGACCTACATCGAGAACGGCGTTCCCGTCGACGCCGCCATGTCCTACGACCTGCTGGTCACGATCTTCGCGCCCGGCACGCCGCTCCACGACGGCGCCGCCATCGTGTCGCGGGAGCGGGTCGCGGCGGCCGCGTGCTTCCTCCCGCTGTCGCTCAAGGAGGGCCTGTCCAAGCGTTTCGGAACGCGACATCGAGCCGCGATCGGCGTGACCGAGGAGACGGACGCGCTCGCGATCGTCGTGTCCGAGGAGCGCGGCACGATCTCGCTCGCGCGGGACGGTCAGCTGATCGAGGACCTCGACGGCAAATCGCTCCGCGACCTCCTCTACCGCGAGTACGCGACGCAGGCATAGGTCGAGATCCCGATGCCGCGCCGCCCGTTCTTCTTCCGCAACCTGGGGTTGAAGATCCTCGCTCTCGTGATCGCGCTCCTGGTGTGGTTCGCGCTTTCCGGGCAGCGCCGGGAGCGGATCTCGGAGAGGAGCTACCGCATCCCGCTGTCGCTCGTGAACGTCCCGTCGCAGACGATGGTGGCTTCCCCGCTCCCCGGAGGCGTCGAGGTGCGCGTCCGCGGACCGTTCACGGCCCTGAGACAGCTCCAGCCGGAGAGGCTCGAGGCGGTCATCGACCTCCTCGACGCCCGCCCGGGCGAGCGCGTTCACCGCTTCGCGCCCGAAGACATCAACGTGCCGCCGGAAGTCGAGGTCCTGGCGATCGCGCCCGGCGAAGTGCGGGTCGTGCTCGACCGCATCGGCGAGCGGCTTCTCCCGATCGTACCCGCCCTCTCCGGTGAGACCGCCTCCGGCTCGCAGGTCGTCGACGTCATCGTGGATCCCCGCATCGCGCGCGTCGTCGGACCCGCGACCTCGCTCGAGAAGATGACCGGGGTTTCGACCGAGCCGATCTCGATCGCCGGCCGTTCGTCCACGTTCTCGACCACGACGACGGCGCTCCCGAACGTCCCGGGGGTCCGCGTGCGCGAAGGGCAGATCGTCGACGTGACCGTCCGGATCGGCCCCGCCCCCGCGCCCACCCCGGTGCCGGAGAACCGTCCGGCCGCCCCGTGAAGCTCTTCGGAACCGACGGGCTCCGGGGCCGGGCCGGAGAGTTTCCTCTCGATCCCGTGTCGCTCCGGACGGTCGGCCGCGAAGTCGGCGCCGATGCGCGGCGCGAGGGGCGCGGGATCGCCGTCGTGGGCGGCGACACGCGGGAATCCACGCCACGCATGGCGGGAGAGCTCGCGTCGGGGCTGGCGGAAGCCGGCTGCCGCGTCGCATTCGCCGGCGTCGTTCCGACCCCGGCCGTTGCGGAGCTGGTTCTCGCCCTCGGCGCCGGGGCGGGACTCTCCGTTTCGGCCTCGCACAACCCGTACGAGGACAACGGCGTGAAGGTGTTCGGTTCCGACGGGCGCAAGTGGCCCGACGAAAAAGAGGAAGCTCTGGAGAAGACGCTCCTGGCGCTCCACGCGGAAGACACGCTACCTCTCCCCGCGCGCAGGGAGAGGGTCGGGGTGAGGGGCGTGCGGGAGCCCCTGCCGCCC
>DATIBN010000276.1:0-32563 GCA_035457525.1 Thermoanaerobaculia bacterium | reverse complement strand
TTCCCAGTTCCGCGACCTCGCCCCCGGCATCGTCGAGAAGATCCGGACCGTGTCGGACAAACCGATCCGCTATCTCATCAACACCCACCATCACCCCGATCACGTCGGCGGCAACGAGGTGTTCCGGCAGTTCGCGATCATCATCGCGCACGACAACGTGCGCAAGCGCATGCTGGCCTCGCCGGCCGAGATCCTCCGGGAATACCCGGCCCGCGCGGAGACCGCGCGCAAGGGGGGGAACGAGGAGGGGGCGCGCCGGCTGGACGAGCTCATCGCATGGGCGAAGAAGGTGCGCGTCGAGGAGATCCCGGCCCCCTTCCTGACCTTCGGGTCCGACCTGAAAATCTACGTCGGAGACGAGACGGTCCAGGTCTGGCACACGACGCCCGCGCACACCGACGGCGACAGCGTCGTCTATTTCGAGAAGGCGAAGGTCCTCCACATGGGAGACCTGCTCTTCAACAGGGTCATCCCGGTCATCGACGTCAAGGGCGGCGGAACTCCGAAGGGCTATCTACCGGCGCTCGATTCCATCCTCGCGAGGCTGGAGCCGGGAGTCGCGATCATTCCGGGTCACGGGGAGGTGACGGACGCCGACGGCGTCCGCGCGTTCCGCCAGTACATCGTGGACCTGACCGGGCTCGCGAAGAGCGCCCGCGCCGCAGGGAAGACGCGCGAGGCGTTCGTCGCCGAAGCGGAACTTCCAGCGTACAAGGACTGGAGCGGCTATCCCAACCGCTTCAAGGAGAACGCCGGCGCCGCGTACGACGAAATCCGGTAGGCGGGCCGGTCAGCGCCCCTCGCCGAGAGTACTCACCAGCTCGTCGATCCGGCGGCGGATTTCGTCCCGGGTTGCGAGGAAGCGGCCGTAGCGCGTCGCGGGATCGTCCGGACCGTAAGACGGGTCCTCGATCGACCAGTGCTCGATCCTGCGGGCCCCGGGCCACGTCGGGCAGTCCTCCGCCGCCGAGTCGCAGACGGTGACGACGAGGTCGAACGGCTCGTTGCGGAACTCCCAGGCGCTCTTCGAGTGCGCGCCGTCCATGGACATGCCGAGCGCCTCGATGGCCCGGATCGCCAGCGGGTGGACGAACCCCGCCGGCCGGGAGCCGGCGGACACCGGATCGAGGACCTCGCCGTGGTCGGCGCGAGCGAGCGCTTCGGCCATCTGGCTGCGGGCCGCGTTTCCGGTGCACAGGAAGAGGACGCGCTTCTTCAAGCGGTCGAGCATAAGTCACCGTACCGTCTTCAAGGTTTCCGCCGCATAATGGAGCGACTTGCAAGGGGGAGGTTTCTTCCGGAGCCGGGCCTGGAGCGAGGCCCTGGGCGTCCTTTTGCTGCTCGCCGGGGTGCTCACTGCGCTCTCGCTGTACTCCTATGACCCCCGCGACCCCAACCTGTTCTCGCTGACGACGGGGGAGGCGGAGTCCCCGACGAACTGGATCGGAGGGTTCGGCGCGTCCCTCTCGGCCGCCCTCTACCAGACGCTCGGGTTCGCGGCCTGGACGGTCCCGGTCGTGCTCGCCTTCTGGGGGGTCCGCCGGTTCGCGTCCCGCCCGTTCGAGAACCGCGGCTCGAAGGCGGTCGGCTTCACGCTGCTCTTCCTCTCGGTGCCCGCGCTGCTGTCGCTCGCCTTCGGGCGCCGGCCGATCTCGGGGGAGGAGGCGGAATCGGGAGGAATCGTCGGACGCGCGGTGTCGGAAGCGGCGCGGTCGAGGCTCGGCACCACGGGGGCGGTGCTGCTGGTCCTCACCCTCATTCTGATCGCCATCCCTCTTGCCACCCAGGTGTCGCTCGCCGACGTGTTCTTCGGGCTGCGGATCAAGCTCGTCGGGCTCGCCTCGCGGTTCCGGCTCGGCTGGGCGCGCGGCCGGGACAAGCGGACCAAGGAGCGGCTACGGCGCACGGTCGTGGCCAAACACCTCGAAAAGGCGAAGCGCGAGGGGATCACGCTCGAGGACGTCCCCTTTTCTGCGGACGACCCGCCCCCGTTCCTGCTGCGAGAGCTGCCGGGACCTGGAAGGTTCGCCATCACGAAAAAATCTCTGGATCTCCCGCGGGCGGCGGGACCCGCAGCCCCGGCCGCGAAGCGCAAGCCCGCCTCCCCGGCTCCCCAGCAGAAGCTTCCGCTCTCCGTCGAGGGTTACACCTTCCCGCCCGTGTCGCTGCTCGATAAACGGGAGGGGGCCGGCGCGATCGACCGGCGCGTCCTTGCCGAAACCGGCCGGCGGATCACCGAGAAGTGCGCGGAGTTCGGCGTCGAGGGTGAAGTCGTCGAGTACCACCCGGGCCCCGTCGTCACGACATACGAGTTCCGGCCCGCCGCCGGCATCAAGGTCAACCAGGTCATGGGGCTCTCCGAGGATCTGGCGCTCGCGTTGTCGGCGGAGTCGATCCGGATCGAGAGGTTGCCCGGGCGGGCGAGCGTCGGGATCGAGGTGCCCAACCCGGGCGGCGGCGAGATCATCGCCCTGCGCGACGTCATCGAGTCCGCGCAGTTCCAGTCGTCCCCCCGGTCCCAGCTCACGCTCGCGCTCGGGAAGGACATCCATGGAGAGCCGGTCGTCGCCGACCTGCGCGGGATGCCCCACCTCCTGATCGCGGGCACGACCGGGTCGGGCAAGAGCGTCGCGATCAACGCGCTCATCACGTCGCTGCTCTTCAAGGCGCGGCCCGACGAGGTCAAGCTCATCCTGATCGACCCGAAGATGGTCGAGCTCGAGGTCTACGAAGACCTCCCGCACCTCTCGACGAAGATCATCATCGATCCGAAGAAAGCGGCGAACGCCCTCAAGTGGGCGGTCGACGTGATGGAAGAGCGCTTCCAGACGCTCTCCGACTTCGGCCAGGTCCGCAACGCCGAGCAGTACAACGCGGCCATCCGCAACCCCCAGGCGGTCGCCGAGGTGCGCGCGCGCCACCCGGAGGACCCCGATCTGAAGCTGGAGCCGATGGCGCTCATCGTGATCGTCATCGACGAGCTCGCGGACCTGATGATGACGGCGCCGAAAGAGGTCGAAGAGTCGATCGTCAGGCTCGCTCAGAAGGCGCGGGCAGTCGGGATCCACCTCGTGGTCGCGACTCAGCGGCCGTCCGTCGACATCCTGACGGGAGTCATCAAGGCGAACCTCCCATCCCGGATCGCGTTCAAGGTCTCCTCGAAGATCGATTCGCGCGTCATCCTCGACGGCAACGGCGCCGAGAGGCTCCTCGGACGGGGCGACATGCTGTTCCTCGCGCCGGGGACGTCCCGGCTGCGCCGCGTCCACGGCGCCTACGTTTCAATCCAGGAGACGGCCCAGCTCGTGCGATTCCTGAAGAAGCAGGCGAAGCCTGAGTACGACGAGGAGATCACGAAGGACCGGTCCGAGGTCGCGCGGCGCGACGACGCCGGCGACGAGACCGACCCCCTCTACGACGAGGCGGCCCGGCTGGTCGTGAAGGAGAAGATGGCGTCTATCTCGTTTCTCCAGCGGCGCATGGGAGTCGGTTTCTCGCGGGCGGGAAAACTGATCGACATGATGTCTCGCGACGGGCTGCTCGGGCCGCCGCGGGGCTCCAAGCCGCGAGAGGTCCTCGTGACGGAGGATTACTTCGAAGAGGTGGACCGGCAACCCCGGTAATCCGTCGCGCGAGTCACGCATTAGGCTTGGCCTCGTGCGCGTCGTTTTTTTCGGGACTCCGGCTTTCGCGGTGCCATCGCTCGAGGCCGTGCTCGACGCGGGTTTCGAGGTCCCGCTCGTGGTGTCGCAGCCCGACCGGCCCGTCGGCCGGAGCAGCCGGCCGCGCGCGTCTCCAGTGGCGGAGGTCGGGGTCGTGCGTCGGATCTCCGTGGAGAAGCCGGAGCGGCTGCGCGGCAACGCCGCCTTCCTCGAACGCCTGACCGAAGCCCGCCCCGACGCGATCGTCGTCGTCGCCTACGGGAAGATCCTGCCGGCGCCGATCCTGGACCTGCCGCCGCTCGGGTGCGTCAACGTCCACGCGTCGCTGCTCCCGCGTCACCGCGGCGCGTCGCCCGTGCAGGCGGCGATCCTCGCCGGCGACTCGGAGACGGGTGTCGTCACGATGCGAATCGTCCCGGAACTCGACGCCGGACCGCTCTACCTGGAGCGCCGCGTGGCGATCGGGCCGCGCGAGGACGCGGCCTCGCTCTCCCAACGACTCGCCCGGGAGGGAGCCGAGCTGCTCGTCGAGACGCTCCGGGGACTCGAGGCCGGAACGCTCGAGCCGCGGCCCCAGGTCGGGGAACCCACCTTTGCGCCGACGATCCGGCGCGAAGACGCGCGCGTCGACTGGAAGGAATCGGCCGCCGCGATCGACCGGCGGCTCCGCGCCTACACTCCGTGGCCGGGTCTCTACGCCGTCCTCGGCGGGGAGCGCATCAAGCTGCTGGAGGTCGAACCGGCCGGAATGATCCTCTCGGCTCGCGAGCCCGGGATGATCTGGGAGGAATGGGGAAAGCCGATGGTCATGGCCGGCGCGCGGACTGCGCTCGTTCTGAAGACCCTCCAGAGGGCCGGCCGCCGGCCGGTCAGCGGAGACGAATTCCTCCGGGGCATCCCGTTTCGTCCGCTCCGATTCGAACCGGCCCCGTAATGGCGGACCGTGAGGCCTCTCGGGTGCGGGTCCGCGCCGTCGAGATCCTGCGGCAGGCGCTCCGGCGCGGCGAGGAGGTCCCTCCGCTCCTGGCGTCACGGGAGGCGGGGCTGTCGCCTCCAGACCGCGATCTGCTGCGCGAGATCGTGTACGGCGTCCTGCGCCACCGCGGAGCTCTCGACTCGGAGCTCGCCTCGGTTTCCCGCGCGCCGCTCGCGAGGCTGGAAGGAGATCTGCGCGAGATCCTGGAGGTCGCCCTCTACCAGATTCGCAGGCTCGACCGCGTTCCCGCGTACGCCGCGGTCGACGAGGCCGTCCGGCACGCGCGGTCGCGTTCGGGGGAGCGCGCCGCGAAGCTCGTCAACGCCGTTCTGCGCCGCCTCGCGGACCGCCCGGCTCCGCCCGTTGCCGGCGGAGCGTCCGAAGCCGAACTCGCGCGCCAGAGCTCGCATCCCGAGTTCCTCGTGCGCCGGTGGGTCGAACGGTTCGGCCGCGCCGAGACGTGCCGGATCCTGGAGTTCGACAACGCGCCGTCCGCGATCGATCTCCTCGTCAACCCGCGGCGCACGGACATCGAGACGCTGCGCCGCGCCCTGGAGGCCGAAGGCGTGACGACCGAGCCATCCCCGCTCTCCCCGCTCGCGCTCACGGCGACCGGCGGGAACCCGATCGCGTCGCCGCTCCTCTCGGAGGGCCACTTCACGGTGCAGGACGTCGGCGCGCAGGCGCTCGCGCTGCTCCTTCCACCCGGAGATCTTCTCGTCGATCTTGCGGCGGCGCCGGGCGGGAAGGCCTTCGCCGCCCTCGCGCTCGGGAGGGCACGGCGGGCGATCGCGCTCGACCGCTCGGTGGCGCGACTCGAACGGCTCACCGGCAACGCCCGGCGGCTCGGCGAGACCCGGGTGCATGCGGCGGCCGGAGACTTCCTCGCGCCGCCTCTGCCCGCCGCGCGCTTCGATCGGGTGATCCTGGACGCCCCCTGCAGCGGGACCGGCACGCTGCGAAAGAATCCCGAGATCCGATACCGCCTCACCCCGGCGGTGATCGAGGATCTCGCGCGGACCCAGACGAAAGCTCTCGCCGCCGCAGCCGACCTCCTCGCGCCCGGCGGGTACCTGCTCTACGCGACGTGCAGCCTCGAGGCCGAGGAGAACGAGCGCGTGGTCGAGAAGCTGCTCCCACGGCGGCCCGAGCTCGCGCTCCAGGCAATCGAAGCGCCCGAGGCGCTCGGCCCCTTCGTCGCCGGGGCGCGCTTCCGGCTCATTCCCGGCGAGCGCACCGACGGTTTCACGGCGCATCTCTTGAGACGGAAAACGGAAAACGGGAAACGGAGAACGTAGAATTCCGCGAACCATGACTGGCGCGACCGTTCCGCTCCTCGATCTCACGCGCTACGACGACGACCTGAACCGGGAGATCGCCTCCTCGGTCGCGGAGGTCTTCGCCACGGGACGGTTCATCATGGGGCCACCGAACGCGGCGTTCGAGAAAGCTTTCGCGCAGCTCACCGGCGCGCGTCATGCGATCGGCGTCTCGTCCGGTACCGACGCGCTTCTCGTGGCCCTGATGGCGCTCGGAGTCGGTCCCGGCGACGAGGTCGTGACGGCTCCGTTCAGCTTTTTCGCTTCCGCCGGTGTCGTGGCGCGTCTCGGCGCCCGGCCGGTCTTCGCGGACATCGAGCCGGAGACGTTCAACCTCGACCCCGACCGGCTGGCCCGGGCGATCACTCCGCGGACGAAGGCGGTCATGCCGGTCCACCTCTACGGTCAGACCGCGGACATGGACCCGATCCGCGAGGTCTGCGGGTCGATTCCGATCGTCGAAGACGCGTGCCAATCGGTCGGAGCGAAGTACCGGGGGCGGTCCGCCGGCGTGCTCGGCACCATGGCCGCCTTTTCCTTCTATCCGACGAAAAACCTCGGGGGCGCGGGGGACGCCGGAGCCGTCACGACCGACGACGGACCGCTCGCCGCGCTCCTCGCCTCCCTACGACTCCACGGCGAATCGGAGCGCTATCACCACGCGCGCGTCGGAGGAAACTTCCGGATGGACTCGGTCCAGGCGGCAGTGCTCCTCGCCAAGATGCCCCGGCTCGAGGGCTGGACGGACCGCCGGATCGCCATCGCGCAGCGGTACGGGGAGCTTCTGTGGGACGCCGAGATGAAGGGGCGGATCGTTCTTCCGGTGACCGCCTCCGGACGCCGGCACGTCTTCCACCAGTACGTCGTGCGCGTGAACCACCGCGACCGCGTCCGCGCGAAGCTGGCCGAGCGCGGCATCTCGACCGCCGTGTTCTATCCGGTGCCGTTCCACCTTCAGGAGTGCTTTTCCGGGTTGGGATACTCCGCCGGGGATTTTCCCGTGTCGGAGAAGGCGGCGCAGGAGGTCCTCGCGCTGCCGATGTTCCCGCAGCTCACGGACGCGGAAGTCGTTCGCGTGGCGGAGGAGCTCGTCGCCGCCCTGGCCTAGCGGGCGGCCGGGCCGCCCGGGGTCCTTTCCCGGACGAGGAATCCCTTGCGGCCCCGGGCCGCGTCGAGCGTCCTCCAGAGGTACTCGCCCAGGATCCCCAGGCAGAGGAGCTGGACTCCCGAGAAGAACGCGAGCGCCACCATGAGCGACGTCCAACCCCGGATCGGCTGGTCGGCGATCAGCTTGAGCATCAGAATCAGGCCGGCGTAGCCGAACGCCATCAGGGCGAGGAGCGCTCCCAGGACGGACATCCACCGGAGCGGTGCGTAGGAAAACGAGATCACCGAGTCGATGAAGAACTTGACCTTCCGGGCGAAGGTCCAGCGTGACTGCCCCTCCTGCCGGGGCATCCTCTCGTAGGCCACGAGCGCCGTCGGAAAGCCGGCCCACAGGATCAAGCCCGGCAGCGACGTGTGGACTTCGCGACTTTCGGTCAGGAAATCGATCGCGGGGCGGCCGATCAGGAAGCAGTCGAACCCGCCCGCGGGCATGGACGCGAAGGCAAGCCGGCGCAGCGTGCGGTAGTAGAGGTTCGCCGCGGCGCGCGTCGGCCACGGCTCCGGCCGCGACGCGCGCACCGCGAGCGCGGCGGTCGCCCCTCCGCGCCACGCTTCGACGAGCTTGCCCAGGAGCTCCGGCGGTTCCTGGAGGTCCGCGGACAGTGTGGCCGCTGCGTCGCCCCGCGCCTCGTGGAGACCCGCGACGATCGCCATCTGCGACCCGAAGTTGCGCGTGAGTCGAATTCCGCGGGCGGCCGGCCAGCCGGCGGTGATCGCCTGGATGCGCGCCCACGAGTCGTCACCCGATCCGTCGTCGACGAAGATCACCTCGAGCGAGAAGTCCGCGCGGGACTCCACCTCGCGGAGCCGCTCGGCCACGCGGGGGAGACTCTCCGCGTTGAAGTAGACGGGAACGACCACGGAGATCTGCTCTCCGGTCACCGCCGCTCTCCGAAGAACTCGCGGACCGCGGAGATCACGGCCTCGACCTGCTCGGCCGACAGGGTCGGGTAGAGGGGCAGCGAGAGCAGCGTTTCGCTCGCCGCCTCCGACACCGGAAAGTCGCCGCGCGCATGCCCGAGAAACGCGTAGGCCGGCTGGAGATGGAGCGGCAGGGGGTAGTGGATCCCGGTTTCGATCCCGCGGCTCGAGAGGTGACTGCGGAGCGCGTCGCGGCTCGGCGTCCGCACCGCGTACAGGTGGGGGGCCGCGACCGAGCCCGGCCGCAGGGAGAGGAGCGCGAGCGGCAGCTCGCGGAACGCCTCGTCGTACCGGCCGGCGATCTCGCGGCGGCGCGCGTTGTCCGCGTCGAGAAACGGGAGCTTCGCACGCAGGATCGCCGCCTGAATCTCATCCATGCGGGAGTTTCGGCCCTCGATCTCCGAGAAGTCGCGGCGGGTCCAGCCGTATTGCCGCAGCCGGCGGGCTCGCTCGGCGACCCTGGCGTCGGAGGTCGCCACGGCGCCGGCGTCGCCGTACGCGCCCAGGTTCTTCGTGGGATAGAAGGAAAACGCGGCGGCGCGGCCGAACGACCCGGCCGGTCCGCCGGAGAAGAGGGCGCCCAGGCTCTGCGCGCAATCTTCGAGGAGCAGGAGACCGCGCTCGCGCGCCAGGGCCCCCAGGCCGTCGACGTCGGCGAGGCCTCCGTAGAGGTGGACCGCCAGGAGGAATCGGGAACGGGGACCGAGGACTCTCTCCGCGCCGGCGCGCGAGAGCGTCAGCGTGGCGGGATCGGGGTCGGAGAGCCGGAGCTGCGCACCCGCGAGGCGCACGCCCGCGGCGACCGGGACGCAGACGTTGGCGGGCACGACGACCTCGTCCTCCTCGCATGCGCCCAGCGCGCCGAGCGCGATCGCGATGGCGTCCGTCCCGCTCGCACAGGCGACGACGTGTGGGACCCCCACGGATTCCGCGAGCTCCCGCTCGAACGCCTCGACCTCTTCTCCGAGGATGAAGCGGCCGCGCGACAGCACGCGCGCGATGGCGGCGTCGATCTCGTTCTTCCGTCTCCGGTAGTCGGCGTCGAGCGATCCGAAGGGGACGCGCACGGACGCCGGCGCGGCCGTCCCGGTCAAGGGACGGTCGTCTCCGCCACGACCCCCTCCTCGACCTCGTACCGCCGGCCGCACGAACATTCGGCCTGCCGGTCGGCCACGCGCAGGCTCTCGCCGCAGCGGCAGACGTGTCCGTGGAAGCGGGCGGGGCTCCCGTACACCAGGGCGTAGTCGGGCACGTCCCTCGTGACCAGGGATCCGGCGCCGACCATCGCCCAGCGTCCCACCGTCACGCCCGGCAGGAGGATCGTGCCGGCCCCGAGGCTTGCGCCGGTCTGCACGCGCGTCTTCGGGTGAGAGTTGCGGGGAACGCGGCTGCGCGGCCGGACGTCGTTCGAGAAGGAGACGTCCGGCCCGACGAAGACGTCGTCCTCGAGAACGATGCCGTCGTAGAGCGAGACGCCGCACTTGACCGTCACGCGATCGCCGATCACCACGTCGTTCTCGATGAAGCATCGGTCGCAGATGTTGCAGTCGCGGCCGATGGTGGCTCCCTCGAGCACGTTGACGTACGCCCAGATGCGGGTTCCCTCGCCAATGCGGGGCGACGCCACGAGGGCGGTGGGGTGGATCGAAGCCATGCGGTTGCTGCGGAAGAGCTTAACCGATCGGGGAGTCCGTTCTTCACGAGCCGCGGGAAGGTGTCGCCTGACCCCCGATGTGGCAAGTGGAGACCTGACCCCCGATCAGAAGTAGTCCTCCCGGCGCTCCCGATAGAACTCCACGGTGCGCGCGAGCCCGTCACGGAGCCCCACCCTCGGAGACCACCCGGTGAGCCGGCGGATCTTCGAGATGTCCGATACGAAGTCTCCCGGCTCCTGCGCCTTGCGCTCGGGGGAGAAGTCGGTGAACACGATCTCCGTCCCCGGCACGATCTCTCGAAGGATCTCCGCCACCTCGAGGAACGTCGAGGACCGGTCGTTGCCGACGTTGACGATCTCGCCCACCGTCGCGGGCTCGCAGGCCGCCGCGACCAGGGCGTCGACGCAGTCGTCCACGTAGAGAAAGTCGCGCAGAATCTTCCCGGTGCCGAATATCGGGATCGGTTTTCCTTCGAGCGCCAGGCGCACGAACCAGTTCACGACCCCGAAGTGAGAGTGCTTCATCTGGCCCCGCGGCCCGTACACGTTGGTCAGGCGAAGAGGCACCGTGCGGAGGCCATGGATGCGCGTGTACGTCCGGCAGATCATCTCGGCGGAGAGCTGCGAGATTTCGTAGATGCCGCGGGGATCCGCCGGAGCGTCCTCGGAGACCGGCATGCGGACGGCCGGCCCGTACTGCCCGCGCGTGCCGGAGCGGACGACGAGGGCCTGCGGGTTGCGCTTCCGGCACGCCTCGAGCACCGTGGCCGTCCCCTTGATGTTGATGTCGATGTCGGGAAAGGGATTCGCGAGCGAAAGGACGTGGGATACCTGCGCGGCCAGGTGGAAGACGACGTCCCGACCTTCGACGAGCCGCTCCATCTCGGCCTCGTCCCGGACATCGGAGACGTGAATCTCCAGCGACGTCTGGACTTCGCGGACGTTCTCGAAGTTGCCCCCGAGTCCCTCGATCATCGCGTCGCAGACGGCCACTCGGGCGCCGTCCTTGACGAGCCGGATGGCGAGATTCGAGCCGATGAAGCCGAGCCCCCCGGTGATCAGGATGTTCTTTCCGGCGAGGGAAGCCATTCGCGTCGTCACGATAGCATCGGGGTCTGACCGACAATCGCCATGGCGAGAGGCACTTCGACACACGCGCGCGCGACCGGATGACGAAACCGCTCCGCGTCGTTGTCGTCGTCGGGACCCGGCCGGAGGCGATCAAGCTCGCCCCCGTGATCCTCCGTCTCCGGAGCGAACCGCAGCGCTTCGAGGTCATCGTCTGCGCGACGGCCCAGCACCGCGAGATGCTCGATCAGGTCCTGGATCTCTTCGAGATCCGCACCGACGTCGACCTCGACCTGATGCGCGAGGACCAGACGCCGAACGAGCTCGCGGCACGCGCGTTCGCCCTCCTCGACCGGGTGCTCGCGGATCATCCCGCGGACTGGCTGCTCGTCCAGGGCGACACGACGACGGCTCTCTGCGCCGCGGTCGCGGCCTTTCACCGGCGAGTCCGCGTGGGGCACGTGGAGGCGGGGCTTCGAACGGGAGATCTCCACCAGCCGTTCCCCGAGGAAATGAACCGCCGCGTCGTCGACCTGGTGGCCGACGCGTACTTCGTCCCGACCGAGCGAGCGGCCGCGGCCCTGCGGGCGGAGCACGTCCCGGCCGCACGCATTCACCG
This sequence comes from Thermoanaerobaculia bacterium, assembly GCA_035457525.1. Taxonomy (GTDB): domain Bacteria; phylum Acidobacteriota; class Thermoanaerobaculia; order UBA5066; family Gp7-AA6; genus Gp7-AA6. The sequence goes on along the minus strand of DATIBN010000276.1, from coordinate 21,177 downwards.
CACCGGCAACACCGTCGTCGACGCGCTGCTCCAGATCGCGGGAATCGAGGGGGCAGTCCCCGAGGAGGACCTGGTGCTCGTCACGGCGCATCGCCGCGAGAGTTTCGGGGCCCCGCTCGCCGCGGTCGTCTCGGCCGTGGGGCGGCTCGCCCGGGCGTTCCCGGGGTTCCGCTTCGTTCACGTCGCCCATCCCAACCCGAACGTCCGGGCAGCCCTCTCCGGCTACCGGGGCGTCGACAACGTCGAGCTCGTCGAGCCGCTCGACTACCGCGCGCTCGTCTCCCTGATGCGGCGCAGCCGCCTCATCCTGACCGACTCCGGGGGGATCCAGGAGGAGGCTCCCACCTTCGGCAAGCCGGTCCTGGTCCTCCGCCGCAAGACCGAGCGGCCGGAGGGAATCGACGCGGGGCTCGCGCGCCTCGTCGGCACCGACGAGGAACTCATCGTGCAGGAGGCCGATCGCGTCTTGCGGGGAACGTCGGATCTCGCCCGAGGCGCCCGCGCCGTGAACCCGTACGGGGACGGGCGCGCGTCGGAGCGCATCGCCGCGGCGCTCGACGACTCCCCGTACGAGCCCTTCGAGCCGGTCTCGACCGGGGCCGCCGTTGTTCAACCGCGCACGCGCTGACGTCCGGCGATTCGTCCGGCAGCTTCTGCCGGAACCCGTGCGTCGCGGCTATCACCGCTTCGCCCTCCGCCGCGATTTCGGGATCGACCCCCGCACGGGCCGGCGTCACCCGGCGCCGCTCGAACGGACTCTGCCGCGCGGCATCAACTTCTTCGGCTGGTTCGATTCGCCCACGGGCATCGGGCAGTCTCTCCGCGGCCTCGCGCGGGCGGCGGAAAGCGCGGGAGTCCCGGTCTCGCGGATCGACGTGAAATCGTTCGACGCCGGCTTCCGTCCGTCCGCACCCTTCGCCTTGAACGTCTTTCACGTGAACGCCGACGCGGCCGCGTCGATCGTCGAGCTCGCCGGCCCCTCGGTCCATCGCGGCCACGCGAACGTGGGCTACTGGTACTGGGAGACGGAGGAGTTCCCCCGGATGTGGCGCGACCGCTTCGCCTACTTCGACGAGATCTGGGTGGCGTCGGAGTTCTGCCGCGCGTCGATCGCGCGGCAGGCGGAGATCCCGGTGGTGGTGGTCGCCCCACCGGTGATCCTGGAAACCACCCCGCCCCCTGCGGTCGTCCTCGGAAACCGGGGACGATTTCGCTTTCTCACCATCTGCGACGCCGACAGCGTGCCGGAGCGCAAGAATCCGCTCGGCGCGGTCCGCGCCTTTGCCCGCGCTTTTTCCGGAAACCCATCGGTCTCGCTGACCGTGCGAATTGCCAACGCCGCCGGCGCTCCCGGCCTCGTCGCGGCGCTCCGGAACGCGGCGGGCGCGGCGCACGTCGAGATCGACACGGCGCCGCTCGAGCGCGGCGGCATCGAGCGGCTCCTCGAGGAGTGCGACGGCTACGTCTCCCTCCACCGGGCCGAAGGCTTCGGGCTGCCCATCGCGGAGGCGATGGCGCTCGGAAAGCCGGTCGTCGCGACAGCGTACTCCGGGCCGAGCGACTTTCTCGACGAGGCGACCGGGTTTCCCGTCCGGTGGGAGCCCGCCGTGCAGGAGAGGGCGCTTCCTCCCTATCCCTCCGGAACCCGATGGGCCGAACCCGACGAGGAGCACGCGGCCGAGGCCCTCGACCGCGTCTTGTCCGACCCCGCGGAGGCGGCGCGCCGCGGGGCCGCGGGGCGGCGAAGGATGGAGTCCTCGTACGGCCTCGCGATCGCGGGTCGCCGCGTCGCCGAACGCCTCGACCGGCTGCTCGCCCGGCTCGCGGCCCGACCATGAAACCGGACTGGGAAAACGGGCTTCGGGGGCGTCTCTACGCCCTCGGACGGCGTGTCGTCCCGCTCGCCTGGCGCCGCGCCATCCGCCGGCGGTTCGCGCCCGAGAAACTTCTGGGGATTCGCAAGCCGGCGGTGGACGTGCCGCGGTTCGAGTTCGATCCGGCGGAGGCCCGGCCCGGACGGCCCGACGTCGTCGTGCTGCCCGTCATCGCGTGGTCCTACCGCCGCCAGCGGCCGCAGCAACTGTCCGCGGCGCTCGCCCGGAGCGGAAGGCGCGTGTTCTACGGCTCGCTCGAGGGGGAGGGGGAGCCGGCGGACGCCGTCGGCGTCGAGAGGGGAGTCACGCTGCTGCCGATCGCGGGGGTGCGCCGGGAGGACCCGGGGGACCGCCGGCTCGAGGGGGCGGCCTTGGATCGTGCCGCGGGCTCGCTCGCGAAGGCACGCGATCGCTTCGGTCTCCTCGAGGCCGCTCTTCTCGTGCAGAGCCCGTACTGGGCGCCGCTCGCCGCGAGGCTCTCGGAACGGTTCGGTTGGAAGGTCGTCTACGACTGCCTGGACGAGCACGCCGCGTTCCCCGCGAACCGGCCGGCGGCGCTGCTGGAGGCGGAGGAGGCCATCGTGAAGTCCGCCGACCTCGTCCTCGCGACTTCCGAGCCCATCCTCGAGCGGCTTCGCCGCTCCCGGCCCGACGCGCGGCTCCTGCCGAACGCCGCGGACGTCGGGGCGTTCGGGCCGCTCGCCGACCCCGCTCCGGAGGGGGGGCGGCTGACCGTCGGGTACGCAGGCGCCGTCGACGACTGGTTCGACTTCGAGCTTCTCGCGGCGGCCGCGAGGCTGCGGCCCAACTGGAGGTTCGAGGTCGTCGGTGGTGTCGAGGGACGGCGACCATCGCCCGCGCGCTTCCCGGAGAACGTCGTCTTTGCGGGTGAGCGCCCCTACTCGGAGATGCCGGCCATCCGCGCGAAGTTCGACGTCGAGATCATCCCGTTCCGTCTCTCTCCGCTGACGCACGCGACCGACCCGGTCAAGCTGTACGAGGCCCTCGCCGCCGGCCGGGGAGTCGTGGCAACGCCGATGCGCGCGCTGGCTCCGCGGGCCGACCGCGATCTCGTCCGTTTCGCCGAAACCCCGGACGAACTCGTCCGGCAGGCCGCGAGCGCCGCCGCCGCGGGGCCGGCGGAGATCGAGCGGCGGCGCTCCTTCGCCCGCGAGAACTCGTGGGACGCCCGCGCAATCGAGCTCTCGCGGCGGCTCGAGGAGCTGTGGCCGCTCGTCTCGATCCTCGTCGTGACGCGAAACGGCCTCGCCTGGACGCGTCTATTCCTCGAGTCGGTCGACCGCCGCACCGATTGGCCGAGGTTCGAGGTCGTCGTCGCCGACAACGATTCGACCGACGGGACGCGCGAATGGCTGGGGGACGAAGAGCGCGGCGGCACGCTGCGCGCCGTCATGCTCGCGGGCAACCGCGGCTTCGCGCCCGGGATCAACGCGGCGGCGGCCGCTTCGCACGGCGTGTATCTCTGCCTCATGAACAACGACACGGTCGTCACGCGCGGGTGGCTCTCCGCGCTCGTGCGTCACCTCGACCGCGATCCCGGACTCGGAATGGTCGGGCCGTCGACGAACGAGGCGGGCAACGAGGCGAAGGTTCCCGTCGGCTACGGCGAGCTCCGGCACCTCGAGGCGTGGTCGCGTGTCTGGACGCGGGGCAACGCCGGCCGCGTGGACGACATACCGATGCTCGCGATGTTCTGCGCCCTGCTGCGGAGGGATGTGTTCGACCGCGTCGGCCCGCTGGACGAACGGTTCCAGATCGGAATGTTCGAGGACGACGACTACGCCATGCGACTCGCCGCCGACGGGCTCCGGCTGGCCGTCGCGCGCGACTCGTTCGTTCATCACGCGGGGCGTGCGACGTTCCGGTCGTTGCCGGAGGGAGAATACCTTCGGATCTACGAGGAGAACCGGCGACGGTTCGAAGAGAAGTGGAGCGCTCCTCCCCGGGGCGCCGTGACGCCGCCGACCTTCGAGGAGATCGCGCGGAAAGCCGAGGAGAGCGGAGCGCTGTTCGTCTTTCCCCCCACGATCGGCTGGGACGTCACGCTCGTCCAGCGCCCGCACCACATGGCGCGGGCACTTGCTCAGCTCGGGTTTCCCGTGATTTTCGAGGAGGAGCGCGACGCCGACACCCCCGACGCCCCGGCCGCCGAGCTCTCGGCGCAGGCGGAGAACCTCTGGATCTGCCGCGGGGCGACGCCGGACGAGCTGCCGAATCGAGTGTTCTGGTCGTTCGCGTACAACGTCCCGGACGCAAAGCGCCTCGGAGACGCCCGTCTCGTCTACGACGTGATCGATCATCCTGACGTCTTTCCCCACCCGGCGCGCAGCCTGCGGCGCAACCACGAGCGCGCCATGAGAGAAGCCGACGCCGTATTCGCCGTTTCGCATCCGCTCCTCGACGACGCGCGCCGTGTCCGGGCGGATTCCGCCTACCTTCCGAACGGCGTCGAGTTCGCCCGGTTCGCCGCGCCTCCGGATCCGGGCGCGGTCCCGGAGGAACTCACGAGGACGAGGGCGCGCGGCCGGCCGGCGGCGGGCTACGTCGGAGCGCTGGCGCGGTGGGTCGACTCGGACCTCCTCGCGGCGCTGGCCGAGCTCCGTCCGGACTGGGACTTCTTCGTCGTCGGTGAGGCGCTGGACGATTCCTTCGATCGCTTCGAGACCGCGCGGCCCGCGAATCTCCACATGCTCGGCCGTCGCCCCTACGGCACGATCCCGTCGATCCTCTCGGCGCTGGACGCCGGGCTGATCCCGTTCCGCCTCGGACCGGAGGGCTCGAACGCGTCTCCGATCAAGCTCTACGAGTACCTGGCGGCCGGCCTGCCGGTCCTCGCGACGCCGATCCCGGAGTGCGAGCTCGTGCCGGAGGTCGAGGTCTCTCCGTCCGCCGCGGGATTCTCCGAACTCCTCGACCGCGCGCGGACGAGCCGGCTCTCGGAGGAGTTCCGCCGGCGGGCGCGCGACCGCGCGCGGGAAAACGACTGGCGCGAGCGCGCCCGGACCGCGCTCGCGGCGCTGGCTCTCGAGGCGTCCGCGGGGGGCGATCCGCCGGACACGGTCGGTTAGAATCGATCGATGTCTGCACAACCGGTCGGGCCCGTTTGAGCGCGACTTCGCCCGTCCCACCCGTTGCCGCGTCCGCCGGAACCGGTGTCCCCGTTTACGACTCCTCCGAGCGCCGGTCCCGATCTCTCGACGAGGCGCGGGCGCTCTGGAGGTATCGAGGCCTCGTGCACGAGCTCATCGTGCGCGACATCAAGGTGCGGTACAAGCGCTCGGTCCTGGGGATCGTCTGGACGATGCTCGCTCCGCTCCTGAACATGGTCGCGTTGACGCTCGTCTTCTCGACCATCTTGAAGCAGCAGATCACCAACTATCCCGTGTTCTTCATGACCGGGGCGATCTTCTGGGCCTTCTTCTCGCAGAGTACGTCTTCCGCGGCCTCGCAGACCCAGGACTCCAACGAGATCGCCAAGCGGATCTACATCCCGCGGTCGGTCTTCGTCGCGGCGGCAATCGGCGTCGGCCTGGTGAACCTCGCTCTCTCGATCGTTCCGCTCGTGCTCATCCTCGTCGTAACGGGTTTCCCGATCCACGCGACCTGGGCGTTTCTTCCCGTCGCGGTCTCGATCGAGATGCTCTTTGCAGCCGGCGTGGGTTTCTGGCTCTTCACCTTCGCCTCCCGCTTTTCGGACGTTCGCGAGATGTACCAGGTCATCGTGCAGACCTGGTTCTTCCTGACGCCGATCGTCTATCACCCGGCAATCGTTCCGGCCAAGTTCCGGTTCGCCCTCTGGTTGAACCCCCTCTACTATCTGATCCAGACGTTCCGGAAACCGATCTACGACGGTGTCCTGCCGTCTCCGGCGCTCGTCGGCGTATCGCTCGCGATCTCTGTGGTCGTTTTCCTGAGCGGCTGGATCTACTTCTCGAACCGCGCCGAGCGGTTCGCCTTCCTGAGCTAGCGCGGATGCCCCCGGTCATCACCGTCGAGCACGCGTCGGTTCGTTACCGAATCCCGAGGGAGCGGATCGGGTCTCTCAAGGAGTACGCGATCCGCCGGATGAAACGGCGCCTCTTCTTCGACGAGTTCGAGGCGCTCCGCGACGTGAGCCTCCAGATAAACGCGGGAGAGACGGTCGGTGTGATCGGCCGCAACGGCGCGGGGAAAAGCACGCTCTTCCGCCTCATCGCGCGCGTGATGCCCCCTTCGGTCGGGCGCGTCCTCGTGGTCGGCCGCGTGGCGCCGCTGCTCGAGCTCGGGCTCGGGTTCCACAGCGAGCTGACGGGCCGCGAGAACATCATGCTGCAGGGAACGCTTCTCGGTTTCTCCCGCCCCGAAATGCGGCGGCGTACGCCGCGGATCGTCGAGTGGGCCGAGATCGAAGAGTTCATCGACGCCCCCATCCGGACGTACTCGACGGGGATGGCCGCGCGGCTGGCATTCGCGGTCGCGACCGACGTCGAGCCCGAGATCCTCCTCGTCGACGAGGCGCTGGCCGTGGGCGACGAGGGATTTCAGCTCAAGTGCCACCGGCGCATCGAGGAGTTCCGAACGTCGGGGAAGACTGTTCTCTTCGTTTCGCACGCGCTCGCGCAGGTCCGCGAGAACTGCCGGCGCGCGGTCTGGATCCACGAGGGGCGCCTCATTCGAGACGGCGACGCCGCGTCGGTGACCGAGCTCTACCACCGCTGGTCGATCGGCGAGCAGGTCGCGCTGCCGCAGGCGCTCTGAGGAGGAGGGGGCGCGATCGTGGCTACCGCGGCGGAGGGTCGAACCCGTACCGCTCGGCGACGACGTAGGGCGGACGCCGCTTCACCTCGCGATAGATCTGGCTGACGTACTCTCCAACGAGACCGAGCGCGACGAGCTGGACTCCGGCGAGAAACGTCATCGCGAGCATGGCCACCGTCCACGGTCCGAATTCCGCGGTCGTGAAGAGCCGCGCGGCAAGAAGGGCGAGGAGCCCCGCGAAGGAAAGAGCCGCGAGCGCCAGGCCGAGCCCGGTGACGCCGCGGATGGGCGCCGACGAGAAGCCCGTCAACCCGTCCACGGCGAGCCGCGCGAGTCGGGAGAAGGAGTAGTGGCCTTTTCCCGCGGCCCGGGCTTCCCGCACGTACGGCACGGGCCGCTGACGGAAACCGGCCCAGCTCACCATTCCCCGCAGATAACGGTCGCGTTCGGGCATCGTCCTGAGGACATCGACCACGCGGCGGTCGAGCAGACGGAAGTCGCCCGCTTCCGCCGGCATCGCGACCTCCGACATCCGTCCGAGCGCCCGGTAGTACAGGTCCGTGACCCAGAGACGAGCCGCGGACTCGCCGCGCCTCGAGGTCCGGCTTCCGTAGACCACCTCGTAGCCCTCGCGCCACCGGGCGACGAGCTCCGGGATGAGCTCGGGGGGATCCTGGAGGTCCGCGTCGATCACGACGACCGCGTCGCCGCGCGCGTGGTCGAGACCCGCCGAGATCGCGACCTGGTGGCCGAAGTTCCGCGACAGCGCGACGACGCGGACGCGGGGATCCGCGCGCTGGAGGTCTCGCAGAACGGAAAGCGTGCCGTCGCGGCTTCCGTCGTCGACGTAGAGGATCTCGTAGTCGGCCCCAATCCCCTCGGCGGCGCGGGTCAGGCGCTCGTGCGTCCGCGACAGCACGGCTTCCTCCTGATAGCACGGCACGACGAGGGAGACGAGCGCCACTCCGGACTTCCTTTCGCGGATTCGATCGACGGGGATGCAGGCCGACGAAATCAGATCGGGCCGGCCTTTGGCAAGCGTGCCCGCGCGTGAGGCTCGCCGCCGCGATCCTCCTCTCCCTGCTCCCGGGCGCGTGGATCGCGTTCGGCCTCCGCCTCCCCGGTTTCTCCTTCGGGGCGCGTCTCCTGACGGCGGTCGCCCTGGCTCCGCTGGTCCTTCCCCTCCAGCTCTACGCCTTGCGGCTTGCCGGCGTCCCGTTCGGTCCCGCGACCATCGTCCTCGCCGCCGGGAACCTCCCGGCGGTGATCCTCGTGGCGAGACGCGGCGGTCGGCCGCGGTTCGATCGACGAACGGCGGTCGATCTGCTCCTTCTTCTCGTCGTCTGTACGGCGTCGCTCGCCCCGCAGCTCGCGGACCCGCAGGCCCGCGCCTATACCGGCCACGCGTGGATGTACGCCGATACCTCGTATTTCTCGGCGAACGGCGATCTCGACCTGCAGGAAGCAGAGCTCGCGGGGACCCGTCTCGCCTATCCCTGGGCGGGCCTCGTGTTCCAGGGAGTGCTCTCCCATCTCGCCGGATCCCCGCCAGTCCTCACGTACATCTGGGTCAACCTCCTCTGGCTCTTCGTCGTCGGATGCCTGATCGCGCACATCGTGTCGGAGATGGGAGGCGGACGTCTCGCGCGCGTCGCGGGCGTCGTCGCGCTCTTCTTCGGGGTGAACCTCCTCGGCTCTGCAGTTCTGCAGGCGATTCGAATGACGCGCGGGGGAGACGTCGACATTCGCTGGCTTTTCGCGCAGTTCGGCGACGGCCGCTTCACGCCGTGGCTCGCCAAGTTCCTCTTCCTGCAGCAGGAGCCCTTCGCGTTCGCGCTGTTTCTCGTTCTCGTGCTCGTCCTCGTCCGGGACTGGCCCCAGGGTCTGGCCGGCAGTCCGACGGCGCTCGCCGGCGTGCTGCTGGCGGGTCTCGGGATCGTCTATCCGCTCCTCTTCCCGGCGGGTTGCGCGGTCGTCGCTTCGGGAATCGTGGGGAGCCTGTTCGAGGGATCGCGCGGCCGGCGCGGGGCGTTCTTTCTCGGCGCGGCTTCGACCGTCGCCGCGGCTGCGGCCGGTGCGAACCTCCTCTTCATCTCGCGCGACCGCGTGGATCCGGTGGTCACGCTCTCCGACGGATGGTGGACCGTGGCCAAGGTCATCTCCGCGCCGATCGTGCTCGCGCCGCTTCTCGTCGGGCTCGCGGTCGCGCTGCCGGATGCGTGGCGCTCGCGCCGCCGGGCCGCCGTGGTCCTCGCGGGGGGACTCCTGGGGAGCATTCTTCTCTTCGTGGTCCTGGCGCTCGGGGAGTGGCGTAATGAGTACAAGTTCGTCTTCACGGCCGCCGCCTGCGCGGCGCCGTTCGCCGGGCTCGCCTTCGGGCGTCTCGAGAGGCGCTGGCTCGCGCCCGTCTCTTTGGTGGTTGTGACGGCGCTCCTCGCGCTCCCGCTCGCGGCCCGGTTCTCGCAGGGCTGGCCGCTCGAGGGCCTCGACGGACCGCCCGTCGTCGCCGACGGCTTCAACCTCCGGCTCGCCGCCGAAGAGCGTTTCGCCCGGCTGACGGCTGCGATTCGAGAGAGAACGCCGATGGACGCGATCGTCGTGCTCGGCGAGGACCCGGGGATCCACTTTCCGACGCTCACGCGCCGTCCGCTCTACGTTCCGCCGACTCAGGAAAGGCCGCACCCCGGCGTCGGCGAAAAGGCCGAGGACATTCTGAAGATCGTGAAGGGATACGACATGGCCGTCCTCGCGGGTCGGCGGGCGTCCGTCGCCACGCTCTTCGAGGGTGAAGACGACTTTGCCCGCAAGCGTTCGGTCGCCCGGATCCTCGCACTCGGGCGGCCCGTCGCCGTCGTCGTCATCGACGAGCCGCGTCATGCGGCTCTCGTCCGCTGGCTCGCCGGTGAGGGGCGGGGTCGAAGGGTCTACGCGGATCGCGACGGATCGGTCTGGCTGGTCTCACCGGGCTCGGCCCCAGCCGGGCTCTGATCCCTTTCGCGCGCGGACTCCACCTGCCACAGGTACTGGCGGGGATGCACGAGCGCGAGCTGCGAGAACGGGGTCCTCTCGAAGGGACGCCCTCCGTCGGGCGGCGAGGCGAGGCGTCCCTCTTCGACGAAGAGGAGCGTGTTCTGGGCGTACCACCACTCGACGTTCTCGTCGCTCCAAACCTCGCGCCGGACGCAGTCGACGGGAGCGAATCCGCGCTCTCCGAAGAGAGCCGCCCAGTACGCGGGCCACTGCTCGTTGACGTGGTTGGTGCCGCCCTGGAACGGGATCGCCGCGGAGAAGAGAACGAAGGGCGCGAGACCAGTCAACGAACCGATGAAGACCGCCGCCCGATCGGCCGGCAGATGCTCCGCCACTTCGAGCGAGACGGCGAGATCGAAGCGCCGATCGAGCGAAAGCGGCGTCGAGAGGTCGTGCGCCACGAAGCGCTCGCCGGGGATCTCGAGTCGCGACGAGTCGACGTAGTCCCCGTCGACGCCGGTGACGTCGGCCACCCCGTTCTCGATGAACACGGAAAGCCACGTGCCGAGCCCGCAACCGACGTCCACGACGCTCCGGGGCCGCAGCCGTTCGACGACGAGCGGCACGATCACCCGTGCCGACCTTCGCGCGCCCTCCCGCAGCTCCTCGAAGAACCGCTCGTCGTAAACGGTCAGAAGAGCACCTCCCCCCAGCCGCCCCAGCCCGGCGGACACCCTCCGTTCCGGTCCGGATTCACCTCGGCAAAGTAGCTTCGCGCCGCACCCGCGTCCGGGAGAGTCCGGACCTCGCGCCGGCCGAAGTGATACAGGAAGACGTCCGGGCCGTACGGGTATCGGCTGGCGACGTCGTACTCGAACGTGTGGATTCCGTCCTCGCGGACCTCGAGGGTCGGGTTGACGACGTCGGCCTTGATCGTGGGATCCCGGTAGAGGAGCTGGAGCGCGCCGGCGAGGTCCCAGTTGGCCTCGAAGACCGGCGCGGGCCCCACGTAGCGGCACACCCCGTCGAGAAGCAGGGTGCTTCCTCGCGGAAGCGTGGGAAACCTCGCGCGGACGTCGTCCAGGACGAGGCGCTCCTGTCGCCACGCCCGCGTCCAGAAAGTCGCGAGCGTCCCGGTCACGAGGGCCCCCGCCGCCACCCACGCGGCGAGCAGCGCGGCGAAGAGATTTTTCGCGACGGTCTCCCGCCGGAGAAACCCGCTCGCCCAGGCGAAAGCGCCGGCGACCGCCATCGCGGCGCCGAGCGAAGAAGCCGCGGCTGTCCGCGTTCCGACACCGGTCGGCGTCAGCTGGATGTTCCGGTTCGTGAGGAAGATGCTGTACCCGAGCGCGAAGACGACGAGCCCGGCGCCGAAGAGACGCGCCGCCGTTCGTCGCGCGGACGGCGCCTCGTCGCCCGCGCGGGAGATGCGGATCAGGTAAAGGAACGTGATGAGCCCGCACGCCGCCGAAACCCCGGCGGCGGCGACCGAGCGGAACCGGACCGCGAGGCGAGCCGCCGTAATCGGAAGCAGCAACCCGTAGTCGCCGAAGTTGACGTCGAGCGCCGCGCGGAGGTTCAAGCCCGACGTCCCGGGCGGGTAGTCGCCGGCGACCAGGGTGCGGAGGAGTCCGGCCGCGAAGCCCGGCACGTCGCCGCCCGTTCCGAATCGCTCGCTCGTCGCGAGCTTGTAGGCGACGAGGAGGGCGAGCGTCGCGAGGTTCGCCCAGGGAACCCGGGCGGCGGATTGCGTCCGGCGCCAGACGAGGAAGGCGTTGAACACGAACAGGGGAACCGCGATTTCGTAGGCGAGGACACTCGTCACGAGGGCGATCAGACTCACGGCGGCCCAGGCGAGCCGCCGGGCGCCCAGGGAACGCGACCCCTTCAGGTCGCCGTAGAGGGAGAGAAGGTAGAGCGCGATCGCCAGGCTCGCGTTGAAGCCGCCGCCGTACCAGAACCGCAGCGCGGTGTAGTGCGGAGCGACCGCCCAGAACGCGGGGGCCGCCACCGCGTAGAGCCGCGGCGTGCCGACCTCCCGCAGCACGAGGTAGAAGAGGAGCACTCCCGAGACGAGCACGAGCGTGTTCACGACGTGGTAGGGGAGGGGGTCGAGGCCGAACGCGCGATAGAGCGCCGCCCGATAGAGCCAGGCGACCGGCCGCATCCGATCGTACGGAAGGAGCGCCTCGTATGCGCCGGCCACGGTCGGCTCGGCCGCATTCGCGGAGATGGCGAGAAAGGCCCAGTCGTCGCTGTAGAAGCCGAGGCCCGGGAGGAACGGGGCGATCTGCAGCAGGGCGATCAGGACGAGAAACACAACGTCCGACGCGGTCGACCGACGCGTGGCGGCGTTCAAGACCGTTGGATGAAGGCGATCGGCTCGACGGTCGAGACGCGGAAGTCCGAGATCGGCATCGGAGATCCGAGCTGGCGGTAACGTCCCGCCTCGGGCTTGACGCGGTCGGGCATCGCGATCTCGTCCAGCACCTCGTAGAGCAGCCGGTGCACGCCGGCCTGGGGCCCGCCGTAGCTCTCCCAGTAGCCGGCTCCCCAATCCTCCAGGCAATACCAGCCGCCGGGGGAAAGCCGCTCGAACAGCCGGAAGAAGCAGCGCCGGGCGGGCTCGAGGAGATGGGATCCGTCGTCCACGATCAGGTCCGGCGCTCCCTCGATCGCGGCGTCGATCGTATCGACGTCGTTGTGGTCGCACTCGAGGACCGACACCCGGTCGGCGAGGTTCAGTCTCTCGAGTGTGGAAGTGAACGTGGGCGAAGGATTGCGGTCGATCCCGAGGCAGCGCGCCCGGGGACAGAGCCGCGCCCACGCCAGCAGCGACGCGCCTTCGGCGACTCCGAGCTCGACGACGAACGACATCGCCGGCAGGCGCGGGCCGAGCACCTTGATGTACTCGTTCAGGTAGCCGACGCCCTTGAAGCTCCCGGCGTCGGGAAGCTCCTCGCGGATCCATCGATCGAGTGGACCCAGATCCGCCCCTCCGGAGAGGGCCGTCGAGCCCGTTCGGTCTCGGCTCATCCCGTCGGCCGATAATATCCGCCGATGCAGTCCGGCAGCGGCGGCGAATCGGTGCGGACGGGTTCGCAGCCGACGGTCTCGGTCGTCATTCCCTGCTACAACCTCGGCGCGTACGTGAACGAGGCCGTCCAGAGCGTCCTCGATCAGACGTACGGGGATTTCGAGATCATCCTGATCGACGACGGCTCGACCGATCCGGTCACGCGAAACCTCTTCACGTCGTACGTCCGGCCGAAAACCCGGATCCTCCGGACGGAAAACCAGGGTCTCGCGCGGACCCGCAACCTCGGGATCCAGGAAGCAGCCGGGAAGTACGTGTCGTGCCTCGACGCCGACGACCTGTTCGAACCGGCGTTCCTGGAACGGACGGTGGCGCTGCTCGACTCGGACCCGTCGGCGGCGTTCGTCTCCTGCTGGCTCACGGCCTTCGGCGACTCGAGCTTCCTCTGGAACCCGACCACGTGCGACTTCCCGCACCTGCTCGCCGAAGACACCGTGTGCAGTGCCGCCCTCATGCGAAGAGAGGCGGTCCTCGCGGCCGGCGGCTACGACCCGGCGATGCCGGCCGCCGGGTACGAGGACTGGGACCTCGCGATCGGGATGGTCGAGCGCGGGCTCCGCGGGCGGATCGCGCCGGAGTACCTTTTCCGGTACCGCGTGCGCGCCGGGTCCATGACCGACGACTGCACCGCTCCCGCCAATCACGCCGCGCTCATGGAGTACATGGTCGAGAAGCACGGGGCCGCGTACCGGCAGCACCTGCGAGGCGTCCTCGAAGTGATCGAGCGGCGGACCGCCGAGATGGAGGCATATCGGCGGGAGCCCCCCGCCCCCTCCGACGGCGAGCAGGCCCTCCGGATCGCCTTTCTCGAGAAGACGCTGCGCGGCGTCCTCGAGTCGACCAACTGGAAGGCGTCCCGCCCCCTGCGGCAGGCGGCGAGCCGCTTCCGCACGACCCTGCGCTCGAAGGAGCCCGGTATCTCGGTGATCGTCACCTGCCGCGACCAGGCCATGGAGGTGTCTTCGGCCGTCGAGAGCGCCAGCCGCCAGATGAGCGCGCAGGACGAGATCGTGATCGTGGACGCGGGGTCGACCGATCCGATCACGGCGCAGATCCTCGACGGTTATCGCTCCGCAGGCTTCCCGGTCCTGCGCCGCGAGGAGGGGAGCCTGCCGGCCGCGCGCGCGGCCGCCCTCGAGTCGTCTCGCGCGCCATACCTCTACGCGATGGGAGCGGACGAGACGCTTCCGGAGGGGTGCCTTCCGCGGGCGCGGGAAATCCTCGACGGGGACCCCTCCGTCGCGTTCGTCCTCTTCGGCGCGCGCGACGCGGATCGGACCGGATTCGCCTGGCGTCCCGCGGCGGCCGACCTGCCCGGCATCCTCGCCTGTTCCCGAGCCGCCTTCCCGTTCGTTCGGCGCGATGCCTTCGAGTCGGCCGGCGGCTACGACGCGACGCTGCCCGCGGTGGAGCACGCCGACTGGGACCTCTCCATCCGACTCGCGGCCGCCGGGAACCGGGGCGCTCTGGGGGACGACCCCCCGGTCGACTTCCACGTCCGGCGCCGTCCTCCGGGCTCCGACGATTCCTCGATGTCTCGCCGCGTGGCTCCCGTGTTCGACCGGCACCGCGCGCTCTTCGAGCGCCACTGGAAAGAAGCGGTGCTCGGGCAGGAGCTCGGGCGCCGGGACCTTCAGGCGTTCGCGTGGGACCCGTACAACACTCCGTCCGCCGGCGCGGCGGGCGACGCGATCGACTGGGGCGGGCTGCGCCGGCTGGAGCCGGTCAGCCGGGTCTGGGGCGTGGATCGGGGTCAACCCATCGACCGGTGGTACATCGAAAGATTCCTGGGGCGGCGCCGCGGGGACATCCGCGGGCGGGTGCTGGAGGTCAAGGACGCGACTTACACGCACGCGTTCGGCAGCGCCGTCGAGCGCGCCGACGTCGTCGATATCGCGGCCGACAACCCTGCCGCGACGCTCGTGGCGGACCTCGCGGCGAAGGACGCGCTCCCTCCCGACGCCTTCGACTGCTTCGTCCTGACCCAGACCATCCACATCATCTACGACGTGCCGGCGGTTCTCGAGAACGCCGCCCGGTCGCTCAAGCCCGGCGGGGTGCTCCTCGCCACGCTGCCCTGCGTGAGCCGGCTCGACTACGAGTCGGGCCTCTCCGGCGACTACTGGCGGTTCACGCCCGCCTCCGCGCGGCGGCTGTTCGAGCGCGCGTTCCCGGACGGCGAGGTCGAGGTCGAGGCGCACGGCAACGTGCTCTCGTGCTGCGGGTTCCTCATGGGAGCGTCCGCGGAGGACCTGAGCCCGGGGGAGCTCGAGCGCTCCGATCCGTATTTCCCGCTGCTCGTCTGCGTGCGCGCGGTCAAGCGAGCCGCGCCGGCGGCGGGCGCGGGCGCCGGCCCGAAGTCCCGGGCGGCCGACCCCGGCGGCAGGGGTCTCGTGCTCCTCTACCACCGGGTCGCCGACACCGGGCGCGACCGCTGGGGGCTGTGCGTGTCGCCGGAGAACTTCCGGGAGCACGTCGAGCTCCTGTCCCGAGGGTTCCAACCACTGTCGCTGCGCGAGCTCGCGGAGGGGGTGCGGGACGGTCACGTTCCGGACCGCGGGGTGGCGGTGACCTTCGACGATGGATACCGCGACAACCTCACGGCGGCGTTGCCGGCTCTCGAGACCGGGCGGATCCCCGCCACGTTCTTCATCAGCGGCGACGGAGCCGCGTTCGACGGGACGTTCTGGTGGGAGGCGCTCGACGCGGCCATGGAGCGAGTGGGGCTCGACGGGGAGGCGGCCCGGGAGCTCCACGCCCGGCTCATGCGAATCGGGCCCGAAGAGCGGAAGCGGGTCCTCGAGGATCTGGCGCCGCCGACCGGCGACCTGCCCCCCCGGCTGACTCCGGCGGAGCTCGCGGCGCTCGCGGCCGAGCCGCTCGCGGAAGTCGGAGCGCACGGCTGGAGCCACCGGGTCCTCGGGGACCTTCCGGCGGACGATCAGAAGTCGGAGATCGCGACGAACGTGGAGCAGCTCCTTCGAACGACCGGCGTGGCCGTCCGCTCCTTCGCCTACCCGTTCGGAGGGCCCTTCGACCGCG
Source organism: Thermoanaerobaculia bacterium (assembly GCA_035457525.1). Lineage (GTDB taxonomy): Bacteria > Acidobacteriota > Thermoanaerobaculia > UBA5066 > Gp7-AA6 > Gp7-AA6. The sequence continues at coordinate 5,436 of DATIBN010000276.1, read as the reverse complement.
AAACGGTGGCTATACTTCGCGAGGTGGGGATCGATGTGGCGTGCGCTCTGGGAAGCGGGACGGTCACGGCCCGCTCGGATCCGTTCGCGCTGCCGCGCGTCGAGGTCGGAGACTGGAACGGGAGAGAGCTCGAAGCGCGGTTGAACGCGCTCCTCGATGGCTGATTTCCGCGTCGTCGCCATCATCTCCGCCTTCAACGAGGCGGACGTCATCTCGCCCGTGATCGGACATCTCGTCGAAAACGGCGTCGACGTCTACCTGATCGACAACCGATCGACCGACGGCACGGCCGACGCGGCAAAGCGCTGGTTGCGAAAGGGCCTTCTCGGGATCGAGCAGTTTCCGGCGGAAGCGTCCGCGGGCGACGGCCCGCCCCCCTTCGACTGGGAGGCGATCCTCAAACGCAAGGAGGCGCTGGCGAAGGAGCTCTCCGCGGACTGGTTCATCCACCACGACGCCGACGAGTTCCGCGAGGCGCCCTGGCCCGGGATGAAGCTCCGCGAAGCGATCCAGTGGGTCGATCGGCTGGGCTACAACTGCATCGACTTCCGGGTGCTGAATTTCCCGCCTCTCGAGAACGGATTTCGGCCGGGCGCCGACCCGCGCGAGCACTTCACGCACTGGGAAGACCCCGTCGTCTACGACACGCTCCAGCGAAAGTGCTGGAAGGCGCAGAAGACTCCCGTTTCGCTCGCCGCGTCCGGCGGGCACGAGGCGCAGTTCCCGGGGCGCCGGGTCTTTCCGATCCGATTCCTGATGCGGCACTACCCGATCCGGAGCCAGGAGCACGGGCTGCGGAAGGTCTTCGACGAGCGCAAGAAGCGATTCGTCGACAAGGAGCGGGCGAAGGGCTGGCACGTCCAGTACGACGCGATCGGCGAGGGGCATTCGTTCGTGGGAGACCCGTCGAAGCTCAATCGGTACGATCCGGATCGCGTTCGGCTCGACCTGATGCTGGACAGCGAACCCGGGCGGACGGCCACCGGGACGGCGCGGGATCTCGCCGCCACCGTGGAAACACTCCGGCTCGAGCTCGGCGCCGCAAGGGCCATGCACCACGAAGCCGAGAAGCATGCCGCGGACGTCGAGGAAGATCGAAGGAAGCTCGTCGAGCACCTCGTCGACCGCGAGCGTCACGCCGCGAACCTCGAGACGACGAAGGCTCACCTCGAACGCCACGCGGCCGCGCTCGAAAAGGATCGCGACGGGCTCGCGGCTCGCGTCACGGATCGGGAGCGGCACGCGGCGAATCTCGAGAACACGCTGGGGCATCTCCAGCGCCACGCCGACGCTCTGGAGAAGGAGCGCGACCGGCTGGCCGCGCGCCTGGGAGATCGGGAACGCCACGCCGCGCACCTGGAGACCACGGTCGCGCAGCTCGAGCGGCACGCGGCGGGACTCGAAAAGGATCGCGAGACCCTGGCCACGAACATCGCCGACAAGGACCGCCAGCTCACGTCCCTCGGAGAGCTGCGCGCCGACCGGGAGCGGCACATCGGGCACCTGGAAGCCGGCCTGGACGAAGCGCAGCGCCAGGCCGCCGAGCTCACCTCGCGAGTCGAAGGCCTCGGGCGCGACAACGCCGCTCTCGAGCGAGCTCTCGGGGAGGTCCGGGCCTCGCGAAGCTGGCGCTGGACGGCGCCGCTGCGACGGCTCTTTTCGGTCTTCCGGGATTGAGGAGCCCGACCAGAATTGATAGCGTTCCCCCCACTCCGGCCGGCGAAAGGAAATCGATGAACGGACGTCTCCGAAGTTCGGTGGTGTTCCTCGGACTCGTTAGCTGCGCGGTCGGGGCGGCTGCCGCCGGTGCGTCGCCCAAGCCGGCGCCTTCCGCGACGACGATCCGCGGCAACGTCGACGTGGTGCGGCGAGTCCAGGGCGGTAAGGTTCTCGAAGTCATGGGCTGGGCCGCCGACCTGAAAACCGGGTCCGTCCAGAAGGTGGACATTCGACTGAACGACAAGCCCGTCGGGGTCGCGCAGCTCGGCATGGCTCGTGCGGACGTCGCGCAGACGTTCCGCCGCCAGGATTTGTTGAAGTCGGGCTGGACCGCGAAAGTGGACTTGAGCCGCCTGAAACCCGGCCCGTACCGGGTGAGCGCCTACGCGTGGAGCGGGGGGGTGTCCGCCCCGCTCGCGATGGGAAAAGTCGAATTCCGGCTCCCGTAGACACTCCCGCCGGACGGTCCGTCGAGACCCGCGTGGCGACCGCAAGGCCATCGGGCACGGCGGCCCCGCGCCCGGCCGTCCTCTCGCGGGACCGCGATCCCGTCTCCGGAGAGGACTCTCCGCTCGCGGACGCGCGGCGGCTCGGCGAAGCGGAGGCGGAGGTCGCGGATCTGCAGCTCCGCCTGAAGGAGAGCCACTCCCGCGAGCGCCGCCTGCTCGAAACCACGCTGGAGCTCCAGGAAGCGCTCGAGCAGTCCGCCCGCACCGAGCAGGAGCTGCGCCAGCAGCTCGAGCGCTACGCGACGTACCACCGCGCGGTCGAGCGCTCCGCCGCCTGGCGTTTGGTGCAGTTCCTCCGGCAGCTCATCGGTCGGAGATGGTAGAGAAACCGGACGCGGCGGCGTACACGATCGCTCGGCTCGAAGCGCGGGTCGCGGCCCTCGAAAGCAAGCTCGCCGAGCGCTCGGCCTGGATCCGCGCGTGGGCGCGCGACGCGCGCGACGAAGATCTCGTCAAGCTCTGTCGCGCGGCGCTCGGGATGCCGCCGATTCCCCGGGCGGGATTGGGCCTCCGGGGGTGGGGAGAGACGACCGAGCTCTCGGCGGGGGAGGTCGAGCCCACGATGGCGGAGCTCTGGCGCTCGCTGACACCGCTCCACCTGTCGGCAGACGAATGACCGCTCACGCGACACTCATCGTGCTCGCGTGGAATCGCTGGGACCTGACGAAGCGGTGTCTGGATTCGCTCGCAGAAACGGACCTCTCGGGTGCGGAGGTCCTCGTCGTCGACAACGGCTCGACCGACGAGACGCCCGATGCGCTCCGGGACTACGACTGGATCCGGGTCATCCGCAACGCCACGAACCTCGGTTTCGTTCGAGGAAACAACGTCGGAATCGCTGCGGCGGACCCGGCGACCGACGTGGTGCTCCTGAACAACGACGTCGAGTTTCCCCAGAAGGACTGGCTCCAGAGGCTGCGGGCGTGTGCGGGATCCGATCCGAAGATCGGCATCATCGGCTGCCGTCTCGTGTTCCCGGACGGCCGGTTGCTTCACGCGGGCACTTTCATCCTCCCGGAAACCATGTGGGGACAGCAGATCGGCTCGCTCGAAAAAGACATCGGGCAGTACTCTTCCGACCGGGACGTGGAGGGGATCGTCTTCGCGTGCGCCTACGTCAAGCGGGAGGTCCTCGACGCGATCGGCGGTCTGTCGGAGGACTACCAGTCGTACTTCGAGGACACGGATTACTGCCTGAGGGCTCGCGAGGCGGGGTTCCGGACAATCGTGTGCGGCGGTGTGACCCTGGTGCACCGGGAGCACGGCTCGACCGACGGCGACCCGCAGGAATTCGAGCGGATCTTCCAGGGCAGCCGGGAAGTCTTCCAGAAGAAGTGGAAGAAGTCGCTCGATGCGCGCTACACGCGGGATCTCTTCTGGCAATCGATCATGAACTTTCCCACGGGATACGCGATGAGCTGCCGCGAGATCCTGCGCGCGCTCGACCGGGCGGGAGTCCGAGTGGCGTACGACTACGTCTACGGGCCGGGTACCCCTTTTCCGGTCGTCGAGCCCGACTCGAACGGCGACTACCTCATGAACGTCATCCGTATGCGCCAGGCGCCCTCACCGCCGCGCCTCGGCGTGGTTTACGGACAGGGGGACGTCTTTCAGCGGAACCGGGGTTACCGCAAGGTCGGCTTCACGATGCTCGAGGTCGACGGATTCCCGAAGGACTGGGTGCGCCAGGGCAACGAGATGGACGAGGTCTGGGTGCCGACGGACTTCAACCGGCAGGGCTTCCTCGCCTCCGGGCTGAAGCGGCCGATCCACTGCATTCCGCTGGGAGTCGACGAAAACTACTTTCACCCGGGGATACGCGGCTACCCGAACCCGCTCGGCGAGTTCGTCTTTCTCTCGAACTTCGAGTGGGGCGAGCGCAAGGAGCCGTGGCTTCTCTTGAAGGCGTTCAACGACGTCTTTTCCGCGCGTGAGCCGGTCCGTCTCCTCTGCAAGATCATCAACAAGGATCCGGGAGTGCGGGTCCGGAACGAGATCCGACAGCTCGGACTCAAGGAAAGCGGGGGGAAGATCTCGTTCATTTTCAACCGGGAGTTTCCGTACTATCAGCTCGCCTCCTTTTACCGGTCGGCCGACTGCTACATCTCGGCGGGCCGGGGCGAAGGCTGGGATATGCCTCTCATGGAAGCCATGGCGTGCGGCTTGCCTTCGATCGCGACCGACTGGGGGGCGCACACCGAATTCGTCCACGAGGGGATCGCCTACCCGCTCCGCGTTCGCCACACGATCCCGGCCGTCGCCAAGTGCCCCTATTACGACGGTTTCCGCTGGGCGGATCCGGATCCGGAGCACCTCCGCCACCTGCTCCGCCACGTCTACGAGCACCGGGACGAAGCGCGGCTGCGCGGTGAAGCGGCGGCGCGGGAAATGGCGGCGAAGTGGACCTGGGACCACGCCGCGAAAAAGATCGTCGAGCGTGTCGACGCGCTGAGCGTCTGACGCCGCAGAGACGCGCCCGGCCGGCCGCAGTGCGTCCCGCATCTGGTCCTGCTCGAGCGGCGTTTCTCTCCCTGATCTTCTTTCTCGCCGGGATCATCCCCGCGAGCGCCGACGAGCCGGAATTCCGCTGCGTCGTGGATCGCCTCCAGGGCCTGTTCACGACCGGAGGCTACGTGGTCGTCAACGGCTGGGCGGCCGACACGTCCGAGGACGCTCCGGTGAAGAAGATCGACGCCGTGCTGGACGGCACACGGCCCGGCGAGACGACCTGGGGCGACTGGCGCTCCGACGTGATGTCTCACTTCGCGAGACCCGACTTCGCCTGGTCCGGATGGTCCGCGACGCTGTCGCTCGAGGACGTTCGCTCCGGAACCCACTCGGTCGAGATTTTCGCCACCTCTCACGCCGGGAAGACGGTTTCGTGCGGACGGAAGAAGATCGAGGTTCGGGCGATCGCTTCCCCTCCCGAGAGATCGGCGTGGCGCATCGGCGCCGAAATCCTGCTGCGCTCGGTCCTTTTCCTCCTGTGGCTCGGCCTTCTCGGGGCCCTGCCAGCCCGGCTCACCGCCGTCCGCCCGGTTCCGCTCGCCGCCCCGCTCTTCGGTCTCTGTCTGTTTGCGGTCGCCAGCCAGACGGGTGCCGCCCTGCACGTGCGGCCCCTCTGGAGTGCCGGGTTCCTCACCTTGCTCGTCGCGATCGCTTCCCTGGTGGCTCTGCTGCCGCGCTTCCGCCGGGCTCGACGACCGAG
>DATIBN010000275.1:0-36908 GCA_035457525.1 Thermoanaerobaculia bacterium | reverse complement strand
GCCACCGTTCTCGACGATTTCCTCATTCCGGCGCGAATCGCGGGCGACGGGCTCCGCGTCGTGTTCGCCGGAGAGGCCGTCGCCCGGGAACGGGCCGCGTCGGACGTGAAGGCCGAGGTTTGGCGCCGCTTCCGAATCGGGGTCGGCGCCGGCCGGATCCTCCTCCGGGAGCCGTGGCTCCTCTTCGTCCGCCGCCGCCCGCTCGTGACGCTCGTCTACCTGTCCCGAAAGGTGGCCCGCTGGCTCGCCCCGGTTCTGGCGTGCGCCGCGGTCGCCGTCGGGCTCTTCTCGCCGGCGCTCCGTCCTTTCGCGATCGCTGCCGCCGCGGTCCTGGGTCTCCTGGCGGCGTCTGCGGCGTTTCCCCCGCGCCTCTCGGGCTGGCCGGGCAGGCTCTATTATTTCGGCGTGATCAATCTGGCGCTCGCGGCGGGAGTCGTGGCGGGTCTGGCCGGTTATCGGAGGCCCGCCTGGCCACGGACCGCCCGGTAGGCGGCCCCGTTCCGGTGGCCGGCCGGACGGTCGTCCCGGCGCGTGCGGGACGCCGCGTGTCCTCCCGGAGGGCGCTCTCCTCGTTCCGGTTCGCGGCGCTCGCCGGAGACGTGGCCCTCTCGGTCGCCGCGCTCTACAGCGCCTTCCTGATCCGGACGCAGATCCCGCTCCCCGGGACGGACCGGCTCCTCCCTCCCGAGAACGTCCGTTTCGGGATCTGGAACGTGGGACTCGTCGTGGCGGTGCAGGTGTTCGCGCTCGCGTTCGTCGGTCTGTACGGCGAGCACGAGCGGTTCCGCGAGCCGCTCGGCCGGCTTCTCATCCCGGCGCTCTTTCTCGAGCTCGGGACGCTCGCGTCCATCTACTTTCTGGCGCCGGCGTACTCGTTCCCGCGGTCTCTGGTCGTCCTCTTCGTGGTGGTCGATGGGGTGCTCCTCTTCTTCTGGAGGTCGGCGCTCGACCGTCTCTTTCCACTTCCCCGGAGGCGCGCGCTCGTGGTCGGCGGCGGTCCCGCGGCCCGACTGATCGCCGACACGGTTCGCCGGCACCCCTGGACCGGCGTCGAGGTCGTGGGACGCGTGTCGGGAAACCCGGACGATCCGACCGATACGGCCGACACCTCTTTTGCCGCGAAGGTCCCGTTCCTCGGCGCCGTCGAGGAGCTCGCGGAGATCGTCGAGAGAGCCGGCGTCGACGAAGTCATCCTGACTCCGGAGGGCTCGTCCTGGCGGGATCGGCTCTCCGAGAGGATCCCGGAGGGATGGCGCGCGGATCTGCTGGTCTGGCCGTCGCCGTTCGAGACCATGATCGGGCGCCTGCGGTTCCGGATCGTCGGCGACCTGCCACTCCTGGAAGCCCGCACCCAGCCGCTGCAGGCCGTGGGAGCGTTCGCCAAGCGGGCGTTCGACGTGGTCGTCTCGGCGGTTCTGCTGGTCGTGCTCGCTCCCGTCCTCGCGCTCGCGGCGCTCTTCGTCGTGGGAACGTCCGTGGGCGGCGTCTTCTACCGGCAGACGCGCGTGGGCCGCGAGGGCCGCCCCTTCGAGCTCTGGAAACTGCGCACGATGCGCAAGGGAGCGGAGGTCGAAACCGGTGCGGTCCTCGCGTCTCCCCGGGATCCGCGGATGACGGAGATCGGCCGCGCGCTGCGCTCCGCGCGAATCGACGAGATCCCGCAGCTCTGGAACGTGCTTCGTGGAGACATGAGCCTCGTCGGCCCGCGTCCCGAGCGGCCCGAGTTCACGGCCGAGTTCGCGAAGAGCGTCCCGGGTTGGACGCTTCGGCATTCCGTGCGTCCGGGGCTCACGGGTCTCGCGCAGGTCTCGGGCGAGTACTCGACCGAGCCCGAGATCAAGCTGCGGTACGATCTCGCGTACTTGAACAACTGGTCCTTCGGCCTGGATCTCTCCATACTTTTCCGCACCCTCCGGGTGATCCTGACGAGGCGGGGCATTTGAGCCACGGACGAGTGGCCGTCGTCATGCCGGCCTACAACGCGGCGGAGACGCTCGAGCGGACCTATGCGGACGTCCCGAAGGACCACGTGGACGACGTGATCCTCGTGGACGACGCCTCACGGGATCGAACCGTGGAGATCGCCCGACGCCTCGGACTCCACGTCGTCGTGCATCCCCAGAACCGCGGTTACGGCGCCAACCAGAAGACGTGCTATCGCACGGCGCTCGACCGGGGCGCGGACGTCGTCGTCATGGTCCATCCGGATCATCAGTACGACCCCCGCGTCATCCCGGACCTGCTCGAGACGCTTCGCCGGACCGGCTGCGACGCGGTGTTCGGCAGCCGCATGCTGGGCGGCCGGCCGATCCAGGGCGGCATGCCGAAGTGGAAGTACCTCGGGAACATCCTCCTGACGGCGATCGAGAACGCGACTTTTCTCATCTACCTGACCGAGTATCACAGCGGTTTCCGCGCGTACACGCGGCGCTACCTGGAGGCCGTGGACTTCGAGGCGAACTCGGACGGCTTCGTCTTCGACACCGAGATCATCGCGCAGGGGATGGCGAAGCGCCTCACGATCCGCGAGATCCCGATCGAGACACGGTATTTCGACGAGGCGTCTCAGATCGCCTTCGGCCCGTCGGTCCGGTACGGCCTGGAGATCCTGAAGACCATGGGGCAATACAAGCTCCACGAGTGGGGCGTGTTCTCGAGCCGGATCTTCCGCGGTGGCGGGCGCGCTGTGCCTAGTCCGGGATCGGCGGAGGCGCCGTCAGGCGACCCGCGCGAAGCGCCTGCTCCAGCCGCGCGATCTCGACGCTCACCGGATCCGCAAACCCCGGCGGAACCGCGCGAAGCAGCGCGGGACTGATCCAGATCGAGCGGACGAAGGCGGCTTGCGCGACCTCGGGCCGGCGCAGGAGCGCCTCGGCCCGCCCCAGGTTCAGGTGGATCTCCGCGCGTTCACCCGTGGCGAGCGCCCGGCGATAGAACTCGCGGGCGCGATCGGTGCGGCCCGCCACGAGCTGGCAGGACCCGGCGAGAACCCATCCCCGGGAGTCTCCGGGAAGCCGCGGCGCGGCGCCGGCCGCCCGCTCGCTCACGCGCAGCAGCACGTCGGGGGCGTTCGAAAGGTCGGAGGGCCGGCCGAGGACGTACTCGAAGGCCGCGTTGGCCGCTCCGAGGTCCCGCTCGGCGGAGTAGCGGCGCAGCTCGGGACGGAGCAGGACCGCGAGCGCCAGCGTCATCAGGACGACCACGATCGGCTTTCTCACGGGGCGGGGTTCTCTCCGGGGATTGCCGCCAGCCGCCACCCGCGCCCCGCGGCGAGGAGGAGCGGCGCGGCCGAGATCGGCCGCTGCATCGGAAACCAGGTGAGGGCCGCGGCGGCGCCGACGACGAGCACCCCGAAGAGGATGGCGGCCTCGGTGCGGGAGGGGGAGCCGGATCGCGCCCGGCGGGCCACGGCGACGAGCAGCGCGCCGGCCGCGACGAGAACGAGAAGGCCGCCGGGGATCCCTCCCTCCGCGAATGCCTGCAGGTAGTCGCAGTGAGCCTCCGAGTAGGAGCTCGTGACCAGCGGGTTGACGAAGCGGCGCCGCGCGCGGATCTCCGCGGCCAGACGGTGGGGCACGAACTCCGACGCGTACGTACCCGGGCCCCAGCCCACGAGCGGCCTCTCCCGGGTCATCTCGACTGCCGCGGCCCACGCTCCCGTCCGGTACGTGGTCAACCGGTCCCAGTCCCCGGCGCGGACCGCGGAGATCGCATCCAACGCGCGATTCCGGAGCGGGGCGACGGCGAACACGGCCGCCGCGGCGAGAATGGCCACGGCGCCGATGCGGAGAAGCCACCGCCTTCCGGCCAGCCCGACCCCGAGAGCGATCCCACCGGCGAGGATCGACACGATGGCCGTCAGGTTGCGGTTGACCGCGAGCGCTGCGAGCAGGAGGAGAATCGTGGCGGCCGCGAGGAAGCGGTGGAGCTTTCGCTTCGCGGTCAACGCGATGCCGACCGAGAGGACTCCGGCGATCGCGATCGCGAGGGCGAGATAGCCGACGTTTCCGGCCAGCGCCCCGGTCTCGTTGCGCGTCCCGAATGTCTCCAGGCGGAAGACCCGCACGCCGCGGCTCTGAAGGAGCGATACCGCGGAGTTCACGGCGGTCGCCCCGAGAAACGCCGCCACGAGAGCCGGCCGGCCGCGGCCGACCGCGCGCGAGGCGCCGAGCGGCAGGAGGAGGAGATACAGGGCCAGGGCGCGAAGGGCGTCGACCGACGCCGCCCGGCGGGGGGAGAGGAAGGCGGACACCGCGGCCCATACGAGCGCGAGCGCCGTGGCGACCAGGGCGACCCGGGCCGCCGGACCCAGGGACTGCCACGCCTCGCGCAGCCGGCGGGAGGAGGGGACGGACGCCAGAGCGGCGACGGCCGCGATCGACGCGCCCGTGAGCGCCGCCAGGCGCTTGGGTGCGTCGAAGGAGGCGTGGGCTCCCGGATCGACGAGCAGAGCCGTTGCCCCGAGGACGACGACGAGCGCCGCCACGGCGACCGCCTCGGCGGCCGTCATTCGAGGAGCGGGAGGGAGCGGCGCGACCGCGTGCGCGTGCGGCCCCGGCTTCGGTCGCGTCGGATGCGCTTTCCGCCTCTTCCTGGCCAAGAGCCGATGTTATGACGGTATGCTGCCGGGCCCGGCCCCGCCGCGCCGGACATCGAATCGCGAATGACGTGCGAGATCCGACTGTTGGGTGAGCCGTGAGCACTCCGGCGGCCCGGCCGCGGCACGTCTCCCTTCCCATCTGGGTGATGCGGCATCGCAGCGAGGTAATCCTCGGCGCCGCGGCGTTCCTCCTGCTCGCGATCGCGCTCGTGGGCTTCGTGGGGTCCGCGGTTGCCTCGCGCTTCGATGGGCACCGCTGGAACCTGCCGTCGCGGATCTACTCGGACGTCACCGTGCTCGAACCGGGGCGCGCGGGTTCCGCCGACCGGCTGGCCGCGAAGCTCGAGCGCCTCTTCTACCAGGCCGTCCCGGGCGCCCCCGAGGCGCCGGGCCACTACCACCGGGCGGGCGACACCCTGGAAGTCTTCACGCGCGACTTCCTCTACCCGGGCCGCGAGTTCCACGGCTACCGGGCACGGGTGGAATTCGACGGCAACGTCGTCCGCTCCGTGCGGGACGACCGCGGCGAGCCTCTCCCCGCGCTCGTCGTCGAGCCGGAGCGGCTCGGCTCGGTCTTCAGCGACGAGTACGAGGACCGGACGCTCATTCGCCTGAAGGACGTCCCCCGATCGCTCGTCGATGCCATCCTCGTGACGGAGGACCGCGACTTCTACCGCCACTCCGGCGTTTCGATCAAACGGACCTTCGGCGCGATCTTCGCGACGGCGCGGGGGGATTCGGTTCAGGGCGGCTCGACTCTCACGCAGCAGCTCGTCAAGAACCTCTACCTGACCCCGGAGCGGACCGTGCGGCGAAAGGCGGCCGAGGCCGCGATCGCCATCCTTCTGGAGGCGCGGTACTCCAAGGACGAGATCCTCGAGGCGTACCTGAACGAGATCTACCTCGGCCAGCGGGGCTCGATCTCGATCAAGGGAGTGGGCGAGGCTGCGCGGTTCTACTTCGGCAAACAGGTGTCGGACCTCGATCTCGCCGAGTCCGCAACGATCGCCGGAATGATCAAGGCGCCGAATGCCTACTCGCCCGCCCGCAGTCCGCGGCGCACTCGCGAGCGCCGCGACCTGGTCCTCTCGATCATGCTTCAGCAGGGCAAGATCGACCGCGCCGCGAAGGACGCGGCGACGTCTTCGCCGCTCGTGCCGAGAAGCCGCCGCGTCCCGAAGATCATCGCTCCGCACTTCGTCGACTTCGTCAAATCGCAGCTCTCCGCGAGTTACGGCGAGAAGATGCGGAGCGAGGGTCTCCAGATCTACACGACTCTCGACGTGGACCTCCAGCAGGCGGGGCAGCGGGCGGTCACGGAGGGCCTCTCCGGCCTGGAGCGCCGGTACCGACGGCTGGCCGCGGCCGCCCGGAGCTCGCCACTGCAGGGCGCTCTCATCGCCCTCGAGCCACAGACGGGGGCCGTGAAGGCCCTCGTCGGCGGAAGGGACTACCGGCTCTCGCAGTTCAACCGGGTGACCCAGGCGCACCGCCAGCCCGGGTCGCTCTTCAAACCGTTCGTGATGCTCGCGGCGTTCGCGCGGCGCGACCTCGTTCCGGCCGTGACGCCGGCGACCATCCTGCAGGACTCGCCCATCACGGTCGAGTGGGGGCGCCATCGCGCGTCGGAGCGGTGGACGCCACGGAACTACGACGGAGACTTCCGCGGCCCCATGTCGGTGCGGCGGGCGGTCGAGCTGTCCATAAACATCCCGACGGTCCGGGCGGCGCTCGCCGCCGACCTGACGACGGTGCTCGCGGCGTCGCGCGCCGCCGGAATCTCGTCGCGGATGCAGCCGTATCCATCCGTGGCGCTCGGCGCCTTCGAGATCTCGCCCATGGAGATCGCGTCCGCGTACGCGGTCCTCGCGAACGGAGGGGTCCGCGTGGAGCCGAACTCCATCGTGGGGGTCCTCACGTCCGACGGCCGGATCCTCGATCGCAAGGAGACGCCTCTGAAGCAGGTGCTTCCGGCGGACGCCGTCTTCCTCGTGGACTCGATCCTGCGCGGGGCGGTCGACCGCGGAACCGCAGCCGGGGCGCGCGCGGGCGGTCTGCGGGGAGTTCTCGCCGGCAAGACCGGCACCACCAACGACGGCCGCGACGCGTGGTTCGTGGGGTTTTCGCCGCGCTTTCTCGCGACGATCTGGGTCGGCTACGACGACAACCGCGGCTTGAACCTTTCCGGATCGCAGGCCGCCGTGCCCATTTTCGCGGAGTTCTCCCGCTCGTTGCCGCCCCAGCTGTTCGCCGAGAGCTTCCCGGTTCCGTCGGACGTCGTCACCGCGGAAATCGATCCGGACACCGGATACCTCTTCGCTTCCGGATGTCCGCGAAGGATGACCGAGGTGTTCATCACGGGCACCGCGCCCACGGAGCTGTGCCCGATGCACCAGGGCTGGTACTGGGAGGAGCCTCTGCCGTACCCGACTCCGCCGCCCGAGGAATTCCCGGAAGGCGAGGTGGAGGAAGAGACGCAGCGGCCGGGCGACTGAGATCGGCGACCGATCTGATAAATTGATCGGTTCGTGAAACGTGGCACTCGCCCCTCTTCGGTGATCCGCATCCTCGGCGCGCGGACCCACAACCTGAAGGACATCTCGGTTGGAATCCCGCTCTCCCGGCTCACCGTCGTCACCGGCGTCTCGGGCTCCGGCAAGTCGTCGCTCGCCTTCGACACGCTCTACGCGGAGGGGCAGCGCCGGTACGCGGAATCGCTCTCGACCTATGCCCGTCAGTTCCTCGAGCGCCTCGACCGGCCGGACGTGGACTCGATCGAGCCGGTGCCGCCGGCGATCGCGCTCGAGCAGAAGAACGGAGTTCGCAACGCCCGATCGACCGTCGGAACGCAGACCGAGATCTACGACTCGCTCCGGCTCCTGTTCGCGCACGGCGGGACGACTTTCTGCCCGGATTGCAGCCTCGCGGCGGTCCCGGGCGGGGTGGACCGGGCCGTCGAAGAGCTCGCCGCCTCGGAAGAGGGATCGCGGGTCGTGCTCGCCGCGCCGGTCGATTGGACCTCCGCCGGGCAACCCGAGAAACGGTGGGGACGTCGCCGGCGGGAGCGCGAGGGAGCGCTGCGCATCGCCGAGCTGAAGCGCGCCGGCTTCTTCCGCGCCCTCACCGCGGCCGGGGAGACCGTCGAGATCCCCGACGATCCGGGGGAGCTTCGGGGCCTTCTCGACCCGGACGGCCGGCTCGCCGTCGTCGTCGGGCGTTTCGTCGTCCGGGAGGAGTCGCGGCCGGAAATCGGCGCCGCCGTCGAGGCCGCCTTCGCCATGGCGGGATGCCTGCTCGCGCGGACGGAGCACGGGACGCGGACGTTCCGGCGGGGCCTCCACTGTCCCGGCTGCGGATGCGACTTCCGAGACCCGACCCCGCCGCTCTTCGCGTTCAACTCGCCGCTCGGAGCCTGCCCGACCTGTCAGGGGTTCGGGCGGATCATCGGCGTCGATCTCGAGAAGGTGATCCCCGATCCGGCTCTGTGCCTCGACGAGCGGCCGGTCGCCGCCTGGAACACGCCGGCGTACGAATCGGCGTACGACGACCTGTTCCGGGCCTGCCGGCGCTACTCGGTCCGGACCGACGTCCCCGTCGAAAGGCTCACCGCGCACGAGCGCGAGATCCTCATCAAGGGGCGCGGCGAGTTCTACGGCGTGAACGGCTTCTTCGAGTGGCTGGAGACGAAGCGGTACAAGATCCACGTCCGCGTCCTCCTCGCCCGGTACCGGGCCTATCGGCTGTGCCCGGAATGCCGGGGCGCCCGGCTCGGGACCGCCACCCTCTGCGTGCGGTTCCGCGGCCGCACGATCGCCGAGCTCGCCGACCTCTCGCTGAAGGACTTGAAGACCTGGTTCGACGAGCTGTCGCTCTCGCCGGTCGAGGAGGAGCGCCTGGGATCGGTCGTCGCAGAGATCCGGGCGCGCGTCCGGTACATGAACGACGTCGGGCTCGAGTACCTGACCCTCTCGCGCGCCGCGCGGACCCTGTCGGGCGGGGAGGCCCAGCGAATCGGGCTCGCGTCCGCGCTCGGCGGCTCCCTGACCGGCACGCTCTACGTGCTGGACGAGCCGACGATCGGGCTCCATGCGGTGGACACCCGCCGGCTACTCGCGATCTTGCGTCGCCTCGCCGACCGGGGGAACACGGTCGTGGTCGTCGAGCACGATCCGGAGGTGATCGAGGCGGCCGATCACGTGATCGACCTCGGCCCCGGCGCGGGCAGCCGGGGAGGGGAGCTCCTGTTCGAGGGGACCCCGCGGGCTCTCGCGCGGGTGCGCGCGTCGGCGACCGGCGCCCTGCTCCGGCGTCGGGGCCTCGCGGCACGGGGGGGAGCCGCGGACGCGTCGGACGCGAGGGCCGAAACGCCGCCGCGGGCGCGCGGCGGGCGCCTCGTCGCATTCCGCCGGGCGGAAGGCGCGGTCACCGTCGTCGGCGCCCGGGAGCACAACCTGAAGAACCTGACGGTGCGCTTTCCGCTGGGTCGGCTCGTGTCGGTTTCCGGAGTCTCGGGCTCGGGGAAGTCGACCCTCGTGCGCGACGTCCTTCACAACGCGTACGCCCGGCGGTTCAAGGGGACCGTCCAGCTCGACGTCGGCCGCCACGACCGGATCGACGGGTTCGACCTCGTCTCGGACGTCCTGCTCGTCGACCAGAGCCCGCTCGGCCGCTCGGCGCGCTCGAACCCCGTGACCTACACGAAGGCGTGGGACGAGATCCGGCAGGTCTTCGCCCGGACGGCGCGCGCGGTCTCGCGCCGGATCACGGCGCGGGATTTCTCCTTCAACTCGTCGGGAGGACGGTGCGAGGTCTGCAAAGGCACGGGATGGCAGACGATCGACATGCAGTTTCTCGCGGACGTCACGGTCCGCTGCGACGCCTGCGACGGACGGCGGTTCCAGGGGCGGGTCCTGGCCGTGCGCCACCGCGGCAAGAACATCGGAGACGTGCTCGCGATGACGGTCGACGAAGCCATGGCCTTCTTCTCGGACGAGCCCGCGATCGTGCGCCGGCTGACGCCGCTGCACGAGGCCGGCCTCGGCTACCTCCCGCTCGGGCAGCCCACGGCGACGCTCTCGGGCGGCGAGGCTCAGCGCCTGAAGCTCGCGTCGTTTCTCGAGATCCGGCCGGCGACCTCGCGCGGAGTGCTGTTCCTTTTCGACGAGCCGACGACGGGCCTTCACGCGTCCGACGTCGATCGTCTTCTGGGGACGTTCCGCCGACTGATCACGCGGGGACATTCCGTGGTCGCGGTCGAGCACCACCTCGAGTTCCTCGCCGCCTCCGACTGGTTGATCGACCTCGGACCCGGGGGCGGGGACGCCGGCGGACGCATCGTCGCCGAAGGGTCGCCCGACGACGTCCGGCGGTCACCCGGGAGCCTGACCGGGAAGTTCCTGGCGGAGCGCACGCCGCCGGCGCCGACGCCGGAGGAGCGGCGGGAACGCGCCGGGGGACCCCGCCCCGTCTAGCTAGCGGCGGACGGGGAGATTCGCCGACCCGCGCGCGCCCTCGAGGAACTCGGTCAGCTTCTGTTTCCCGGAGTAGCCCTGCGCGACCGCGATCTGCCGGCCGTCGGGCGCCGCGACGACGAGGGTCGGGAAGGCGTTGACGCCATATCGTTGCTGGAGGTCGTCGATCCAGGAGGGATTGCGGCCGTCCTCGCGGGCGCGGTCGACCACCCGCGCGGGGACGAACGATTCGTTGACGAACGCCGCGACCTTCGCATCGGCCCAGCCGTCGGCGTCGAGCATCTTGCAGGGACCGCACCATTCGGCCGTGAAGTCGTACAGGATCGGTTTCCCGGCGGATCGCGCCGCCGCCGCCGCCGACCGGGCCTCCGTCCAGCGGATGAGGCCGACCGCCGTTGCCTCCTGCCCCCGGTCCATCACGGTCGTCACGATCCGGAAGAGGGCCGCCGCGATGAGGACGAGGAGAAGGACCGACGAGATCCTCGACTGCGATCCGGCGCGCGTCGTTGCCGCCGCCGGAGGCGTCGGAGCGATCGCGACCGCCGGCACGGCTTCGGGCGACTCACTCCTGTCCATAGGGCAGCTCCCTCCGACTGAAAACGACCGCCGCCATCGCGAGGTAGACGGTCAACGCGAACACCCATCGGCCGGTCGCCGCCCCGAGGACCCCGTGACCCCGGAGGACCTCGTTCCACTCGACCGCCGGCAGCATGTTCTCACGCGCCCGCTCGGCGGCGTTGCGCAGCCAGGGGGCGGACGCCATCTGCGGGAGGTTCAGGACGAGGTAGACGAGCAGGAGTCCGAGCAGGTCCGCGATGCCCGGCAGGAACGTGGAGAAGAAGAGGAGTATCGAAGCCTGGAGGGCGCCGGACAGAAATGCGCCTCCCGCTGCCACGGCGAGCGTGCCCGCGGAGAGATCGGCCGCCGCGGGTCGCGTCCCGGCCGGCATCACCGCGGCGACGAGCAGCGTCAGGAGGCACGTGACCACGAGGAACAGCGCGTACGCCGCGAGGATCCCGAAGTAGCGTCCGAAGAGGTACTCGGTCCGCCGGATCGGCCTCGAGAGGATCATCTGCAGGGCGCCGCTCGACACGTCCCGCGAGACCGAGCCCGCGGCGACCACGAGAATCGCCCAGTTCGCCATGCCGAGCCCCCGGTCGGCGCCGCGCGAGACGAGGCCCAGGACCTCGAGCAGCGCGAGGACCGCGAGCGCCGCGACCAGGCCGCCCGATCCGAACTTCTGCCGCACGAAACGGCGGACCATCTCGCTCATGCGTTCTTCTCGAAGAGCTCTTCGAGCTCGGCCGAGACCCTCGCCTCGTAGACCGCCACGCCCGCGAGGACGATCGCGCGGATGGCCCGCACCATTTCGTCGTCGGAAGCGAGCGGGAAGCGGAGCCACCCCTCGGGTTCCGCGTCGGCGGCGAGTCCCTCCGTCGACAGAGCGGCGGCCGCCTCGACGAGCCGTCCGGCGTCCACGCGGATCACTCCGCGGCGCCGGGTCGCCGACGCGCCCTTCAGCGTTTCGCTCTTCGTCAAACGGCCCTGATCGATGAACACAATCCGGTCGCAGACCCTCTCGACCTCCGGGAGCTGGTGGGAGTTCAGGACGATGGTCGCGCCGCGCGCCTTGGCTTCGAGGATGCGCTCGCGGACGAGAGCAACGCCGCGCGGATCGGTGCCCGAGGCCGGCTCGTCCAAGAACAGGAGGTCGGGATCGCGCAGGAGCGCCTGGGCGAGCCCGATCCGCTGGAGCATCCCGCGCGAATAGCCACGCAGAGGCCGCTTCAGGGCCTCCCGGTCGAGCCCCACCCGGTCGGCCGCGCGCTCGGTCTCGGCGTCGGCGCGCGCCGGATCCCCGCCGGCCAGCCGCCAGTGGTGCTCGAGAAACGCCCGCCCCGGCAGCTCCCGGTCGAACCCGAGCCTCTCCGGCAGGTAGCCGGTCCGCGCCCGGACCGCGAGGTCGTCCGGGGCGAGGCCGTCGACGGCGATGGTCCCGGAGTCCGGTCGCAGGAACCCGAGCAGGCAGGTCAGGAGAGTCGTCTTGCCCGCGCCGTTGGGTCCGATCAGGCCGAGCGTCTCTCCGCGCGCGACGGCGAGGTCGACCCCCGTGAGCGCCTGCACCCGGCGCCCGAAGCGGCCATAGGACTTCGAGACGCCGCGGACGGCGATCATGTGGCGTTCATCTTAGCGAACCGCTAATGGTCCGCGGCTCAAGAACTTTCCCGGGAATACATGCTAGATTTCGCGCGCTTTTTTAGCGTCTGAATGATCGAAGTCGAGCACCTCACCAAGAGTTTCCCGGGACGCGTGGCGGTCTCGGACGTGACCTTCCGGGTCGAGCCCGGAGAAATCGTCGGCTTTCTGGGGCCGAACGGCGCCGGAAAAACGACGGCGATGCGCTGCCTCACCGGTTTTCTGCCGCCGTCGGCCGGGACCGCCCGCGTCGCGGGGTTCGACGTTGTGACCCACTCGATGGAAGCCCGCGCCCACCTGGGCTATCTGCCCGAGTCCGCGGCTCTCTATCCGGAGATGCGCGTCCGGGAGTACCTGGCGTACCGCGCCCGGCTCGAGGGACTCCGCGGAGCCGACGTCGGTAAGCGCGTCGACGAGGCGATCGGGAGCTGCCTTCTCGAGGAGGTCGCCGGCCGCAAGGTGGAAAACCTCTCGCGCGGATACCGCCAGCGGACGGCGCTCGCCGGCGCGCTCGTTCACCAGCCGCCGGTCCTGATCTTAGACGAGCCGACAGTCGGCCTCGATCCCACGCAGGTCATCCGGATCCGGGAGACGATCCGCCGCCTCGGGCGGGAGCGCGCCGTGCTCCTCTCGACCCACTTCCTCCCGGACGTCGATGCAGTCTGCGATCGCGTGCTCGTCATCGACCGCGGACGGATAGTGGCAGATGGGACTGCGGGGGAGCTCCGCGCCCGGATGGCCGCGGCGCCGGTCGTCCGCGCGTCGTTCGCCGGGAGCGTCGACGCCAGCCCCGAGCTCTCGTCGATCACGGGAGTCGTTTCGGTGACCCAGGAGAACGTCGACGGCGAGACGCGCGTGCGGATGGAGTGCGCGACGGGCACCGATCCCCGCGAAGAGGTCTTTCGCTCGGCCGTCGCGCACGGCTGGGTCATGCGCGAGCTCCTCCGCGAATCCCTTTCACTCGAAGACGTGTTCGTGCGACTGATGCGGCACGACGAGGCGGGCGGCGAGGCGGCAGAGCCGGTGGAGGGCGCGGCTGAATCTCCCGCCGGAGAGCCGTCGTGAGGCGCTTCCTCGCGATCGTGGGGCGGGAGTGGCGCGCGTATTTCCTCTCGCCCCTCGCCTACGTGATCCTCGCGGCCTTCCTCGTCATGAACGGCATGATCTTCGCGGCGATCATCGCGTTTCTGAACACGCCCGGCGCGCCGAAGGGCCAGGCGCTTCCGTTCCTTTTCACCAACACGTACTTCTGGATCTTCAACCTCTTCGTCGTGCCGATCATCACGATGCGCCTCTTCGCCGAGGAGCGGAAGGCCGGGACGATCGAAACCCTGCTGACCTCTCCGGTTTCCGAGACGACCGTCGTGCTCGGGAAGTTCGTCGGGGCGCTCGGGTTCTTCCTGACGCTCTGGGCGCCGACGCTCGTCTACGTCTGGATCCTGCGGTCGCAGACTCCGATCGACCTCGGTCCCGTCGGCGCCGGTTACCTGGCGATCGCCATGATCGGCGCGTACTTCCTCTCGATCGGAATCTTCGCTTCGACCCTGACGAAGAACCAGATCGTCGCCGCGATCCTCGGTTTCGCCATGTTGATCCCGGTGTTCTCGGCAGGGCTGCTCGAGACCCTGTCGAACGATCCGGGAAAACGCGAGACGTTCGGCTACTTCAACCTCTGGGATCACATGGAGGAGTTCTCCCGCGGGGTCGTGGACACCCGGCGGGTCGTCTACTACCTCTCGGCGACCGCGTTCTTCCTCTTCCTGACGACCGTGTCGCTCACGGCGAAGAAGGAGAGCCCGTGAACCGCAACCGCGCGGCACGGGCCGGAACCTCGGCGGCCGCGATCGCTCTCGGTGTGGCGCTTCTCGTGGGCGTCAACTGGCTCGGGTCGCGTCACTGGTCGCGCGGCGACTGGACGAAGACGCGGCTCTACAGCCTGTCGCCGACGACCCGGAAGCTCGTGGGCGGGCTGACGAAGCCGGTCCGGATCACGGTTTTCATGGATCGCGATTCGCGGCTCTGGGCCCCGGTCTCCGAGCTCCTCGCCCGGTACCGTGCGCTTTCACCGAAAATCGAGGTCGAGGATCTCGATCCCAAGCGCAACCCGGCGCGCGCCGAGGCCCTCGTGCGGGAGTTCGGGATCCGGCAGTCCACCGTGGTCTTCCGATCCGGCGACCGCAAGAAATACGTCGAGGAGGACAAGCTCGCCGACTACGACTTCGAGAACGCGATGGGGGGGCGCGGCGCTCCGGAGATCAAGGCCTTCAAGGGGGAGGAGGCGTTCACGTCGGCGATCCTCGCCGTCACGGAGGCCCGGACCCCGAAGGTCTACTTCTCGGCGGGCCACGGCGAGGCCTCGACCGACTCGGCCGAACGCGGCCGCGGTCTGTCCGACGCGAAGCAGATGCTCGAGCGCGACAACCTGGTCGTCGCGAAGTGGGACTCGCTCGGCAAGGACGCCGTGCCGGCGGACGCGGACGCGGTTGTCGTGGCCGGGCCGCGCACCGCGTTCCTCGAGCCGGAGGTGGGCGCGCTCGAGAAATACCTGGCGGCGGGGGGTCGGGTCCTGCTCCTCCTCGACCCGGTGCTGCCCGCGCCCGGCTCACCCCCGGCGGACTATGGCCTCGCGCGCGTCCTCGCCGCGAATGGAGTCGCGCTCGGCAACGACATCGTGGTCGACCCGGCCAACGCTCTCCCGCTCGTGGGCGCGGAAACGGTTTTCGCGAACCACTACGGGAGCCACTCGATCGTGCGGGCGCTGTCCGACGAGAGCCTTCCCGTGATCCTCCCGCTCGCGCGCTCCGTCCGGAAGGCGGACCCCGCCGCGGCGGGGCCGACGGCGCCCACCGTGCTCGTTCAGACGTCGGCGGACGGCTGGGGCGAGACTTCGCTCGCAAACCTCGAAGAGCAGATCAAGAAGGACCCGCAGGACACGCCGGGCCCCGTCGGGCTGGCGGTCGCGTCCGGCCCCGTGGAAGAAGAGAAGACGGCGACCGCGGCGAAGAAGGGGAAGCTCGTGGCCGTCGGCAACTCCCGGTTCGCGGCGAACGGTGCACTCGGCAACGCCGGGAACGCCAACTTCCTGCTGAACTCGATTCACTGGCTGACCGGGTCGGAGAAACAGATCGGCATCGCTCCGAAGACGCCGGAGCAGGCGTCGCTGTCACTGACGCAGTCGCAGGTGCGCCGCATCGGCCTCTTTTCGGTCGTCGGGCTCCCGGCGCTCGCCATTCTGCTCGGCGTGTGGGTCTGGTACCGCCGGCGCGACTGACGCGGGAAACGAAAGCCGATGTCCTCCCGCAAGCTGCTCATCCTGACCGGGGTCGTCGTCGCGCTGTTTGCGTTCATCTTCTTGATCGAGCGGAAGCTGCCGACCACCTCCGAGAGGGAACAGAAAGGAGACCTCTACTGGGATCTCCCGGAGGACCAGGTGGACTCGATCGTCCTCGAGCGCGGAGGCGAGACCGTCGAGTTCGCCCGGACCGGAGATTCGTGGAGGCTTCGGAAACCGGAGGCATACCCTGCCGACTCCTTCGCCGTTTCCGACCTTGCGACGGCGCTCGCGGACTTGAAGAAGCCGAGCGGCGAGGCGACCACGGAAGGTAACGGGGAAGCCTACGGGCTCGCGAAACCGTCGGCGAAGGCGACGTTCACGTGGAAGGACCCGAAAAAGGAGGGGAAGAAGCAGTCGCGCACCCTCGAGTTCGGGCTCGACATCCCCGGGACCGAGCTCTCTGCCGCGCGCGCCGCGGGAAGCACCCGAATCCTGTTCGTGCCGGCGAGCCTCGCCACCTCGGTCCGAAAGCCCGTGGACGATTTCAAGAGCAAGGATGTCTTCGGCGGGTCATCTTCGGACGTTGCCGCCATCGACGTCGTGCGCGGCCGCGGCCGCTTCGCGCTCGCCCGGAAGAGCGGCGTCTGGTGGCTGGAGCAGCCGATCGCCGACCTCGCCGACCGCGACGCGGCGGATCGGCTCGCGAACGACATCGCGGCGCTGCGCGTGACCGAGTTCGTACCGCGCGCGCAGTCGGCGGATCTCGCCGCCCTGGGCCTTTCTCCACCGATCTACCGCGTCACGTTGACCGACTCGAAGGGCGCGAAGCGCTCCCTCGACCTCGGATCGACGCGCTCGGACGGGAACGACGTCTACGCCGCCCACGAGGGACAGGTGTTCACCCTGTCGAACTCGCTGCTCGAAGACCTGTCGAAGGAGGCCGTCGCGTTCCGCGACAGGCGGCTCGTCCGCTTCGAGCGCTCCGACGTGCAGGGAATCACGGCGACGGCGGATGGAAGGCGCCGCGTCTTCGCGCGCCAGCAGGCGGGATGGAGCGCCGACGGCCACCCCGTTCTCGCGGCCGCCACCGACGACCTCATGACGGCGATCCTCGACGCGGAAAGCACGTCCTTCGTGGACGACGCGTCGGTCGGGGCGCTCGCCGGCCGGAGGCCCGAGCTGGAGATCGAGGTCCGGATGGCGGCGGGCCCCCCCTGGAAGGTCGCCCTCCATCCGCTGCGGGGCGAGTTTGCGGCGGTCGTGTCGAGCCGGCCCGGAGGTTTCGCCATCGCCCGTTCGACGGTCGAGAAGCTGAAGGCCGCGATCGAAAAGGCCGCGGCGACTCCACCGCCGACGCCGGGAAAGACGCCGACGAAGAAGTAGAGAACCGGGGGTCAGGTCTCCACTTGCCACATACGGGGTCAGGTCTCCACTTGCCACTTTGCTCCCGCAAAGTGGCAAGACCATCACGGCATAACGACCGGGTCGGCGATCAGTGAAGACCTGACCCCGCTTATCTTTTGCCGGACACGTGCGGTGGCTTCTTTTCCGCCTTCGCCGCGAGCTCTTCGATCCTCTTCTGGCGCGCCCTCTCCTTCTTGTCGTCCACCTTCTCCTGCTTCTCCTTGGCTTTCGAGAACAGCGTCGAGACCGAGAAGAGGACTCCCGCGCCGCCGGGGAGCTTGGCGCGCCGCGCCGACGCGCCCCAGAAGCTCGTCTTCTTGAATTTCGCCTCGGAGAGGTCGGCGTTGCCGAAGTCCGCTCCGGAGAGGCGCGCTCTCGTGAAGTCGGCGCCGATCGCGCGGGCGAAACGGAAGTCCGCCTCCTCGAGGTTGGCGCCGAGGAAGTTCGCTCCGATGAGCAGGGTGCCGGACAGGTCTGCTTCGAACGCGAGAACGTGCGACAGGTTCGCGCGCTTCAGGTTCGCCTGGCGGAAGTTCCCGAAGGACAGGTCCGCCCTCGAGAAATCCACGCCCTCGGCTTGCGCCTCCGACGCGTCCGTCTGCGCGAACTTGGCCCCGGCGAACGAGTACGGTTTGAGGTTCACGCGCCGCAGGACCGCCTTCGACAGGTCGGCGCTGCGGAAGTTGGCCCGCTCGAAGCGGGCCGTGCGGAGGTCCACCTGCACGAGCTTGGCTTCGGCGAAACTGACGTCCTCTCCGCCGGCGTCCAGGAAGAGCGCCGAGCGGAGGTCGGCCTTGCGGAGCCGCGCGCGGTCGAACTGCGCTCCGCTGAAGTTCGCCTCGACGGCCGAAACCAGCTCCATGTCGGCCTCGGCGAAGTCCGCGCGCTCACAGTCCGCGCCGTTCAACGCGGCCTGGCGCATCACTGCTCCGACGAACTTCGCGCGGCGCAGGTCCGCGCCCGTGAAATCGGCGGATTTGAGGTTCGCCCGCGCGAAGTTCGCGTTCGGAAAGGACCCCTGGGGCGCGGCGACCCCTTCGAAGAAGGAGCGGGAAAGATCCGCTCCGTCGAAGTGTGCGCCGTAGATCTTCACTCCCCGGAAGTTCACGTCGCACAGCGTCGCGCCCGCGAGGTTCGCGTTGTTTAGGTCCGACCCTTCGAGCTTCACGAGCGTGAGGTCGGCGCCGGCGAGGTTCGCGTTCAGGAGCATGCAACTCTGGAGCGAGGCGGAGCGCAGGCGGGCGCCCGCCAGGAAGATGCCCGTCAGATCCAGGAAATCCATGTCGCACTGCTCGAAGATCGCGCCGGGCGCGGAAGCGCCTTCGAGCCGGCTCATCTGGAGCATGGCTCGCGAGAAGTCCGTCCCGGCGAGCGTCGCGCCCGAAAGGTCGGCGCGGGTCAGGTCGGCGCGGCGCAGGTCCTTCCCCGAAAGGTCCTTTCCCGAGAGGTTTGCCCCGGTCAGGTCGGGGGTCACGCCGGGGTTCTGCGCGCGCCAGTCGTTCCAGTCCGCTGTCGCGACCTGCCGGAGATGTTCGGGGTTCGCCATGCGTCGCGCGATTGTAACCGCCGGACGTCGAAGACGGCGCGGGGACAGGTCCTGCGGACCGGCGCCCGCTTCAGTTCTTTTCCGCCGGTTACAATCGCTTTGATGAACCCGGTCGTTCCCGCCCCGCCGAAGGCCATGGAGCGCATCCGCCGCGCGCTCGTCGGCGGTCATCCGCTCCTGTACGTGCAGTCCTGGGAGGAGGCGCGGGTCGAGCGTCTGGCCCAGCACCTGGCGAAGACCTTCTATGGCGAGCCGGCGGCGTACGGCGTCTGGTCCGTGGTGGACGGCCTGTCGGTGGACGGCCGGCCGGTGCCCGCCACGAACGATCCGCTGGCCGCCCTCGAAGCCATCCTGGGGCTGGAAGGCAAGGGCTTCTACGTGATGAAGGACTTCCCGGGCGCGGCGGACGGCCGGCCGGAGATCGTGCGGAGGCTGCGCGACATCTACCGCGGTTTGAAGGACAAGGGCCGCCACGTCCTGCTCGTCTCACCGCGGCTCGTGATCCCGGAAGACGCGAAGAAAGAGGTCTACGTCATCGAGTACGAGCTGCCGGACGAGGGGGAGATCGCCCGGATGCTCGACTCCAACCTGAAACGCAGACTCGCGCCGGATGCGATGAGCGACACCGAGGTGAAGCGCCTCGCGCTCGCGCTCCGCGGGTTGACCGCCGACGAGATCGGTCACGTCCTCTCGAAGACGTTCGCCCAGCGGCAGGCATTCGACGAGGAAGCGTTCCGCGAGATCCTCGCCGAGAAAGAACAGATGTCGCGCAAGGAGGGGGTGCTCGAGTTCGTGCCCCCGCGCGTCTCGCTCGACGACGTCGGCGGTTACGACGTCCTGAAGGCCTGGCTCCACAAGCGCCAGAAGCTGTTCTCCCGCGAGGCGCTGGACGCCGGGATCCCGATCCCGCGCGGCATCCTCCTCATGGGTATCTCGGGATGCGGAAAGAGCCTCTGCGTGAAGACGATCTCCACCGAGTGGAATCTCCCGCTTTTCCGTCTCGACATGAACGCGATTTTCGGGACGGACAACCCGGAGGCGACGTTTCTGAAGGCCCTCCGGTCGGTCGAGGCGGTGTCGCCCGCCGTCCTGTGGATCGACGAGATCGAGATGGGCGTCGGCGGGTATCGCGACGGGCAGGACGCCTCGATGTCGCGCATCTTCTCGGGGTTCCTCACCTGGATGCAGGAGAAGAGCGCCCTCGTGTTCGTGGCGGCGACGGCGAACCGGATCCACCTGCTGCCCGCCGAGATCATCCGGAAGGGGCGCTTCGACCAGGTGTTCTTCGTCGACCTGCCGACCGAGGAGGAGCGCAAGCAGATCTTCCGCATCCACCTGGTGAAGAACCACTGCGACGTCGCCCGCCTGGACCTCGTGTTCCTCGCGAAGGCGACGGCCGGCTGGAACGGAGCGGAAATCGAGCAGGCCGTGGTCTCCGCCGTCGTGGATGCCTATGCCGAAAAGCGCGAGGTCGGCGAGGACGACCTGTACCGCATGATCTCGTCGACGGTGCCTCTGTCGGTGACGATGGAGGAGCAGATCAAGGCGATCCGGAGCTGGGCGCACGAAAGAGCGCTCAACGCGAGCCGCTGACGCGACGCCTTGTCATCCTGAGGAGCGAAGCGACGAAGGATCTCTCCGCTACAAGTCAGAGATCCTTCGCTTTGCTCAGGATGACCCACTGCGTGGGTCAGTTCCGCCCCGGATCCACCTCGCGCCGGTAGGGGGACAGGAACCGGATCCGGCTCTGCCACTCCCGCATCCGGCGGACGGCGGTGACGAGACGCGCCGGAATCGAGTCCATCTCGAGCAGCGCCTGGAGTTCGGCGGGCTCGTAGCGCAGCCGGAGCGCGAGCTGGAACCCGAGGTGCTCGGGGGAGAGCGGTCCGTCGGGCAGGGGGGGAAGCTCCATCGGCGCGGCGACCTCACGGAAGAGGGACGTCGCCTCCTGCGAGACCCGCTGCGCTTCCGCTTCGCTCGCGAAGGGGACGGACTCGACCTCCTCGACGCTCGCGATGCGGTAGGGCGCGGGCGCGCTCTCGCCGAGGACCCGATACCGGAATTCCCCCTCGAGAACGATGTCGTAGCGGCCGTCGGGAAGCTCTTCCGAGTCGACGATCCGCCCCGCGCCTCCGATGGGGAAGATCGCGGGGGTCTCCCCGCCGTGCTCCCATCCTGGCTTCATCATCGCCATGCCGATCGTGCGGTCGCCCGAGAGGGCGTCGGCGACCATGACGCGATAACGCGGCTCGAAGACGTGCAGGGGCAGGAGCGCGCCCGGAAAGAGCACGACGCCCGGAAGGGGGAAGAGCGGGATGCGCCGCCGCGTCAACGCGCCGCCTTCTTTCGTTCACCGGTGAGCTCGAGAACGTACTCCACGGTCTGACGGATCTGCTCGTCGGTGAGCTTTCGCTCGAAGGAGGGCATCGGGTCCCGCCCCCGGCGGATCTGCCGCTCGATCGACTCGGCGGTTCCATCCGAGCGCCAGACCCGGTCGACGAGGTTCGCGTAGGGAAACCGGCCGGCAACCGGTGTCTGGCCGTCGCCGTTGGCGTTGTGGCACCGCGCACACTTGCGCTCGTAGATCACCTGCCCGGCGGCGAGATCGCCCCCGTGCGCGTCGGCTTCGGGCAGAGCCTCCTCGCTGCAGCCGGCTGCGACCGCGACGAGGAGCAGCAGACAACCGATTCGAGAAACCACCGACGAAGTCTAGCCTCGCGAAAAACGCGAGGGAGGATCTTCACCGAATTCTGAGCGTGGCCCGGCGCGAGATAATCCCGTCTCCGATATGGCCGATCCCCGGGACAAACTGTCCGAAAACGTCTCCGGACGGTATTACGTGGACTCCCAGTGCATCGACTGCGACGTCTGCCGCGTGACGGCGCCCGCGAACTTCCAGCGCAGCGAGGACCGGGGCTATTCCTACGTCTACCGCCAGCCCGCCAGCCCGGAAGAGGAGGCGCAGTGCCAGGAGGCGATGGACTCGTGCCCGGTCGAGGCGATCGGCGACGATGGCGGCGACGCCGCCGTCCTGCCTTGACCCTCGACGCTCAGGTCAGCCGCCGGAAGTACTCGATCGTGCGGAGCAGTCCCTCTTCCAGGGGCACCTTCGGCTCCCACCCGAGCCTCGTCCGCGCCCGCGTGATGTCGGGCTGCCGGACCTTCGGGTCGTCCACGGGCAGCGGGCGGAACACGATCTCGCTCGAGGTCCCCGTCAGGCGGCGGATCGTCCGCGCGAACTCGAGCACCGTCAGCTCCGCCGGATTGCCGATGTTCACCGGAGAGGTCTCCTCCGAGAGCAGGAGCCGGTAGATCCCGTCGATCAGGTCGGAGACGTAGCAGAACGACCGGGTCTGCGATCCATCCCCGAAGACCGTCATGGGATCGCCGGCGAGCGCCTGCCCGATGAGCGCGGGAACGACGCGCCCGTCGCGGAGACGCATCCGCTCCCCGTAGGTGTTGAAGATCCGGACGATCCGCGTCTGCACTCCGTGCGCGCGGTGATAGGCCATGGTCATCGCTTCGGCGAACCGCTTCGCCTCGTCGTACACGCCCCGCGGACCGATGGGGTTCACGTTGCCCCAGTAGGTCTCGGGCTGCGGGTGCACGAGCGGATCCCCGTAGACCTCGGACGTCGACGCGAGGAGAAACCGTGCGCCTTTCGCGAGGGCGAGCCCCAGCGCGTTGTGCGTCCCGAGAGAGCCGACCTTCAGGGTCTGGATGGGGAGCTCCAGGTAGTCGATCGGCGAGGCGGGGGAAGCGAAGTGCAGAACCGCATCGATGTCCCCTTCCACCGAAATGAATTTCGTGACGTCGTGCTCGACGAAGTGAAACCGGCGGTCGCCCTCCAGGTGAGCGATGTTGCGCGGGTTGCCGGTCACGAAGTTGTCCATCGCCACCACGGCGTGGCCCTCGTTCAGCAGCCGGTCGCTCAAGTGACTGCCGAGGAACCCGGCGGCGCCGGTGACGAGGACTCTCACCGGGTCACTGACGGCCCACGCCGGCGTACTTCCAGCCGGCGGCGCGAAGCTCCCTGGGCTCGTAGACGTTGCGCAGGTCGACGACCGTCTTCGACTTCATCAGGCCCTCGAGCTTCGCGAAGTCGAGAGCGCGGAACTCGTTCCACTCGGTCGCGATCACGAGCGCGTCGGCGCCACGCGCGGAGTCGTACACGTCCGGCGCGTAATAGAGCTGCGGGAAGAGCGCACGCGCGTTCTCCATCGCGGCGGGATCGAAGGCCCGCACCGACGCCCCGGCCGCGAGCAGATCCGAGATGACCGAGAGCGCCGGCGACTCGCGGATGTCGTCGGTCTCCGGCTTGAACGAGAGGCCGAGGACCGCGATGGTCTGGCCGGCGAGGGGGCCCGTGACCCCCACGATCTTGTCGATCATCCGTTTCTTGGTCTCGGCGTTCACGTGGACGGCGGCCTCGATGATCCGGAACCGCTCCCCGTGCTGCCGGGCGAGATCGATGGCTGCAGACGTGTCCTTGGGGAAGCACGACCCCCCGAATCCCGGACCGGCGAGGAGAAAGCGCGAGCCGATTCTCCGGTCGAGGCCCATCCCCCGTGAGACGTCGTGAACGTCGGCGCCCATCACCTCGCACAGGCGGGCGATCTCGTTGATGAACGAGATCTTCACTGCGAGGAAACCGTTGGATGCGTACTTGATGAGCTCGGCCGACGCCACGTCGGTGATGACGAACGGAATCTCCGACAGGAAGAGGGGGCTGTAGATCTCCTTCATCACCTCGATCGCACGCGCGTCGGAGGCTCCGATCACGATGCGGTCGGGGCGCAGGAAGTCGGAGATCGCCGATCCCTCGCGCAGGAATTCGGGGTTCGACACGACCGAGAACTCCCGCTTCCCGTCGTTCGATCGGAGGATCTCCTCGATCATCCGACCGGTCCCGGTCGGAACGGTGGACTTCGTCACGACGACCTTGTAGTCGTTCATGTGGAGGGCGATCGCCTCCGCCACCTGGCGGACGAAGGTCAGGTCCGGCGAGCCGTCCGGGTTGGGAGGTGTGCCCACCGCGATGAAGATCGCGAGCGCCCCTTCGATGCTGGACTTCAGATCCGTCGTGAAGCGGAGCCGGCCGGCGCGCTCGTTCTTTGCCACGATTTCCTCGAGCCCCGGCTCGTAGATCGGAATGCGTCCCTTCTTCAGTGCTGCGACTTTCGCCTCGTCCTTGTCGACGCAGACGACGTTCATTCCGAAGTCGGCGAGACAGGCTCCGGTCACGAGCCCGACGTAGCCCGTCCCCACGACGCAGATGTTCATTTCACCCGGCCGTCCTTTCCCGTTCCCGGCGGCGACTGCGGCGTTCGCGGCTCAAGCCGCGCGCCCCCCGTCCGCGCGAAACCAATCCACTGTGCGGCGCAGCCCGTCGGCCAGGGGAACCCGCGCCCGGAAGCCGAGCAGACGCTCGGCCTTTTCCACGGAAGCATACGTGACCGGGACGTCGCCCGGCTGTGGGGGCTGGCGGTCGAGGATCGCCTTCCGGCCCGTGGCCGCCTCGATCGCGGCGACGAGCTCCAAGAGCGTCACCGGGCGCGCGCCGCCGAGGTTGACGATCTCGAAACCGCCCGCCGGTGCTCCCCGTTCGAGCGCGGCTTCCACGCCGTCGGCGATGTCGTCGATGTACGTGTAGTCCCGGCGCGAGCTGCCGTCGCCGTAGAACGGGATGGGCTCGCCGCGCTCCATCGAACGGATGAAGCGTGCGATCGCCATCTCGGGCCTCTGCCGGGGCCCGTAGACCGTGAAGAAACGGAGGGCCCACGCCGGCAGGCCGTGAAGGTGGTGGGCGGTGAAGACGTGCAGCTCCCCGGCCCGCTTCGTGGTCGCGTAGGGAGAGATCGGCCGATCGATCGGGTCCTCTTCCGAAAAGGGAAGCTTGGAGTTGATTCCGTACACCGAGGAGGAGGAGGCAAAGAGAAACAGGGGCCGGCCGTGCGACGCCGCCGCCTCCAGGAGGTGGAGCGTGGCAACGCAGTTGACCTCCTCGTAGAGAACCGGCTGCGTCAGCGAGGGGCGCACGCCGGCGCGGGCCGCGAGGTGGACGACCGCATCGAACCGTTCGTCTGCGAAAGTCCGGCCGACGAGCGCGCGATCGCGGATGTCCCCCTCGACCAGCCGGAAGCCGGGTTCTCGAAGAAACGGCTGGACGTTTTTTCGCTTCAACGCGGGATCGTAGAAGTCGTTGAAGTCGTCGATCACGACCACCCGGTCCCCGCGCGTGAGCCGGCGGCCGGTCAAGTGGGAGCCGATGAAGCCGGCGCCCCCCGTGACGAGCAGCTTCAAGGAGTCGGGGTCGGGGTCGCCGCCGGCACGGCGGGGGGAGCGACCAGGTCGGCCGGCGCGTCGTTCTCCTCGAGGAGATCCTCCGGAGGCGCTTGCGACTGAGCCTCCCGGTACTTCTTCCGAATCCCCGATCGCTGCCGGTTCCGGATCAGCCAACGCAGCAGAGCCGACTCGTCGATGCCGACGACCAGGTGGTTCGCCGCGTCGAAGATCGCCGGGTCGTTGATCAGCTTTCCGACCGTTCCCTGTCCCTCGTCGAGCTTGCGCGCGATGGAATCCAGCCGCCGGGAGAGATTCCGGAGATTCCCGGTGAACTCGGTCGAAAACTTCTCGTTGTGGAGCAGCGTCGCCAGCGTGCCCTGTCCCGAGTTCAGGCTCGCCGTCGCGGCCGACAGCGACGAGGCCGTGGCGCCGAGCTTGTCGACGAGGTCGTAGACCTTTTTCTTTCCCTCCGGATCGGAGAGAAGAGCCGGGATCATCCCGGTCCCGCTCGCCATGTCTCTCTCGATCTTGCCGAACACGTTGCGGAGCGAGGTGACCGCGGCCGACAGCGAGGCCCCGGTCTGCTCGCCGTACTGCCGGTCGGCGAGGAGCTTCCCGGCCAGGCTCTCTCCCCGGTTGATTTTCCCGAGAACCTCGGAGAGGGAGAGGAGTGTCGCGTTCAGGTTCTGTCCGACCCCGCCCTTTTCCATCTTCTCGAGGATCGCCTTCAAAGATCGCGCGATGCCGCCCAGGTCCGAGAGGAGGTCACCGCTCCCGGCGAGCAGCTCGTCCAGTCCGGCTCCTTTCGCCGCCGTGATCTCCCCGTCGGGGGGAATGACCTGCTCCGAGGGGAGTCCCCCGACGAGCTCGACGTACTTGTCCCCGAGCAGGCCGATCGTCTTGATGGAAGCCCGGGTGCCCGTCCGCAGCCGCGGGGCGACCTTTCGGTCGACCTCATAGACCACGCGGACGCTCTGGTCCGCGGGGTCGGGAGAGAGGTTCACTTCGAGGACGTTGCCGACGGTCACGCCGTTCAACCGCACCGGATTCCCCGGGACGAGACCGGCCGCCGACTCGAAGCGCGTCTGGTACGGGAGCTTCGCCGTGAAGAGATGCGCGCGCCGCCCCACCATGAGGACGCCGAACATCAGGAAGACGAGCGCGATGAGGACGACGAGACCGACGCGAAACCGCCGGCCGACGGGGGACTCGATCGCCATCAGGTTCCTCCACCGGCGGGCGCGGCGTAGAGGCCGGTCCCGCACGGAAATCCCATGGAACGGAAGTACTCCTGGAGAACCGGGTGACCGCCGCGCGCCGCCTCGTCGAAGGTCCCCACGAACTGGAACCGTCCCTGGTGGAGGAATGCGATCCGATCGGCGATCGTGCGGGCGGCGACGATGTCGTGCGTGACCGCGATCGAAGTGATCTTCAGACGCGCGTTCAGGTCGGCGATCAACTGCGCGATCTTCTCCGACGTCAGAGGATCGAGCCCCGTCGTGGGCTCGTCGTACATGATGATCTCGGGCTCGAGGGCGATCGAGCGGGCGAGCGCCACCCGCTTGCGCATTCCCCCGGACAGCTCGGAGGGCATCTTGCGCTGCGTGCCGGGCAGCCCGACCATCGTGAGTTTTTCCGCCACGAGGTCGGCGATCTCCTGCTTCGACTTGTCCGTGTGCTCGACGAGCGGAAACCCCACGTTCTGCTCGACGTTCATCGAGTCGAAGAGGGCCCCCCCCTGGAAGAGCATCGCGACGCGACGGCGCACGGGGGAGAGCTGTTCCTCGGTGAGGCCGACGACCGACTCGCCGAAGACCCGGATGTCTCCCTTGTCCGGCTGCTCGAGCCCGTTGATGTGGCGGAGGGTGACGCTCTTGCCCGTTCCGGACGGACCGAGGACGCAGAGCACCTCGCCCTTGCGGATCTTCAGAGACGTTCCGGCGAGTACCTCGCGGCGCGTGTACGCCTTGTAGACGTTGTCGAACTCGACGATCGTGTCGCCCTCCGCCAGGGGCGCGGGGCCGGACTCCCGGGAGAGCTTGAGCTCGGCTTTCATATGGAGAGGAAGAGCTTCGTCAGGAAGAAGTCGGAGATGAGAATCGAGATCGAGGCGAGGACGACCGTTCGCGTCGTCGCCTGGCCCACGGACGAGGCGCCGCCCGAGACCTGGAGCCCGTTGTAGCAGCCGATGATCGCGATTTCGAGACCGAAGAAGACCGTCTTCGCGATGCCGCTCGTGATGTCCTGGATGGCGAGGTGGTTCCAGATGCTGTTCAGGTAATCCGACGGCGTCAGCTGCAGGTCGACGACCGCGATGAAGAGGCCGCCGACGATACCGAGCACGTCGGCGATCGCGGTCAGGATCGGCAGCATGATGACCACGGCCAGGACGCGCGGGAGCACGAGGCGGCGAACGGGCGAGATCGCCATCGAGCGGAGGGCATCCACCTGTTCGGTCACCGTCATCGAGCCGAGCTCGGCCGTGATCCCCGAGCCGACGCGCCCTCCGACCATCAGGGACGTCAGGACCGGTCCGAGCTCGCGGACGAGCGAGACGGCGACGACCTGACCGATGAACATCTTTCCTCCGAAGGCGGCGAGTGCGTACGCAGTCTGGAGCGCCAGCACCATTCCGACGGAGAAGGCCGTGATCCCGGTGATCGAGAGCGATTTGACGCCGAGCTCGTCCATCTGGGCGACGACCTCGGACCCGTAGAACGGGCGCGTAATCGCGGCGCGAACGGTCTGGGAGAGAAGCGTCCCCAGGCCGCCCAGGTACTCGAGGATCGCCGCGCCCTGCTTCCCGAAACGGTCGACGAACTTCAGCCACCGGAGGTTCCGGTAGAAGATCGTCGTGGCGGTCTGTTGGGTCGTCGGGGGCATCGGGGATTCGCGCGCGATTCTAACTGGCATCCACGCCGCTGTAAAACTCGCCAGGCCCGGAACTTGCGCGTGTGCCGCGGGAGCCGTCGGGTCCTCCCCGAATAGAATCGGGGACGATGCGGGCCATTCGCTCCGCCGTCGTCTGGCCGGTCATCGCCCTCGCCACCGTCGTCTTCGGAGTGCCCGCGATTTTCGCCGCCCTGTTGCCTCCCCGGGGCGACTGGTTCCTCCGCTTCGCCCGCGGGTGGGCCCGCACCCTCCTCGCGGTCGCGGGCGTGTCCGTCCGGGTCCTCCATCCGGAGAGGCTGGAGCGCGGCCGGAGCTTCGTGGTCGTGTCGAACCACGAGAGTTTCTGCGACATCCTGGTCCTCCTGGCGCACCTGCCGATGCAGGTCCGGTTTCTGGCCAAACGCAGCGTTTTCCGCGTGCCCGTCCTCGGATGGTCGATCGCGGCCGCCGGGTTCATCCCCGTCGATCGCGAGGACCGCTCGCGCGGCACCGAGACCGTCCAGGCGGCGCTCGACCGCCTTTCGGGCGGCCGGTCTCTCGTCATCTTCCCGGAGGAGACCCGCACGAGGAACGGCGACCTGCTTCCCTTCAAGCGCGGCGCGGCGCACCTGGCGCTCAAGTCCGGCCTGCCGATCCTCCCCGTGGCGCTGGCCGGCACCTTTCGCGTCTTGAGGAGGGGATCGCTCCTCATCACGCCGGGACCGGTCGTCCTGTCGATCGGGGAGCCGATCGAGGTCGCGGGGCGATCGGTGCGCGATCGCGAGGAAGTGACGCGCGCGGCGCGCGCGGAGGTGGAATCCTTGCGCGCCGAGGCGCAGCGCGCGGTGGCCTAAGGATGGGTCGTCGATAGCTGATACCTTAGGAACCCATGTCCGCCACCACCGAGCTCACCGAAGAAAAGGTCCTCGAGACCCTGAAAAGCGTCCGGTTTCCCGGCCTCTCCCGCGACATCGTCTCCTTCGGGTTCGTCAAGGACCTCACGGTGGGCGGCGGGAACGTCTCCTTCCGCCTGGAGGTCCAGACGTCCTCGCCCCGTGCCGCCGAGGAAATCCAGCGCGACGCGACCGAACGTCTGAGGTCGCTGCCCGGCGTGAACGCCGTGACGATCCGGCTCGACGTGCGCGAGCCCGGGCCGCCGCCGCCCCGCGGGGCCGTCGGCGTTCCGCCCCCGGACGCCGCCCTCCTCCCCGAGGTGCGGTTCAAGATCGCGGTGGCCTCCGGGAAAGGCGGCGTGGGCAAGTCGACGGTCGCCGCCAACCTCGCGCTCGCTCTGTCGCGGCTGGGCGCGCGCGTGGGGCTCATGGACTCGGATATCTACGGTCCGTCCCAGCAGATGATGATGGGCATCGACGAGAAGCCCTCGATCAACGAGGCGAACCAGATCATCCCGATCGAGCGGTTCGGCGTCCGCGTGATGTCCCTGGGCTTCCTGATGGACGCCGACCAGCCGGTGATCTGGCGCGGGCCCATGGTCATGAAGGCGGTCGAGCAGTTCCTGGGCGACGTCGCGTGGGGCAAGCTCGACATCCTCGTCGTGGACATGCCGCCGGGCACGGGCGACGCGCAGCTCACACTGACGCAGAAGATCCAGCTCTCCGGCGCCGTGATCGTGACGACGCCCCAGGATGTGGCGTTGATCGACGCCCGCAAGGGGCTGGCGATGTTCCAGAAGGTGAACGTCCCGGTCCTCGGTATCGTCGAGAACATGTCGTTCTACGTGTGCCCGAAGTGCGGGCACCGAGACGAGATCTTCAAGCACGGCGGGGGAGAACGGACCGCGAAGAAGCTGAACGTTCCCTTTCTGGGTGCGATCCCGATCGACCCGAAGGTCGCGGTCGGAGGGGACGCCGGGATTCCGATCGTGGCGGCCGAGCCGAAGTCCCCCGTCACCGAAGCATTCCTCCAGGTCGCGGAAGCCATCCACAAGACCCTCGGCGTCTGAGTTTCCCCCGGTGGCCGTCCAGATCCAGGTCGCCCTCATGGACATCACGTTCGCGCGCGTGGACGCGATCGTGAACGCGGCCAACCAGAGCCTCCAGCTCGGCTCCGGCGTGGCCGGAGCAATCCGGAGGCGCGGCGGCCGCACGATCCAGGAGGAGTGCGACCGGATCGGCCACTGCGGGGTCGGGCAGGCCGTGGTCACCGGCGGAGGAAACCTGCCGGCGCGTTGGGTCATCCACGCCGTCGGCCCCGTCTGGCGTGGCGGTGCAGAGGGCGAGGATGACCTGCTGGCCTCCGCCGTTCTCGCCGCGCTCGCGCGGGCGGAGGAAGTCGGCGCGAAGTCGGTCGCGCTGCCGGCGATCTCGACCGGCGTCTATGGCTTTCCGGTGGACCGCGCGGCGAAGATCTCGATCGCCGCGGCAAAGGCATTCACGCGCAAGGCACGCGTCGTCGAGAAGATCCTCTACTGTGTTTTCGACGAGCCGACGGCCGAGATCTTCCAGACAGAGCTGGAGAAATAGGTCTCGACCACCTTCGCTATCATCCCTGCGGATGTCAACGGGCGTTTTCCTCTTCCTTCTCCGCCTGGCGATTCTCGGCGACACCGCGACCGCTGACGTGGCGCGGCTCGAGTCCGCGAAGAACGTCGGATTAGCCGCGCTCGAGGAAGGCAATCTCGACGAGGCTCGCCGCCGCTTCGAAACGGTCCGACAGCTCGCTCCGTCCGAGGCTCTCGGATGGGCGAACGGCGCCGTCGTCGCCCTCCGGGCGAAGGATCTCGCGCAGGCCCGGACGCTGCTCGCGGAGGCGCTTCGCCGGTCGCCGAAGGACTCCCGCGTTCTGGCCCTCGAGGGGACCCGGCGGGAGCTCGCCGGCGACGCCGCGGGCGCGGTCGAAGCGTACGAACGCGCGGCCGCCGCGGAGCCGTCCGATCTCGCGTCGCGGTGGTCGGCCGGCCGGCTTCTTTCCGAGAAGATCCCGGGGGGCGGGACGCGCGCCGTCACCCTGCTCGAGGAGGCGCTCGCGCGCGCACCGGCGAATCTCTTCCTGCTCGCGCGCCTCTCCGAGCTCCTGCGGAACGCGGGGGACGGGTCCCGTGCGATGGACGCGCACGACCGGCTCGCCCGCGCGCTCGAAGGAGAAGACGCGCGTCTCGAGAAGTTCCTGGGCGAGGCGCGGCAGGCCCTCGCGGCGGGAGACGCCCGGACGGCGTCGCTCAAGTACCGGATCGTCGAGAACCTCCTCAGGGTCTCTTCCCGGTACCAGCAGGCACGCCACGACGTCGAGCCGGGAGTGGTCGGGCTGCCGCTCGAGGACTGGTCCGCGGATCTCGCCGATAAGCTCCGGGCCCGGGCCGGCCGCCCGATCGCTGTCTCCTTCGGGGAGGCGCAACGCGCCGGTCTCGAGGCGCTGAAGGGCCTCGCCGCCGTGCGTTCGACGGGCAAGAGCGGTCGCGACCTCGTGTATGCCGGGAAATCCGGGCTCGTGGTCGCCCGGCGGGAAGGGCAGGCCTATCGGACCGGAACGCCGCTCCCCGGCGCCTCCGACTTCCTCGAGGCCGCGGACGTCACCAACTCCGGGAGCTTCGACTTCGCCGCGTCGGGAGCCCTCTGGGTTGCGGGGCCGGCGGGATGGCGCCGGACGGAGGCGCCGGAAGGGAGCGGGGTCGTCTCGATCGACTTCGACAACGACGGAGATCTGGACCTCTTCTACTCGTCGGCGTCGGGCAACCATCTCATCCGGAACAACCTCGACGGTACCTGGACGGACGCGACGAAGGCCGCCGGGCTGGCGCCGGCGCTCGGCTCCCGGGGCGCGGTCGCGGGCGACTTCGACCGGGACGGGGACAGCGACCTCGTGCTCCTCCGAGCGACCGGCGGTATGGCCCTCCTGGACAACCTGCGCGGAGGCCGATTCGCGGAAAAGAAAGTCGGACTGCCGGCCGACGGGCCGATCCGTTCCGCGGCGACGGGAGACCTCGACGCGGACGGGCGGCTCGATCTCGTGTGGTGGCGCGCCGACGGCGCTTTCGTCGCGCTCAACCGCGGGGACGGCACGTTCGGCCCGGCGCGGGCGCTCCCCTCGGCGGGGAAGCCCGTCCTCGCCGACTTCGACAACGACGGCTTTCTCGACGTCTTCCTCGCGCCGGGAGGGGGAGCGGCCGCGGTCCTCCGGGGAGACGGAGCCGGTGGGCTCACGCGCTGGGACGTCGGACCCCTGCCGCCGGCCTCCGACGCGGAGCCCGTCGACTTCGACGGCGACGGCGACGTCGATCTCGCGCTCGTGACCCCGGAAGGGGAGGCGAAGCTCCTCGAGAACCGCGGCGGAAACGCCAACGGGTGGCTTTCCGTGACGCTCGAGGGACTGCCGACCGGATCCGCGAAGGTCAACCGGGCGGGCTACGGTTCCGAGGTCGAGCTCAAGGCGCAGGACCTCTACGTGTATCGGGTCGCGAGCCGGCCGGTGACCCACATCGGTCTGGGTTCGCGGAGGAAAGCCGAGGTCCTCCGGATCGTCTGGACGAACGGGATCCCCCAGAACGACGTTTCGCCACGGACCCGCACGCTCGTCCGGGAGGTCCAGCAGCTGAAGGGCTCGTGCCCGTTCCTGTACGCCTTCGACGGACGGAAGTGGCGTTTCGTGACCGATGTCCTCGGGAACAGCCCGCTCGGCCTGCTCTACGACGGCGTTCACCAGGCCCCCGCCGATACCCGCGAGTGGCTGCTCGTCGAGGGCGGTCTGCTGACGCCGTCGGAAGACGGCGGGCTGTCTCTCGAGGTAACCGAAGAGCTCTGGGAGGTCGGCTACCTGGACCTCGTGGAGGTGGCCGCACTCGACCACCCGCGCGGCGTCGAGATCGTCACGAGCTCCGCCGCGATGACCCCTCCTCCTTTCCCGGAGGACCGCCTTCTGACGATTTCGCGGCCGCTCGCGCCGACCGCGATCGACGGCGCCGGGCGGAACCGGAGCCAGGAGATCGCCGAGAGAGACGGCGTCTATCTCGGCGGATTCGCCCCGACGCGCTATCAGGGGATCGTCGAGCCGCACGACCTCGTCCTGGAGCTGCCGCAGGCGCGCCGCGCGAAGAACGTGACGCTCTACCTGACCGGATGGATCTTCTACAGCGACACCTCGATCCAGGTTTCGCTGTCTCAGCGGGGCTCGGCGGACTCGAAGCTCCGCCCGACCGGACCGGTGCTCGAGGTTCCCGATGGGCGCGGCGGTTGGAAGGTCGCGCTGCCCGCGATGGGTTTCCCCGCCGGCAAGACCAAGACGATGCCCGTCGACCTCTCGACGGTTCTCGTGCGGAGCGACCCTCGCGTCCGGATCCGGACGAACCTGGCGGTCTACTGGGATCGCATCGTCTACACGGCGGACGATCCGCGAGCGGACGTCCGCGTGTCCCGCGCTCCGCTGACGTCGGCGCGCCTGGCGTTCCGCGGCTTTTCGAGGCGGGTTCGGGAGAGCGCGGACGGTCCGCACGTCTTCCTTCACGACGACGTCGATATGGCCCCGAGATGGGCGGACATGGCCGGCCTCTACACGCGCTACGGAGACGTCCGCGAGCTCCTCACGGCCGCGGACGATCGCTACGTCGTGTTCCAGGGGGGCGACGCCATCCGGATCGACTCCGACGCTTCGCGCCTGCCGCCGCTGCCGGCCGGATGGGAGCGCGACTGGCTCGTCGTCCTCGACGGATGGGAGAAGGACGGCGACGAGAACACGGTGGCCGGCCAGACCGTCGAGCCCCTTCCGTTTCACGGGCAGGACGACTCCCGCTACGGTGAATCCCAGCCGGAGCCCCCGGCTCTCCGGGAGCTCCGGGAGCGGTGGCTCAGGCGAAGGGAGGGGCCGGAGAAGTTCCGCGACTGGATCCGCGGAGGGGCGCGCTGAGGCGACCGGTCGTTCTTCTCGCGGCAGCCGCGGCCGCCGCCTGCGTTACGCTCACCCGCCCGACGACGGGCCCGGGTGTCTTTCGAGACGTCACGGAGTCATCCGGGACTCGTTTCCGTTTCCGCTCGGACCTGCAGCGGCTGAAGATGATCACGACCATGAGCGGTGGCTGCGCGTTCGGCGACGCGGACGGTGACGGGAGGCCGGACCTCTACGTCACCAACTCGGTCCCGCGCTGGGGAAAGAAGAACGAAACCGCCTGCGGACGGCTTTACCGCAATCTCGGGGGCGGCCGTTTCGCGGACGTGACCGGGGCCGCCGGAATCCGGGCGTGCGGCCTGGGAATGGGCGCCTTCTGGGTCGACATCGACGGAGACGGCGATTCCGATCTGTACCTGACGAACGTCGGTCCGAACCAGCTCTTCGTCAACCGCGGGGACGGGACGTTCGAGGAGTCGAGGGGCACGGGCCTCGAGGACCCTCTCTTCTCGATCGGCGCGGCCTTTCTCGACCACGACGCGGACGGGGACGTGGACGTCGTCGTCGCCAACTACCTCGACTCCACCCCCGAGTGGGAACGCGCCCAGCCCCAGTTCGAACTGCGCGTCCCCGACGACTACATGGGACAGCCGTCCCACCTCTTCCAGAACGACGGGCGAGGCCATTTCACCGACGTCACCGCGAGGGCGGGTCTCGCGCTGCCGCCGGCCGAGACGAAGACGCTCGGCGTCGCCGTCCTCGACTACGACGCGGACGGAAAGCCGGACCTCTATTTCGTCAACGACCGCATGTCCAATCGCCTCTTCCGCAACCGGGGCGACGGGACGTTCGAGGAGACCACGGCGGAGGCGGGCGCGGGCGCGCTGGAAACTCAACCCCGCGCGGGGATGGGGATCGCGGTCGGAGATGCCGACGGCGACGGCGCCACCGACCTCTTCGTCACCAACTTCGGGGGCGAGCCCAACAGCTACTACCGAAACGTCGAGGGCGCGCTCTTCGAAGATGTCGGCGCGAAACTCGGTGCGGCGGAGGTCGGCCTTCCCTCGGTGCGCTGGGGGACCCACTTCGCGGACTTCGACAACGACGGCTGGCCCGACCTTTACGCGATCGGCGGACACCTCGCGCCGCGGATTGCCCGGATCCTGGGGCACTACAAGAGCGGGGGAGCCGAGTACGTGGAAGCGGGAGACCCCTCCTACCGCCAGAAGAGCGTCCTTCTGCGGAACACGGGCGGCGGGAAATTCGAGGAGTGGCGGGAGGCGGGCGACCTCGCCTCGACTCCCATGGCCGGACGCGGGAGCGCGGTGGCCGACGTGGACGACGATGGGGATCTCGACCTCTTCGTCGTGGATCTCGCGGGCCCGTCGCGCCTCTTCGCGAACCAGGTCGGGAGCCGGCGGAGCTGGATCCGCATCGCTCCACGTCCCGGACCGGATCGGCGGACCGTCCTCGGAACCCGTGTCCGCGTCACGGCGGACGGCCGCTCGCAGACGCGCGAGCTCCAGGTCGAACCGTCCTACGCGTCCGGCTCGCTGACCGGCCTGCACTTCGGCCTCGGCGACGCGGGAAAAGTCCGCCTGGAGGTCCGGTGGCCGGACGGCGAGACGAGCACGTTCGCGGACATCGCCGCGCGAAAGAGTTATCGGTTGACGCGGACGGAAGGGCTCTCGGTCAGCCGTTCGTCCGGTGCGAGTTCGCGATCGAGCCGCCCGCGGTCCCCTGCCGTAACAGAGTCTCGATGATGCGCGGGAGCATCTTGCGTGAGACCCAGGGTTCGCCCTCGTCCACCTTGCGCACCGCTTTGGGGAGAAACGCTCGGAGCAGGCGCCGATTGAGATAGCCGTTCGCTCCCTGGCACAGCGCCTCCATGAGGGCGGCGCCGGAGCTCTGACCCGTCAGGACGATCACCTTGGTGTCCGGGCTGCTGCGCCGGAAGATCGGAAGCAGCACGAGCCCGCGTCCCATCGCGAGC
Organism: Thermoanaerobaculia bacterium; assembly: GCA_035457525.1. Taxonomy (GTDB): domain Bacteria; phylum Acidobacteriota; class Thermoanaerobaculia; order UBA5066; family Gp7-AA6; genus Gp7-AA6. The sequence continues at coordinate 1,433 of DATIBN010000275.1, read as the reverse complement.
CTCGAATCGACCAGGAGTATCCGGGGTTTCAGGCTGGCGGTGTTGAGCGTTTCCGCCGCCGACCCTGCCTCCGCGACGACGCGGATTCCTTTTTCTGGCGCGAGAAGCCGGAGGCACGCGGCGCGTCTCTCCCGCTCCTCGTCGGCCACAACCACGGTGATCGCCGACATGGGAGTTCGAAGTCGGATTGTGACGAATCTCACAGGATCCGACAATTCGACCTTGGTCGCCTTCGACTCGCGTCGCAGTATTCGGCTCAAGCTCCCACCCGTTCGAACCGATGAATCAATCCTGGTACTGGCCTCGAGTTATACGTGCCTGTTTCCCGGCTGTCTATCGGACATTGGTCCAATCGACTTGCGTCGTAGCGTGCGCGATTCATCAAGAAAAAACCGCCGGAGCCTTTCGGCCCCGGCGGTCGAGTCCCACCAAAACGAGTCGCGAGCTAGTCGCCGCAGGAGAAGTTCACGTCGGCAGTGGCATTCGTCACGGGGAAGAGATTGCACTTTACCGGCGCCGTGGTCTTCGGGATCGCGACGTTGTCGGCCTTGTTTCCGCCGCCGTTGTTCAGCACGTAGCCTGAGAGCCGGAACTCCGAACCCGCATTCTCGAGCGTCGCGCTTCCGCTCGACCCGGTATTGGAGAGGATCGACTTGAACTTGTTCGGCGACCCCATGACGCCGCCGCTGACGTCCCAGCCGTCTCCCTTGTTCGCGGAGGCCCGGCTCTCCTGGAATGCATTGCCGGAACCAGCGACGTTGTAGCCGTCGCCCTGGGTCGCGACGGTTCCGTTCCCCTTGCCCGAGTCGCCGGACCGGCCCTTGAGGATCGTGTTGGAGTTGCCGAGGACCTTGAAGCCGTTGCCGGTGTTCGAGAACGCATCGTCCTCGGAGAGGAGGTTCGAGTCGCCGGTGACGTTGAAGCCGTCCCCGCCGTTGCCCTTACCCGAGTCTCCGGAGTCGATCTTCAGGATCTGGTTGCCGTTCCCGTTGACCTGGACGCCGTGGCTCGTGTTCGAGTAGGCGTTGGTGTCGGTGGCAGTGTTGCTGTCGCCGGAAATCCAGACGCCCACGCCGTTCGACGTGGCCGAGCCGTTGTGAATCGTGTTGTTGTTGCCGTTGATCTTGAAGCCGACGCCGTTCGAGAGGACGTTCTCGTTCCGGAGATACCGACCGTTGCCGGTGGATTCGATCCCGGCGTAGGCGCTGTCGGCTGCGTGGAGATCCATCAGGAAGATGTTGTAGGAGCCAGGGCTGGACGCCGACGCGGCGATCTGGATGACCGCGTTTCCATCTCCCGGTGTCGGATCGTGGAGCGTGACGCTGCACCCCATCAGCCAGAACGGCTTGTCGTAGGCCTGGCTGATCACGACGCTCTGGTTGTAGACGTGGCCGCCGAGAGCGCCGCTTCCGTTGTTGACGACGCCGACGATC
>DATIBN010000274.1:0-5103 GCA_035457525.1 Thermoanaerobaculia bacterium | reverse complement strand
GCCGTGACGACGACGAACGCCCACGCGGTCGTCGAGAGCGCCGGCCTGCCGCTCTTCACGTACGCCGCGGTCATCGACAACGCGACGACCGATCCGATCTTCGTCATCGGAGCGGAGGACGAGCGAGCGCCCGCCGGCACGGTGGACGTGACCGCGACTCCTCCGCTTCCCACCTCGACTCCTTCGCTCCCCACTCCGACGCCGACGCCGACGGAAGTGCCGGTCACGGTCGTGAACCTGACCGCGGAGCAGTTCCGGTGGAGGTTCGACGGCGGTGGAACGAGCTTCACGATGCGGGTGGGCCAGGTCTACGAGGTCCACATGCGCACCCTCGACGTCACGCACGGGTTCTCGGGAGTGCCGCAGATCGGCCTGCAGCAGGCGGCCCTCCAGCCGGGCGCCGCGGAAATCGTCGAGATCGCGCGGCCGACCGCCGCGCAGGTCGGGACGCATTCGTTCCTCTGCGACATCGTCTGCGGATCGGGGCACGGGTTCCAGGGCTCGATCCGGGTGACGCAGTGATGGGCGCCGGGGAAAGACCCGCCCTGTGGAACGAGCCGCAGGTCGGGACGGTCTTCGCAGCGAGATACGAGGTCCTGTCGGTCCTCGGCGCGGGCGGGACGGGCATCGTCTACAAGGTGCGCGACCTGGAGCTCGACGACGTCGTGGCGATCAAGACGCTGCGCCGGGACGCGCTGTCGGAAAACCCCTCACTGTTCGACTGCCTGAGGCAGGAGATCCGTCTCGCGCGGAGGATCACGCATCCCAACGTTCTTCGCACCCACGACCTCGGCGAGTCGAACGGGTCGATGTTCCTCTCGATGGAGTTCGTGAAGGGCACGACGTTGAAGCACCTGGTCGAGAGCGGCGGGATGCTGCCGGCCACCGCCGGGTTGCAGATCGCGAAACAGCTCTGCGCAGGGCTGGCCGCGGCGCACGAGGCGGGCGTGATCCACCGCGACGTCAAGCCGCAGAACATCATCATCGAGTCGACCGGCGGGCTCAAGATCCTGGATTTCGGCACCGCCCGCGTGATCGCGGATCCGGAAGCGACGGGAGTCACCGGCACGCCCGACTACATGTCGCCCGAGCAGGTCCGCGGTCTGCCGCTCGACTGTCGCTCCGACATTTATTCGACCGGTGTCGTGCTCTACGAAGTCTTCACGGGCTCCCTCCCCTTCCAGGGCGACAGCCCGCTCGCGGTCGTGCTGCAACACGTCGGGATTCCCGCCCCTCATCCCCGTTCGAAGAACCCGTGGATCGAACCCCGGGTCGCGTCGATCTTGATGAAGTGCCTCGAGAAAGACCCCGGCGCGCGCTTCCAGAGCATGGGCGAGCTGTACGTGGCGTTGGCGAAAGTGATTACGCGGCTGACGAACTGAACCGAAATCGTTTCTGAAACGGGCGTCTTTGCGCGCCCATTAACAACAAGGAGGAATCCATGAAGAGACGTATCGCGGCCACGGTGGCCATCATCGGACTGACTCTCGTCGGAATGGGATCGACGGTGCGGGCCTCGGAGAAAGTCGGGTTCGGTTTCAACGCTCCTCTCATTTCCGGATTCCCGGGGGTCCGGGAGGTGAGACTGACCGGAGGCGGCGCCTTCAGCCTGCCGGACCTTTTCGTTCACTCGGCCGGCGGCTTCCGCTGCCTTTCCGACATCTCGGCGGGGCCACTGACGGGATGTCTCGCCGGTCAGGGCGTGCGCTGGGACACGGTGGATCTGCTCGCCTCCACGGCCTTCCAGTGCACCGGGGCGGACCCCGCCGGGACCAAGACCGCATTCACCGGAGGCAACACGGTCGCGTTGCTGGCCGACTTCTACCGGCAGGGCGACGGAGACGTGGAGTCCTTCACGGCGCGCATGTTCGTCTCGGACCACGACCAGGCGCCGGACATCGAGGGCGTTCAGAACGTCTGGATCGCGGGAGTCGGCTGCGGGACGGCCATCGTCAACTTCAAGTAAGGCCGATCGGGAAGACGCTCATCGTACCGGTTCGAGCCCGGTACGAATGAGCGCCCGGGCCGCAAAGGAATGGATATGAAGTCCGTGCAACGTCTCTCCGCCATCGCCGCAACGCTCGTTTTCTCCCTATCGCTCGCTCGTGGTCAGGAGAGTCTCGATCCGTCCGTCCTCGCCGGGAAGGTTGCCAACTGGCCGGCGCCGCCCGACTGGAGCCCGCCGGCACAGCGGGATTCCGTGAAGGAGCTCGGGGGCGGTTTGCGGAGCGAAGGGGTCCGGGCTCTGTCCACGTCACCTCTGCCCTTCATCGGTATCACTCCCTGCCGGGTCGCCGACACTCGCCCGTCGCAAGGCTTCGGCGGGGCGTACGGCCCGCCGATCATGGCCGCCAACGCCGTCCGCACCTTCGACATCGACTCCGGGCCCTGTCCGGGGATCCCGGAAAACGCCCAGGCATACTCTCTGAACTTCGCGGTCACGGAGACCACCGGAGCGCCCGGCGACATCCGGGTCTTCCCCAGTGGGACTCCCGCGTCGACCACGTCGGTTCTCAACTGGAACTTCGTCGGCAACGGCGCCATTGCCAACGCGGTCATCATCGCGGCCGGAACGGACGGCGCGATCGACGTCCAGGTCGCTGGCTTCGACACGCACCTCGTCATCGACATCAACGGGTATTACGCCCCGGCCGGCGTCGGCAACTTCAACACGTTCCTGGGTCACGACGCGGGCAACTTCACGATGACCGGCGACTTCAACACCGGCCTCGGACGCGGTGCCCTCTTCAGCAACACCATGGGCGCCTTCAATACCGCCACGGGGGCCTTCGCGCTCCAGCTCAACACGATTGGCGCCGACAACACCGCCAACGGAGAGGCCGCGCTCAACAGGAACACCACGGGCTTCGCGAACACCGCCAGCGGCAGTCTCGCGCTCGCGAACAACACGAGCGGCAACCTCAACACCGCCACCGGAGGGGCCGCACTCTTCGCCAACACGTCGGGCGACGCCAACACCGCGATCGGAGCCAACGCGCTCGGGAACACCGTGGGCACCAACAACATCGGGATCGGCTTCGATTCGGGCCTCAACCACACGGTGGGGAGCAACAACATCTGCATCGGCAACTCCGGCGTCGTCGGGGAGTCGAGCACGATCCGGATCGGGACGGTGGGAATCCAGACGGCGACCTTCGTTGCCGGGATCAGCGGCACGACCAGTCCCGGCGGGGTTGCCGTCTTCATCGACGGGAACGGCCAGCTCGGCACCGCGACCTCCTCCCGCCGCTTCAAGGAGGACATCCGGGAGATTTCCGAGGAGAGCGACGGCCTGATGCGGCTGCGGCCCGTCGCCTTCCGTTACAAGCCGCAGATCGATCCGACGGGACTGGCCCAGTACGGCCTGATCGCCGAGGAAGTGGCGGACGTCTATCCCGACCTCGTCGTCTACGACCGCGAGGGCCTGCCCGAGACCGTTCGCTATCACCTGGTCAACGCGCTGCTTTTGAACGAGGTCCAGAAGCAGCATCGCGAGATCGAGGAGCTCAGGAGACGGCTGACCAGGCTCGAGGTTCGCCCCTGAAAAGGGACAGACCCCTACCAAGACGAGGAGACGACATGTCACGACGCCGGATTCTCATCACGATCGGGATACTCGCCTTGTCTCCGAATTTCCTCCGCGCCGCCGTCGTCGTGACCGACGCCACGACGTTCGTGGTCGCGATCGATGCGAACGACGCCGTGAGCGTGGATTGCTCCGGCGGCTTCGTGCGCGTCACCGACGACGGCACCCCCACGACTTACACCACGACGTGCGCGTCGGTCACGCTCCTGAGGGTGACCGCGGACGGAGTTTTCGACAACACGATCGATCTTTCGGCAGTGACCGCCGCGGCGTTCCCGCAGCTGGCGGTGGGCGGGGCGCAGCCGGTCGCGCTGAACGGCGGCGGCGGCGCCGACACGCTGACCGGGAGCGCGCTCGGCGCCGTGATCCGGGGAGGCCCCGGAAACGACGTGATGTCCGGCGGCGCGGCGGACGACGCGTTCACCTGGGTGCCGGGGGACGGCAGCGACACGATCCAGGGCGGCGCGGGCAGCGACGTCCTGGCGTTCGTGGGCGCGGCGGCGGCGGAGGTGTTTACGGTCACCGCCGACGGCGCCGGTTTCGACTTCACCCGCGACGTCGGCGCGATCGTGATGGACGTCGAGGGAGTCGAGATCCTCGAGGTGTCCACTCTCGGCGGCAACAACTCCGTGACGCTGAACGATCTGACGGGTGTGGCGGACCTCTCCTCCGTCATCCTGGCGATGGGCGACACCGACGACGTCGTGAATGCTTCGGCCCAGGCGAACCCGGCGGTGGGGCTGGAGGTGTTCGCCAGCACCGGGAACGACACTCTGATCGGAAGCGCGGGTCCCGACGTCCTGCACGGCGAGGAGGGCAACGACTCCTTGAGCGGGCTCGCCGGCATCGACGTCCTCGACGGCGGCGACGGCAACGACTCGATCAACGGGGGTCCCGGCAACGAGACGCAGCAGGGCGGCGCGGGCGACGACACGTTCGTCTGGAACCCGGGCGACGGCAGTGACACCCTGGTCGGCGGCCCGGGCAACGACACGATGTTCTTCAACGGAGCGGCCGGCAACGAGACGTTCGCGCTCGGCGCGCAGGGCGCGGGGTTCCGTTTCACGCGCGACCTGGGCGGCATCGTGATGAACGCGACGGAGGTCGAGGCGATCCGGCTGAACGCGCTCGGCGGCAACGACTCCGCCACCGTCGAGGATCTGACCGGCGTCGCGAGTCTCGACACGATCACGTTCTTCCTGGGCGACGGCGACGACATCGCGAGCGCGTCGGCGCAGGCGAACGGCGCGATCGCTTTCCTCGTGAGCGGCGGCAACGGCAACGACACGCTGACCGGGAGCCCGAACGCCGATGTGATCGGCGGCGGCGAGGGAAACGACACGATCGTCGGGCTGGCCGGAGTCGACCTCATGGACGGGGGCGGCGGAGACGACGTCATCACCGGCGGCCCCGGCAACGAGCAGAACCAGATGGGCGGCGACGGCGACGACAATTTCATCTGGAACCCGGGCGACGGGAGCGACGGCCTGGCCGGTGGGCCGGGTCTCGACACCATG
>DATIBN010000273.1:0-6173 GCA_035457525.1 Thermoanaerobaculia bacterium | reverse complement strand
CGTTCCGAGACCCGCGAAACGCGAAGGGTGCGCGGCCACGACCCCGGCGATGTGGTCGTTCAGGCGCCTCGCGAGCTCCAGCGCAGGAACCGGTTCCGCCCAGTAGCTGAACATGACCGGCACCGTCGAGAGAACCTGTACGTCGACGCCCGCCGCGTCGCATTCGGCCAGCCGCGCCTCGACATTCCAGCTGTTGCTTTCGATCTCGCGGAACAGGGAACCATCGACGATCATCCGCGCGCGGCCGGGCGCGTGATGGTCGATTTGAACGAACCTTTCGCCTCCCGGTACTTTCCGGAAGTCGGGCAGTATTTCGGGAAGGATGTGAGTGTGGACGTCGATCGTCAGCAAGTCAGCGGGCCGGCGCGGGCATCACCGTGCCGCACCGCTTGCAGGTGCGCCTCTTCTCGTCGCCGAAGAACCGGTCGAAGATCGGCGGGAAGTCCTTTTCGACATCCTGGAGAGTGAAGAACTCCTCGTACAGCAGGGATGTGCAATTGTCGCAATACCACTGGAGCCCGTCCTTCTCGTGCGGGAGCCGCTTGCGCTCGACGACGAGGCCCACGGAATTCGGCATCCGCTGGGGCGAATGGGGGGTGTTCGGCGGAAGGAGAAAGACCTCGCCGGCGCGGATCGGGACGTCCACGACCTTCCCGCCCTGGATCGTCTTCAGGACCATCTCGCCTTCGAGCTGATAGAAGAACTCGGGGCCCTCGTCGAGGTGATAGTCCTTGCGGTTGTTCGGCCCGCCGACGACCATGACGATGAAATCGTCTTCCTCGAAGACCTTCTTGTTGCCCACCGGCGGCTTCAGCAAGCTGCGGTGCTCGTCGATCCACCGCTGGAGATTCAGCGCTTTCGATTCCATGGCGTTACCCCCGAGTCGCGGCGTCGACGCCGCGCAGGCCTCGGTAGTATATCGGCGTGAATCGCGACCCGAAGAATCCGGCCGTCGTTTCCTCGCGCGCGCCGCGGCCCCTCGGCCCCTATCCGCACGCTCGGCGTCTCGGGAATCTGCTCTTCCTTTCCGGGATCGGCCCGCGTCATCGGGAGACCGAGCAGATTCCCGAAGGCATCGAGGCTCAGACGCGCGCGTGCATCGAGAACGTCAAGGCGATACTCGAGGACGCCGGGAGCTCTCTCGAGAAAGTGGTCGACGTGACGGTCTTCCTGACGAACATCGACCGCGATTTCGCCGCGTTCAACCGGGTTTACGGAGAGTACTTCGAGGCGATCCGGCCGACGAGAACGACCGTCGGTGTCGTCGCGCTCCCGGTTCCGATCTCAGTCGAGCTGAAGATCATTGCGGAGGGTGGAACCGGAACCCCATCCGGCTCCTCACGTCGGGAGGAAGTCTGGGAAGCTTCGACCGGGGAATGAAGAAACTCGATAGAGCCGAGAGGTCCGCGAAGACCCTGTGACGCTCGGCCGCCCGGTCGAGATACTCGTGCCCCGACGTTCCGCCGGTTCCGATCCGGGTGCCGATCATTCGCATCGCCATCTGGGCGTGGCGCTGGCGCCAGGTCGTGAAGTTTCTTTCGATGTCCCCCAGGAGCGCCAGCAACCGGAAGGGCAGGTGCAGAATCGGCTCATCCCGGTAGAGGTTGATCAAGAGCGCCGCCTGGAGCGCGCGCCGGGAAAAGTGGCGTCCCGGCGGCCCCCCGGGTTCGCTGGCACCCTCTTCGAACACGTCCGCGAACCGGCGCGCCGTCGCCTCGACTCCTGCGAGCTGTGTGGCTTTCTCGGCTTCCGTCAGGGTGGGGTTGCTCCGGACCGAAGCGCGGTCGGCGGCGAGCATGGCGTCGACCGCCATTCGATACTCCCGCCAGAAGTCAAAATCACCAAAGCTCAAGAACGGCGTTCGCTCGAGCCAACCCTCGATCAAATCGAAGAGAGAAGGTTCCTTCTCCGAAGCCTCGACACGCTCGGCATCCTCTTCGCTCAAGCGCGACGTGTAGTGAGCCTGGACCTGAAGGCGGTCCTGGCGCCGCATTCCCAGCTTGTTCTCGACCAGGCGAAATTGAACGCTCTGAAGGCCCGATGCCGGGATCAGGTCGTCGCGGAAATCGAGGAAGTCGAGGGGGGTCATGGTCTCCAGAACGTCGACCTGTTGAATCAGAACGCGCTGGATCTCGACGATGCGCCCGCAACGCAGCACCGCTTGCCCGAGCGCCTCCTCCGGGACGGGAGAGCCTCGAAAGGTCGCGAGCACCGCGTCGAGTTCCCAGAGGATCTGTTTGAACCACAGCTCGTAAGCCTGATGAACGATGATGAAGAGCATCTCGTCGTGGGCCGGCCGGCCATGGATGGCGCTCTGCAGCTGCTGGGAACCGAGCAGCTGATCGAGGTGGATGTAGTCCGCGTAGTACAGAGGACGGCGAGGCTTTTCGTTTTCCATCTGAGCCGGCTTCGTACCATGATGCCCGGAGCGATTCAAACTGACAGCGCCGTAGGTGCTGTCATCCCGAGCGCAGCGGGGGATCTCTTTCGAGCTGCACCGCTGAGCCCTTGGGATGACAGAGACACCTGCGGGATAGGATTTCTGCAGTGAAACGCATCCTCAATCTCATCGACGGCCAGTTCCGGCCGCCCTGCTCGGGGCGATACCTTCCGGACGTCAACCCGGCGACGGGGCAGGTCATCGTCGAAATTGCGGAGAGCGGCCCCGAAGACGTCGATGCCGCAGTCGCCGCGGCGTCCCGAGCATTCGAGTCGTGGCGCCGGACGCCCGCCGAGGAACGATCCCGGCTCTTGATCCGGGTTGCCGACTCGATCGAGGAGAACTTCGACGAGCTGGCACAGCTCGAATCGGAAGACAGCGGGAAGCCGATCGCGCTCGCCCGCCGGATCGACGTTCCCCGAGCCATCCACAACTTTCGCTTCTTTGCGACGGCGATCCTGCACGCCGAAACGGCCTGCCATCTCACGGACGACCGGGCGCTCAACTACACCATTCGACAGCCCCTCGGCGTCGCCGGGCTGATCTCACCGTGGAACCTGCCGCTGTACCTTCTGACCTGGAAGATCGCTCCGGCCATCGCCGCCGGGAATTGCTGTGTGGCCAAGCCTTCGGAGCTCACACCGCTGACCGCCAACAGGCTTGCCGAACTGACCCTGGAGGCGGGCATTCCGCCCGGCGTCGTCAATATCGTGCACGGCCCCGGAGCAAGCGCCGGCCGCGCCCTCACGTCGCATCCGAACGTCCCGCTCATCTCGTTCACCGGGGGGACGAAAACGGGCGCAGACGTGATGGCCCGCGCGGGACCGCTTTTCAAGAAAGTGTCCCTGGAGCTCGGAGGAAAGAACCCGAACATCGTGTTCGCGGACGCCGATCTCGAGCAGGCCGTCGCCACGTCGATTTCGTCGAGCTTCGCCAACCAGGGGGAGATCTGCCTCTGCGGATCGCGTCTGTTCGTCGAGAAAACGATCTACGAGGAGTTCGTCGACCGCTTTCTGGAGGCAACGAAGAAGCTCCGGATCGGAGATCCGCAGGACGCCGCGACCGAAGTGGGCGCGCTCATCAGCGAGCCGCACCTTCGCAAGGTCGAAGGCTACGTCGAGCTCGCGCGAGAGGAAGGGGGCACCATTCTCGTCGGCGGAAAGCGTCCCGGGAATCTCCCGGAGCGCGTCCGGGACGGTTACTTCCTGGAGCCGACCGTGATCGCCGGCCTCGACTGCCGGAGACGCGTCATGCAGGAGGAGATCTTCGGGCCCGTCGTCACCGTCACGCCCTTCGATTCTCCCGAGGAGGCGGTTGCCTATGCCAACAGCACCCGCTATGGACTTTCGGCGAGTGTCTGGACGCGGGACCTCCAGAAGGCCCATCGGGTCGCCGCCGCGATCGAGAGCGGGACGGTGTGGGTCAACACGTGGCTACTGCGGGATCTTCGCGTTCCTTTCGGCGGGATGAAGGAGAGCGGCGTCGGGCGCGAGGGCGGGTTTGAATCGCTCGATTTCTTCACCGAGGCGAAGAACGTCTGCGTCAAGTTGTGAGAGTCGAACGCTCCGGCATTCGGGGCGGCTAAAAAGCCGAGCGCGCAGCGAGCGGCCCGAGCGTAGGCGAGGGCAGCGAATCCGCTGCAACGCCGTGCTCGCACCGCTCGCTCGGCATCGGGCCGTGCCCTAGAACGGATACCCGATCGAGAAGTAGAACTGCCCTTTTTCCTTGCGCTCGTTCGTGGCGAGCGGAGGGCCGATGATGTTGCCCTCGTCGTCCACGGGCACGACGTTGTACGGAATCGTCCGGCTCTTCACGGGCCACCCGTACTCGATCCGCACCGGCCCGATGGGAGTCATGTAGCGCAGCCCGATCCCGACGCCCTGGCGAAGCCCGTCGTCGCCCTCGAACGCAACCCGGATGTCGGCGGGGTTCTTCCAGACCTGCGCCGCGTCGTAGAAGACGGTGCCCCCGAGGTTCCCGAAGATCGGGAACCGGAATTCGGCGTTGACGCCGAGAAACCCGTTCCCGCCCACGATCCTGGGACCCGCGTCGCAGTCGTAGCCGAAAAGGTCGGGGTAAGTGTCCGCGCACGAGCCGGGCTGGTCCTCCTCGGCCACCGCCCGCGCGCGCGTGTCGGGGTCGACGGTCTGCCCGTAGAGTCCGAGAAGATCCGTCTCGAAAGCCCGGTTCGTCGACCGGCCCCCCGCGAAGAATCGCTCGGCGAGCGGGACCGGGACGCCGGTCTCCTCGCCGTAGGGAAAGATCGCGCCGGAACGCAGAGACATCGCGAACACGCCTCCTCCGAACGGCCGGAAGTACGCCCCCTGGGCCGACAGTTTCGTATATCGCGCGTTGGCCGACAGAAGCGGAAACGCGTACTTCGTCGCGGCCGTGAAGTAATAGCCGGTGTGCGGATCGATGATGTCGTCGCGCCGGTCGTACAGCATGTTCGGCCCGATCGCGGACTGGCGGATCGGCTGGTCGAACTTGCTGAACTCCCGTTCGATGTTGGAGAGGTCCTGCGGGTTGACCGCGTCGATCCGCTGGTACTCGTAACGCAGCCCGACCCGGAGGTAGCGACCGAACACTCTCGACGTCTCGACCACGGTGCCGACGCGCTCGATGTCGATCTTCTGGATCGGCTCGCGCGTGAAGAAGAAGAGCACGTTCAGCGGCAGGTCCCGGTTAAAGAGGAACGGCTCGCGGAAAGTCATGATCAACCGGCCGCGTCCGGAGATCGGCGCGTACTGGACGTCGATCGACGCCGACCGCATGGTCCCGAACAGGTTGTTGTAGGAGACGCCGGCGAGGGCGAACGGGTCGTTGCGGTTCTCGAGCGCGTCCGGCGCGTACTGGTATCCGAGACCGTAAAGGAGCGACAGCGGCCTCCCCTCCTGGACGTCGATGTCCACCGGCCGAACCTGGCTCGCCGGATCCGCCGGCTGCGGCTTGATCTCGACGCGCCGGAAGACGCCCGTCCGCGTCAGGTTCCGCTGTGTGGTCAGGACCTCCTGCTCGGAGAAGGGATCCCCCTCGTCCCACGTGACCAGCCGCGTGATCCGGTCGGTGCCGGTCCGCGTGTTGCCGCGCACGATCGTCTTCCCGAAGAAGGATCGCATTCCTTCTTCGACCGTGTACGTGACGTCGGCGGCCGTGCCGTCGGGCGAAAGATTCCAGTCGTCCTTGACCGACGCCTCGCGCCATCCCCGGTTGCGGTAGTGGTTCTGCAGCGAGAAGGAGTCCTGACGTACCTCGTTCGGGTTGAACGCCTCCCCCACTCTCACCGACAAAATGTCGTCGAGCTGGTCTTCGGCGACGTGTTCGGCGCCGACGACCTTCCGAGTCGTGACGAGGGCCCGCGGCCCTTCGGTGATCCGGATGTTCACCACGAGCCGGTCCGGCTTGGAGCCCTCCGTCACCTCAGGCTCCTCGACTTTCGCGTTGACCCAGCCGTGGGTCTGGTAGTACCCGAGTATCGCGTCCGCGTCCTCCTTGAGGACCTCGTCGACCAGCCGGCCCGGCCGCACGAGCGGCAGTCCCTTCTCCTGGGTCACGAGGAGCTTGCGGAGCTGCTTTTCGGAAACCGCCTGGTTTCCCTGGATCGCGATCTCCTCCACGGCGAACTTGGGCCCCGGCTCGACGTTGATGGCGACGGTCTGCACGTCGGTCGCCTCCGGAGACATCGTGTAGTCGACCTTCGCCCGGTAGTAGCCCTTGCGCTGAAGGCCGCGCC
>DATIBN010000272.1:0-5506 GCA_035457525.1 Thermoanaerobaculia bacterium | reverse complement strand
ACACGAGAAGGGGCGTTACGCGTCGATCATCGTCGTCGCCGAGGGCGCGCAGCCGAAGGAAGGCTCGATGGTGGTTCAGTCCGGGGAGATCGACGAGTTCGGGCACGTCCGGCTGGGCGGCATCGGCGAAGTCCTCGCCCGCGAGATCCGGCAGCGGACCGGATTCGACACGCGGGTCACGGTCCTCGGCCACGTCCAGCGCGGGGGCACGCCGACCGCGTTCGACCGCGTTCTCGCGACGCGCTTCGGAATCGCGGCCATCGATGCCGTCCACGACGGCGCGTTCACGCAGATGGTGGCGCTCTCCGCCTCGAAGATCGTCCGCGTGCCGCTCGCCGAAGCCGTCGGCCGCTTGAAGACGGTCGACCCGGAGCTTCTCGAGGTCGCGGAGGTCTTTTACGGCTGAGTGAGCGCCTCGCCTACGACCCCGCGCCGTGCTCCGCTTCGGCCGACCGCCGAGCACGCCGCGCCGGCAACCAGCCCCGCACGTTCCCGGCCACCCGGTCCGCCGTGACGTAGAACGCGGGCACCACGAGCAGCGAGAGCGCCGTCGAGACGATCAGGCCGCCGATGACGGCGATCGCCATGGGCGTCCGAATCTCGGAGCCCGACCCGAGTCCGAGCGCCGGCGGAAGGGCCGCCATCAGGGTCGCCACGGAGGTCATGAGGATCGGCCGCAGGCGGATCGGTCCCGCCCGCAGCATCGCCTCCCGCGCGTTCAACCCCTCGGCGCGGGCCTGGTTCGCGTAGTCCACGAGGATGATCGAGTTCTTCTTGACGATCCCCATCAGGAGCAGGAGGCCGATCATGCTGAAGATGTTGAGGCTCTTCCCGGCGAGCCCGAGCGCGAACGCCGCGCCCGCGATCGAGAGCGGCAGGATGGTCAGGACCGTCACGGGATGCAGGAACGAGTTGAACTGGGATGCGAGCACCATGTACGCGACGACGATACCCAGCACGAGCGCGAAGAGGAGGCTCGACATCGACTCGCGGAACGCCACGCTCGCGCCGCCGAGCACTGCGCGGTATCCGACCGGCATGTCCTTCGACAGCTCTTCGACTTTCGCGAGGGCCTCGCCCTGCGAGTGCCCCGGGGCGATGTTCCCGAAGACGGTGATGGCCCGCTCCCGGTCCCGCCGGGTGATGGCTTGCAGGGCGGGCTTCTCTTCCGTCGTCACGAGCAGCGACAGCGGAACGAGCTCACCCGAGCGCGCGCGCACTCGCAGGCGAGAGAGGTCCTCGGGACGCGCGCGCTGCGAGGCGAGGAGCCGCAGCCGCACGTCCAGGCGCCGCCCTCCCGCGCTGTACTTGCCCACCCGGATGCCTCCGACGAGCGAATTCAGCGTGGTCGCGACGTCTTCGATCGGGACCCCGAGATCCGCGGCCCGCGCGCGGTCGGGGAGGATCCGGAGCTCCGGCATCCCGAGGCGGTAGTCCGTGTCGAGGTCCACGACGAGGCCGGTGGCCTCCAGCTTCGTGCGGATGGAGTCGCTCGCCTCGATGAGCTTGTCCCAATCGGATCCGCGCACCGAGAACTCGACCGGGAACCCCCGCTGCGCCGTAAAACCCGACTGCGAGAGGTCCTGGATGACGGCCTTGAGACCCGGGATCCCGTTCAACTGCTGGCGCAGCACCGCGGCGAACTCGGACTGGGAGAGCTCCCTTTCGCGAGGGGGGGTGAGCGTGATGAACATGAATCCCCCGCTGACACCGGACGCCGAGCCGCCGCCGAAGCTGCCGATGACCGTGTAGTTGCGGATGATCTCGGGGCGCTCGGCGAGCAACGCCTCCGCCTGCCGGAAGATCTTGTCGGTCTCGAGCAGGTCGGATCCGACGGCCGTCTGGAGCCGGATGATGAAGCGGCTCTGGTCCTGGGACGGAACGAATTCCTTCGGGAGCCTCGTCAGAACCAGGAAGGACACGACGAACAGCGCGGCTCCGGCCGAGAGAACGAGCAGCGGCCGCCGGAGTCCCCCCGAGAGAGCACGCCCGTAAAGACGTTCGAGCCGCCCGAACATCCGGTCGACCGTGAGACCGAGTCGGCTCCGCCCCTCGCGCGAGGTCTGCAGGAACTGCGCGCATCGCGCCGGCGCGAGCGTCATCGCCTCGACGTACGACAGCAGGACCGCGATGCACAGCGTGATCCCGAACTGGAGGAAGAAGCGCCCGATGACGCCCTTCATGAAGACGACCGGGCTGAAGATGGCGACGACCGCCAGGGTCGCCGCGAGCGCCGCGAACGTGATTTCCTTCGTTCCCTCGCGAGCCGCCTGGACACGGCCCTTGCCCATCTCCCCGTGCCGGTAGATGTTCTCGAGCACCATGATCGCGTCGTCGACGACGATGCCGACCGCGAGCGCGAGAGCGAGCAGGGTGAACGTGTTGAACGTGAAGCCGAGGAAGTAGATCGCGGCGATCGTTCCGAGCAGCGACATCGGGATCGCGAGGACGACGTTCATCGTGCTCGAAAGCGACCCGAGGAAGAGCCAGCACACGAAGGCCGTCAGAAGAACCGAGAGCATCAGCTCGAGCTGGATCTCGTGAACGGAGTCCTCGATGAACTTCGTCGAGTCGAAGTTGATCGCGAGCATCATGCCTTGCGGGAGCGTCCCGCGGATTTCGTCGAGCGAGGCCCGGATCCCGCGGGCGACCGCGACGGCGTTCGCGCCGCGCTGCTTGCGGACTCCGATTCCCTGCGCCGGCTGGCCGTTGACGCGGGAGAGCCGCCGGACGTCCTCGAACCCGTCTTCCACGAGCGCGACGTCCTCGAGGTAGACCGGGCTCCCCGCCACCTCGCGCACGACGATGCGGCGCAGCGTCGCGAGGTCCACGGCCTCCCCGAGCACCCGGACGTTGGTCTCGCGCCCCTCCCCCTCGAGGCGGCCGGCCGGCAGCTCGACGTGCTCGCGGCGCAGGGCGTCGTTGACGTCCGACACGGTGAGACCCTTTTCATCGAGACGCGACGCGTCCACCCAGATGCGGACGTTCCGGTCGAGGTAGCCGCCCATGGTGATCTCGCCCACTCCCGGAACCGTCTGCAGTTTCTCCTTCACGCGATAGCGGGCGTAGTCCGCGAGTACGCGCTGCGGGAACGGGCCGGAGAGGCCGATCCACATGATCGGCTGGTCCTCCGGGTTCGTCTTCGAGATCACCGGGGGGTCCATGTCGCGCGGCAGCCGCTGCTGCGACTGCGAGACCTTGGTCTGGACGTCCTGCAGCGCGAGATCGACGTCGCGCGCGAGATCGAGCTCGACGGTGATCGAGCCGCCCCCCTGCCGGGAGGAGGACGTGATCGACTTGACGCCTTCGACCTGGACGAGCGCTTCTTCGAGCACCTCGATGGCGTCGTTCTCGACGACCTCGGGCGCCGCGCCCTCCCACGTGATGCCCACGGAAATCGTGGGGAAATCGACGTCGGGGAACTGGCTGATGCCGATGCGCGACGCGGCGACACCGCCGAAGACGATGGTCGCGGCCATCAGCATCCAGGCGAAAACCGGCTTCTCGATGCAGGCGTCCGTCAGCTTCATGGCCTGGCCCCCGGCGGCGGCTCCGGAGAGGCTCCCCGGCCGCCCGCCGCCACCCGTACTTTCGCACCATCCCGCAGCGCCTCGCCCCCCCGGACGACGAGCCGCTCACCCGGCCGGACGCCGGAACGCACTTCGACCCGGCCGTCCGCCGTCCGCTGTCCGAGCGTCAGCTCCCGTTCCCTCGCGACGTCCCCCTCGACCACGTACGCGAGGAACCCCCGCTCGCTGGGCCGGACCGCCGTCTGCGGAATGACCGGCGCGGGTTCCGGAGACCCGACCGGCACCGTGACCTGGGCGAACGAACCGGGGCGCAGCTCGCCGCGGCTGGGATCGTCCACGTGCGCGGTGACGGCGACCATTCGCGACGTCGAGTCCGCCGACGCGGCGACGTG
Organism: Thermoanaerobaculia bacterium; assembly: GCA_035457525.1. Lineage (GTDB taxonomy): Bacteria > Acidobacteriota > Thermoanaerobaculia > UBA5066 > Gp7-AA6 > Gp7-AA6. The sequence goes on along the minus strand of DATIBN010000272.1, from coordinate 1,584 downwards.
GGTCAGGCTCGCCGTGTACTCCCGCTTCGACTCCCGCACGTTGAAGCGGGCCTTCATCCCGGGACGGAGACGCGCGGCATCCTGCTCGGGCACCTGAAACCGCAGCAGGAGCGGCTCGCGGCGAACGAGGGTCGCGAGCGTCGCCCCCGGCTGCACGTACTGACCCGTCTGGACGTTGCGGGTCTGGATGACGCCGGCGGCCGGCGCGCGCACGAACGCTTCCCGCAGGTTCAACTGCGCGAGGTCGACGGCCGAACGGGCCTGCGCGACCTCGGCCTTCGCCGTGGAGACGCGCGTCCGCCAGGCGTCGAGGTCTTCCTCCTTCACCAGCGCCGGGTTCTTCGCGTTCACCGCCTCGCGCCGCTCGAGGCCCGTGCGGGCTTCCGCTCCCGCCGCCTGCGCCTTTTCGAGCGTGGCCTGCGCGGAGCGCACCGCGAGCCGGTAGCGCTCCGGCTCGATCTCCGCGAGGAGAGTGCCCGGGCCGACGACGCTCCCTTCGGCGAAGTGGATGCGCTCGATCGCCCCGGGAACGCGCGCCGTGATCTCCACGCGCTCGAACGCCTCCACCGACCCGACCGCCGTCACCGAGTATTCGACGGCCCGCGCCTCGACGGGCGCGACCTCCACGGGAAACTCGATCTCACCGCGGGCCCGACCGCCGGGTCCGGCCCCTCCCGACGCCGACTCCCCCTTCCCCCCGCAGCCGGCGAAGGTCAGGACCGCCGCCGCCAGCAAAGCGCGGCCGACGCGCACGACGCGACCGCCGGCCGTCACGGCAGGGCCCCGGAAGCCGCCGGGGCCGCCGGCTCGACGGGAACCGCGGCAACCGCCGCGGGCCAGCGGCCGAGCGCTCGGGACAGCGAGAGCCGCGCGATGCCGAGGGCGAACCGCTGCCTCGCGAGCTCCGCCGCCGCCTCGAACGCCGAGACGGTGGCGTCCGCCTGCTCGAGCGCCGTGGCGAGGCCCTCCGAATAGCGCACCCGCACCTCCCGCGCGTTCTGGTCCGCGACCCGCGCCCGGACCACCGCCTGCTCGAGCGCGGCCCGGGAGGTCGCGAGATCGGTCTGCGCGGTGCGGATCTCGAGGCCGATGCGCCGGCGCAACGCGTCCGCGTTCAACAGCGCCTCCCGGTACTCGGCCCGGCGCGCCGCCGCCTCGGCGTACCGCGTGCCGCCGTCGAAAATCTCCCAGTTCAGGAGCGCCGCGACGTTCCAGTCCCGCTCGCGGCCGGACAGTCCCGCCTCGTTGGTGCCGCGATACGTCCCCCGCAGCGTCAGAGTCGGGATCGCCCGGAGCGTCGGCTCGAGAGAGAGCAGGCGGAGGGACTCGGCGCGCAGCGTGAGCTCCTTGAGGTCCGCCCGGGCCTCCTGCGCCACCTGTTCGAGCTCGTCCGCGCTGGCCGCCTCCGAGGGCTCCGCCGGCGGTTCGACGAGCGGGCGATCGGCGGGCGCGGCGATCAGGTAGCCGAGCGAGAGGCGAGAGCTCACGACGGCATTCTGCGCCTCGGTCAGGGCGAGCTGCGCGGTCGCGAGCTCGAGCTCCGCCCGCGTCAGGTCGTTCGACGACGCGAGCCCGGCCTCGAGC
>DATIBN010000271.1:0-5955 GCA_035457525.1 Thermoanaerobaculia bacterium | reverse complement strand
CACATCCTTCCCGAGAGACTGCCCGACTTCCGGAAAGTACCGGGAGGCGAAAGGTTCGTTCGAATCGAGCATGACGCGCCCGGCCGTGCGCGGATGATCGTCAATGGTTCCTTGTTCCGCGAGATCGAAAGCAACAGCTGGAGTGTCGAGGCGCGGCTGGCGGAATGTGACGCGGCGGGCGTCGACGTGCAGGTTCTCTCCACGGTGCCGGTCCTGTTCAGCTACTGGGCGGATCCGGATCCCGCGCTGGAGCTCGCGAGGCGCCTCAATGACCACATCTCCGGGGTCGTGGCCGCGCACCCTTCGCGTTTCGCGGGTCTCGGAACGATCCCGATGCAGGACCCCGACCTCGCGATTGCCGAGCTCGAGCGCTGCGTCCGGGACCTCGGGCTCTCGGGTGTCGAGATCGGCTCGAACGTCAACGGAGCGAATCTCGACAGCCCGGAGCTCTTTCCGATCTTCGAAGCGGCCGCCACCCTTAACGCCGCCGTTTTCGTCCACCCGTGGGAGATGGCCGGGAGAGATCGGATGACGCGTTACTGGCTCCCCTGGCTCGTGGGAATGCCCGCGGAGCTTTCGCTCGCGATCTGCTCGCTCATCTTCGGCGGAGTGCTCGAGAGGCTGCCGGCCCTGCGGATCGCATTCGCGCACGGCGGCGGCGCTTTTCCGGCGACGATCGGGCGAATCGTCCGCGGCTTCGAAGCGCGCCCCGATCTGTGCGCCGTTTCCAACGATGTTTCCCCGCGCGAATACCTGCGGCGGATCTACATTGACTCGCTCGTGCACGATCCCCTGATGCTGCGCTACCTCGTGGATTTGATGGGCCCCGATCGGATCGCCCTCGGCAGCGACTATCCCTTCCCCCTCGGCGAGGCCCGCCCGGGAGAGCTGATCGATTCGTGCGGATTCCCGGAGAAGACCCGTGCTCGGCTGCTGCACGGCACGGCGCTCGAGTGGCTCGACCTTCCGGCCGCACGCTTCGGCGAGACCGTTTCTCACGGGCGAGGCCCGGATCCGGGGTGAGCGAGCCGTTCCAGCCCGGACGTGACTTCGCGGTCGCTTTGGATCGGGGCGACCCGCTCGGGCGATTCCGAGACGAGTTCCACATTCCCAGGAGCGAGAGCGGCGAAGAAGAGATCTATTTCGTCGGCAATTCGCTCGGGCTCCTCCCCAGGCGAACTCCGAAATACGTCGACGCGGAGCTGGAGAAGTGGCGGCGGCTCGCCGTCAAGGCGCACTTCTCGGGGGAGAACCCCTGGATGCCCTACCACGAGCTCCTGGCCGAGCCAATGGCCCGGCTCGTGGGCGCCTCGGCCTCCCCCAGCGAAGTCGTGACGATGAACTCGCTCACCGTCAACCTTCACCTGATGATGGCCAGCTTCTACCGGCCGACCCGCGAGCGCCATCGGATTCTCATCGAGGAGCATGCATTTCCTTCGGACGACTATGCGGTCGAGTCCCAGGCCATCGTCCACGGCTTCGACCCGGCTGAAGCACTCGTGCGGCTGCGGCCCCGCCCGGGTAAGCACACCATCGATACCGCGGAGATCGCCGAGGTCCTCGAACGCGACGGTGAGTCGATCGCCCTGGTCCTGCTTCCGGGAGTCCAGTACTACACGGGACAGGCATTCGAGATCGAAGCGATCACGCGACTCGCGCACGGGAAGGGGTGCGTCGTTGGCTTCGACCTGGCTCACGCGGCGGGAAACCTGGTCCTCTCCCTCCACGAGTGGAACGTGGACTTCGCCGTGTGGTGCACGTACAAGTACCTGAATTCGGGTCCGGGCTCGGTGGGCGGCTGCTTCGTCCACGAGCGGCACGGCACGCATCCGGGTCTGCCGCGCCTGGCCGGCTGGTGGGGCCACGACAAGCAATCGCGCTTCCGGATGGAGCCCGGATTTCGACCGATCCCCGGCGCGGAGGGATGGCAGCTGTCGAACCCTCCGATCCTCTCGCTCGCAGCCATTCGAGCCTCGCTCGACGTTTTCCTGGAGGCGGGGGGGATGGAGCCGCTGCGGGAGAAATCGGTTCGCCTCACGGGCTACCTCGAATGGCTGCTTGCCCGGGAAATCGGCGATGCGGTCGAGATCCTGACCCCCGCCGACCCGCACCGGAGGGGATGCCAGCTCTCCTTGCAGGTGAAGTCGAACTCTTCGGGAAGAACCGTTTGCGAAAGACTCGAAGCATCCGGAGTCACCTGCGACTGGCGCGAGCCCGACGTGATCCGGGTGGCTCCCATCCCCCTCTACAACCGGTACGAGGAGGTCCACCGCTTCGTCGAGATTCTTCGGGGCGCCTTGTGAAGAGTGCGCCGATGCGCACGCTGTGAGAACACCCCGCGAGACCCCCGAGATCACGCTCGTCGGCGCCGGGCTCGCCGGGTCGCTGCTGGCGATCTTCCTGGCACGGCGCGGGTACCGCGTGACGCTCCTGGAGCGCCGCCTCGATCCGAGGAAGCCGTCGACGGCGACAGCGGCGGGGCGCTCCATCAACCTGGCACTCGCCAATCGCGGCATCACGGCGCTCGAAGAGGTCGGCGTGATGGAGAGCGTCCGGCCCGCGCTGATTCCGATGGCCGGGAGGATGCTTCATGACGAGGAGGGTCGGCTCCGGCTGATTCCCTACGGCAACAAGCCCCATGAAGTCATCGACTCGGTTTCGCGCGCGGGCTTGAACACTCTCCTTCTGGATGCCGCCGAATCGACCGGAAAAGTCGCGATCCGCTTCGGATGTACGGTCTGCGGGGTCGATTTCGCGGACCGTCAGGTGCGCTTCGTGGCCGAAGGGGATCCCGAGCGGCAAACACAAGCGCAAGCGATGCCCTACGAAGTCCTCATCGGAACGGATGGAAGCGCCTCGGCGGTCCGCGCCGCGATCCTGGAGCGGACCGGCGGACGGCTCGCCGAGGAGCCGCTTGGTCACGGTTACAAGGAGCTCTCGATTCCCGCTTCAGAGGGAGGCGGCGGCCGATTTCGGATGGAGAAGAACGCGTTGCACGTCTGGCCGAGAGGCGAATACATGCTGATCGCGCTCCCCAACACCGACGGCAGTTTCACCGCGACCCTGTTTCTGCCGAACGAGGGAGAAGAAAGCTTCCAGGCCCTGACGACCCCCGAGGCCGTTCACGCGCTCTTCGAACGCCGATTCGCAGACGCGATTCCGCTCATGCCCCGCCTCGGTGAGGAGTTCTTCGAGAATCCCACCGGCCATCTGGAGACGATCCGCTGCGAGCCCTGGTCGTTCGAGGATCAGGCGCTCGTCCTGGGTGACGCGGCGCACGCGATCGTTCCCTTTCACGGGCAGGGCATGAACGCGGCGTTCGAGGATTGCAGCGCCTTCGATCGATGTCTGGAAAATCCCGATCGCGCGTGGAGCGAGGTCTTCCTGGAATTCGAAAAGCGCCGCCGGCGCAATACCGACGCGATCGCCGACATGGCGCTGGAAAACTACGTCGAGATGCGGTCCACCGTCCGGGAGCCGAAGTTTCAGTTGAAGAAGGATCTTTCCTTCCGCCTCGAGGAGAGGCACCCCGGCCGGTTCATCCCTCGTTATTCGATGGTGATGTTCCATACGATTCCCTACGCCGAGGCAAAGCGGCGGGGAGCGATTCAGGAGGAAATCCTCGAGGAGTTGACGAGCCGGGCAGCGAGCCTCGATGAGGTCGACCTCGCGCTCGCCGACCGGCTGATCGCGGGGCGGCTCGAGCCTACTTGATCACGCGGAATCGGGTGCTTTGGAAACGGAATCTTCTACTGACTGCGCGCGATCGTGATTTTGAATCCGTCCGGATCCGTCAGGGAGATGTCCCGCACCCCCCACGGCTGGTCGGTCGGTCCCTGGTCCAGCCGGCCGCCCTTCGCCTCGATTCGCTTCGCGAGATCGTCGACGTTCTTCTGCGTCTCGCAGTAGATCCGGAAGCCCTCTCCCTTCCTCCGATCGCGTCCCTTCTTCCAGTCGTCCTGCCCGATCATGAACGACACGTTGCCGGCCTTGAGCGACACGCCCATGACCTTGCCATCGTCGTTCTTCCAGAGCTCCTCGACCCCGAACCCGAGAACGTCGCGATACCAAGCGAGGCTCCTCTCCAGGTCGTTCACGGTGAAGCTCGGGGATGCCGACCGGAGCGCCAGGGGCCCGGAATCTCCGCGAGGCTTCGCAGGCGCCGCCTTCGCTCTCCGGGGAGAGCTCTTCTTTGCACGAGCCGTCTTCGTTGCCTTCTTCGCCGCCATGATCTGACCTCCAGGCGAGCGAGGCTATGACCGAGGACGCCGTCAGTCAACCGAGCATGGGTCTCGCTCCCACGGTTCGCTTGGTCGCTCGCCCTGAACGCCCTATCGGTCGGCGGTATGCTCGTCATCAACGACGCGTATTGAGAGTGCCAGGTTCGAGTTGTGGGACTCTACGGAGGAAAGAATGAAGAAGAACATGGGCACGGTCGATCGCGTGATCCGAACCCTCATTGCGATCGGCGTGGGGATTCTCTATTTCACCGGCCGAATCAGCGGAACGCTCGCCATTGTCCTGGGTGCCTTTGCCATCATCTTTCTGTTGACGAGTTTCGTCGCCTGGTGCCCGATCTACTCTCCGCTCGGCATCTCGAGTCGCAAGCAGTGATCACGCTCCGCTTGCAGCTGAGCGCCCGAGGTCATGCGGCGCGACCGGCGCTCGATAGGAGGAAGATGCTGTGAACGAGAAAGAACCGTCGACGACATTTGGCCATCCGGTTCCAGAACTGCCGGTCGCGGATGTCGAACGTGCTCAGCAGCACTATCGGGATGCACTTGGTTTCAAGATCGGTTGGCTCTACCCTGGAAAAGAGATCGGCGCCGTGTCGCGCGGCGAGGCAGTGATCTTCTTCCGAAGAAGAAGCCAGCCCTTTGAGCCGGCCGTTCACTGGGTGTTTGCCGAAAATATCGACGCCACGTACGACGAACTGAGGTCGTTGGGCTCGAAGATCGTTGAGCCCCTGGAGAAGAAGCCCTGGGGTTTTCGGCAATTCACCGTTGAAGACCTCGATGGGAATCGCTTCTACTTTCACTGTGACTGAGCAAGCGTCGAATGCGGCGTTCGGCGCCGCCCGGATTCGTCGCCTGTGCGCGGTTGCCATGGGAATTTGTCTTGCCGCCGGTGCGCTCCTGGCGCAGGAGAGCGGAACAGCGAAGGGGAAGGGTGTCATCGAGCGCATCGGGCCCTCTGAGAGCGAGATGGTGAATTTCGCTCCGCGCTTCTCCTGGGCGTATCGGGAAGGAACTGGCTCGAAGGCGTTTACCTGGGTCGTCCTGACCGAAAAGAAGCCACCGCTCGAGAGCTGGACGGCAGCGAAGGATCGCGCGGAGGCGCGGCGCGCCTGGTGCGAGAAGGAGACGACCCCCTGGGTCGCCGTAAAACTCGACGCGAAGATGAAGGTCGATCTCTATTTCCTGTGTCCCGCGAACGGAGCCGTGAATACGGAAATGGTCAGCACCGCAAACGGGCTCGACAGCGTCGTCGTGAAGCTGGAACCGAAGAGCGGCCCGAGGTTGAAGGGCACGCTGCGCACCGGCCAGGGGAACTGCCCGACCGCGAGCGGCGCCGACGCCTACTGCACGCCGACCGGTGACTACGGATTCGACGCACCGCTCTCGAAGTAGCGCCCTCCCGACCCTGGCTGTGGTCTTCGAGGAGATCGTCTTCGGGACGGATGAGTACCGACTCGAGTGCGGGCTTCGCAACGACGTTCTTCGCAAGCCCCTGGGCCTCTCGTTGACAGCCGAGGAGCTGGCCAGGGAGGAAGATCAACTCCACTTCGGGTTGTTCGAGCCGGATGGCAATCTGGTCGCCTGCGTCGTCGCAGTCAAGCTCTCGCCAACCGATGCGAGGATCCGCCAGATGGCTGTGTCGCCCATCCATCAGCGGAAAGGATTGGGAAAGCGGCTCATGAACGAGATCGAGGCCAATCTCCGGTCGCGCGGTTTC
>DATIBN010000270.1:0-13287 GCA_035457525.1 Thermoanaerobaculia bacterium | reverse complement strand
CCCAATTGACGGCCCTTGTCCTCGGCGGCGCGAAGCTTCGAGTCGAGCACGCCGTCTCGCATTGCAAGAACGACGAACTTCGGACCGCTGGCGCCACGCGAGGAGAGGTATGTGTTGAGCTCATCTTTCGAGACCGGATTGTCGAATTCTCCTCCGCCCCCGCCGCCCACGACGATGCCCTTCTTGAGAGTCTTGTATCGTTTCCGATTCCAGAAGCCCTGAGGGAATTCGAATCCACACAGCTCCTTCAGGTTGATCGCGCCGCTCTCGTGAAGCACAACGAGGTTCGGTGCGGAAGGATCCGTCGAAGAGAGCGTCTCGGAGTCGAGCATCGTGCGGTAGGCGGTACCGGTGAGCCGCAGGCCGAACGCGCCGTGGTCCAGCCGGATTGCATCCGCGATCTGCGCGAGCTCGTCGCCCCTGTACTTCGCGGCGAGCAGCCCTCGAACATGCGACCGGAGAGAGCTCGTGTCGAACTCCCCGCGAATGTAGTCGAAGGTGTCGCAAAGCAGGAGGATCCGCCCAATACCGAGCAGTCCGAGCACGGCGCCGATCCCGATCCGCAGGAGACCGTCGAGGATGCGGCGCCAGTCGAGCGTGAAGATCCCGATGAGGATGTCGGCGAGGCCCAGCAGAACGTCGACGAGAAAGTCGATGATGGCCGCGACCAGCTTGCAGACGGTGCGTACGACCCATCGGCCCACTTTGACGACGATCCACCGGACGACCTTCACCAGGACCCAGACCAGCCAGCAGAACCACCCGCGCGGGTCGTACCACTTGCGCTTCTTGCACTTCTCTTTCTGCTGGTTTTCCCAGACTTCAACCGGCTTGGAGATCTCCTCCTCGATCCACTCGTCGATCTGACTGCAAACTAATGCCATGTGTCGACTCCGCTTTCGTCCGGCGTCGGAATATGGAGAACACGTCCGCGAAGATCAGCGTGCATGTCGAAGAGACACATCCGGGGTCTCCGAGGCTGGGGACTCTCGGCGCAGCGCGGAACGCAGCATGTGGAGGCGAACGCGCGCATAGGTGAGGCCAAGGAGCTTTCCGAGCACCGCAGCCGAGAGAACACGAACGAACCCTCGCCAGGCGGCTTCGCCCAGAGAGTAATCGGCAGGCCCGCGCGCGATGTGAATGAGAAACAGGACCGCCGCCCCGAGCATGAAGATCGCCGCGAGCTCGCAGCCGCAGGAAGAGGTGTATCGCTGAATGCGCTCATGAATTTGCGCCCTCCGACACTCAGCGGCACTGACCGAGGCGAATCGCTGCGCGCAGTCCCCGTGAGACGCGAGCCCTCGCCGCCTCCGCCCGCCATCGCCCGGACAATTCTCGCCACCATCCGGGCCGATGCGGCGTCCCCCGAGAAGAGCGAGGGCTTCAAGAGGCCTCACGTCGTTCTTCGCATCTGCCGTTCCCTTACCCCGCGTTCCTCCCGATCTCGCCATGCCCTGACGATTCCGTGTCGCGACGCCCGGCCCCGGCGACATCCGACGATCTCCCCCGGGAGCCGGCCGGCGTTTCGGTATCAAACGACCTGAATCGCGGCCTGGGCCTTGAGCGGGCAGGGGAGTGAATCATCGAATGTGATCTCGATCGCCACCAGACAAAGGACGTCCTGGACGTCCCCTGGCGCCAGGTCGACGAATGCCGAGCCGATCTTGGTCGCGACCCCGACGACGACCTGCGCCGACGGATTCGCCCAGTAGAAGTCGACGCGCGTCCCCTTGGCCTCGCTCTGGCCCGTATTTCTCACGCGCGCCCATAAGTAGGCGGGCAGGCCTGCGATCGGCTGGCCGGGAGCGCCGTTGGGATCGTTTGCCGGGAACCACCCAGATATCCGGGCTGGTCCACCAGTAGGGCGAAGCCCCGTCTTGGATGATCAGATGTGCGGACATGCCCTGTTCCTCCTCGGAAAAATCGCGTCATTCCGACCTTCGCCCTGGCGCAGCCGGGCAGTGGAACCCGGTTGAGTGGACACACCAACTAAAGTGGCCGGGCGGACTTGTTTTTGGGACGGACGATCCGGAGTTTTTTTTGGCTACGGACGGGGTCCCGGCGTCATCGGTGCCCAGAACGCCGCGACGTCACTGGTGGCGCCGACAGGGTTCGATTGCCGGCGTGCTGGAGCTGCGGGCGTCGTCGTAAACGACTGAGAAAGTTGGCTGTGGGGGAGGGCTTCGAACCCCCAACCTTCCGGTTAACAGCCGGACGTTGTACCAATTCAACTACCCCACAGTGGAGAGTTGATGATAACCGGAACAGGAAGAGATCCCTCGCTTCGCTCGGGATGACAGGCTTGAGCGGGCGGGGAAAAGGTTCAGAGCTTCGTCGGAACTCCCACGCGCACGATGTTCCCTTCGAGCACGTAGCCCAGGCCGTTGACTTTCAGGATGACCTCGAGCGCCTGATCCCACGGCACGTTTTCCAGGCGCACGGTCACCGAGCCTCGCACGTCCGGATCGATCACCATGTTCAGACGCGCGAGCTTCGAGAAAGTCAGGAGCACGTCGCGGATGTCGGCGTCCTTCAGGTCGAGCGAGATCGGCTCTCCGACGTACCTCCGCGGTCCCTCTCCGATCGCGATCGCGGGATAGCCGAGAACCGGGAGCGCCCCGGACGCGGGCGGGCGCGTAACTCGAATCCGCGGCTTCTTCGCCGCAGGAGCCGCGAGGGCCGGAAGGGCGACGAGAGACAGCGCGACGAGAGCGGGGTACCGGGATCTCACGGGGACTCGATTCTAGCCGTTCCTTCCCTTCGTGACGACGTCGGCCGCCGCTGCCTGCCGCTCGCGGAGCGACCACTCGCCCAGCAGCCGGCGCCACGCGTCCGCGCTGTTGCGAGCCACCACGAGCTCGATCTCTTCCCCGTCCGTGTCCGTCAGGCGCAGGACCTCGAGCTTCATCAAGAGCCGTCCGCTCCCGAGCCGGTCGGCCGTCACGATCTTCCGGATGCGGGAGGGGGGAATCGTCACCGAGTGCCCGCCGATCCCCTGGAACGTGAGTACGTCGTCGCGCCACGCGAGGAGGCCCGGAATCCGCCGGAACCGGCCGACGACGAGCTCCGCGCGCGTCACGAGCTTCAAGGCCTTTCCGTCACGCGCCATGGTCGCGTGTGCGAGCCGGTCCTGCGCCCGGCCGATGAGGAGACGGGGAAGGATGAAGACCGCCGCGAGGATCGCCGCCGCTCCGAGCAGGAGCCAGCCGAATGCGGTCAATGGACGAACTTCTTGCGGTTCCGGATGTAGTCGGTGAAGAGGAACTCGGCCAGGTTGTACGGAGAAGCGTAGTACGCGCGGCCGCGGTTGATCTTGGTCAGCTTGTCCACGAACGCGACCAGGTACGAGTCGGTCGCGATCATGAACGTGGTGATCGTGATGCCGTCGCGCCGGCACGCGTCGGCTTCCTCGAGAGTCCGGTTTACGATCTTCAAGTCCAGCCCGAACGGGTTCTTGTAGAGGCGGCCGCGGTCCCAGATCGCCGAAGGCTTGCCGTCCGTGATGAGAAAGATCTGCTTGTTCGGGTTCTTGCGGTGGACGAGCAGCTTCCGCGCGAGCGCGAGCCCGGCTTTCGTGTTCGTGTGGAAAGGTCCCACCTGGGTCTTGGAGATCTCGGAGATCGGCACCCGCTTCGCGTCGTCGCCGAAGAGGAGGACCTCGATCGAGTCCTTGGGGTACTTCGACTGAATGAGCTCGACCATCGCCAGCGCGACTTTCTTGGCGGGCGTGAACCGGTCCTCGCCATAGAGGATCATCGAGTGCGAGATGTCGATCGCGAGCACGGTCGCGCACGACGTCAGGTGCTCTTCCTCGTGGACCTCGAAGTCCTCCGGCTTCAACGCGATCACGTCGGCGTCGCGCCGGACGGCGTTCCCGATCGTGCGCACGCCGTCGATCGCGGTGGGGTTGTCGCCGAACTCGTAGGGTCGCGTTTCGGGCAGGAGCTCGCCTCCCGCGCCGGCTCTCGGGATCGCGTGGTATCCCGGGCCCGACTTCGTCAGCGACGTGAAGATTTCCTCGAGGGCCGACCGCCGGATCTGACGCTCGCCGGCTGCCGTCAGCGCGAGCTTCCCGTCCCGGTCTTCCACGACCTCGTTCTTCTCGAGCTGACGCCGGAACTCCTCCAGGTCGATCGACGGGTCGATCATGCCGCGCTCCTGGAGATACTGCATCCACTGCAGCGCCTCTTCGACGTCGCCTCCCGTCTGGAGCACGAGCTGGAGGAAGAGCTTCGTCAGCTCCTGGAACGTGAGGAGCTGGCGGAGGAGGTCGACGGGGTAGTCGCCGTACCGGTAGCGCACCGCGGCGATTCTACGGCGGCGGCGTTCAGTTGTTGGTCGTCGTCTCGAAGCGTCCGGTCTTCTCGGCGATCCGTATCCGGAAGATGACGACCTCCCGTCCGTCCGTGCGGGGAGGCTCCGCCTGCGATTCCCGGAAGATGTAGGACGGGTGCGGCTCGTCCGGCTGCTCGATCGCGACGAAACGCTTGATCAGGATGTCCATGGCCGCGAGAGCGTCCCGGCCCCGGAGCTCCTCGAATCGTCCGTGCGCGATGACGCTCTTCCAGTTGCCCATGTCCTGGATGCGGTCCACCTCGAAACAGACGACCGGGTTCTTGCGCATCATCCGGAGCTTCAGGCCCTCGGGGCTGTGACAGTAAACGTCGCGCCCATCGTAGGCATAGGTGATCGGCACGACGTACGTCCGGCCCTCCGCGTGGCAGCCAATCCGGCCCGTGGCCTCGGACGACAGAAGGTCCTCGATCTCCTTCGAATTGAGCTCTCCCAGCATGGCTCCTCCCGCCGGCGATCCTACGCCGCCACCACCGCGCTAGAATCGGCGGCGTGAGCTCCTCGGCCGACGAAACACTCGACCGGATCGCGCGAAGCAAGGAAGCCGTCTTCGCGATCGATTCCGCGGACCGGATCGTACTCTGGAACAAACGCGCCGAGGAACTGCTCGGTAAGCCCGCGCGCGCCGTGCTCGGCAAACGGTGCTACGACGTGATCGGGGGGCGCGACGCCCAGGGAAACATCTACTGCTACCGGAACTGTCCCGTCGCGTTTCAGGCGCGCGAAAAACAGGCGGACCCGGTCGCCCGATTCCCCCTGGAGGTTTCGAGCGGCAACGGGGAGAAGCGTTGGGTCGAGATGTCGCTCTTCGCGATCCCCTCGTATCATCCGGCGCTCTCGACGGTCGTGCACGTCGTACGGGAGGGGAAGAAGTCGGCCTCGCCCCTGGAAAAGAAGCTCGAGAAGGAAGCGGCATCCGCGCACGAGCCGCTCTGGCCGATGACTTCCTCCGAAGGCGAGCCGGTCGCTTTGACCGAAAGAGAGCAGGAAGTGCTCCGATGCCTCGCCCGCGGGATGTCCACCTCCGCGATCGCCCGTAAGCTCTCGATCGCTCCGGTCACGGTTCGGAACCACATCCAGTCGATCCTCCAGCGCCTGGACGTGCACAGCAAGCTCGCCGCGGTCGTCTACGCGTACCGCCACCAGCTGATCTGATCGGGGTCTTGCGCTAGCCGATCCGGACGGGGCGTCCGGTCAGCTCGAGGCAGAACTTCTCCAGCTTCTCGTTGTCGAAGCGGTTCCAGCCGTCGCACGCGCAGTGTTCCCGGGTCTCGACGTCGCAGCAGAGCGCGGCTCCGCGGACCTCCTGGCGGCCCAGGTGATACAGGGAGACGAGCTGTTCGAGCTCCGCCCGGGTCGCTTTCGGGCGCTTCGCCGCGATCCAGTCGAACCTCTTTCGGAATTGCGCATCGGACAGGTCCTGGAACCCGTGGCAGAAGAGCCCCGAACGCGCCGCCACGCCGCAGGCGCACTCCTCTTCGCCCGCTCGCGCGAGAAGCGCACCACGGATCCGCTCGATGACCTGAGGTCGCGAAAGGTGTTCGGTCGCCGGCGCGTTCTCCATCGTCTGATCTCCCTGCCGACAGAGTCTCCCGAGGGGCGGACGCTCGCCTGATGCAATTGAATCAGCGCGCCCGGACGGCCCCCGCGGACCCAAACCTCTGAAAAGACACCGGGTATGACCGGGATCATCCCGCCGCGGTCCGTGGTCTCCTACGATCGCACCATCGGAGGCGTATGACGCCAGGTCGGGTTTCGGCGGTCCTCGGTTTCGCCGCCGCGCTCTTCGCGTCTCTCGCACTGTCGTGCGGTCGCCGTTCGCCGGCGCCCGAGCCCGTGCCGGTCGGCCAGGTGAATTGCGCCCGCTGCAGCATGGTGATCTCCCGCGAGGCGCAGGCGGCCCAGTGGGCCGTGCCCGGCGAGGAAACGCGCTTCTACGACGACATCGGATGTCTTGCGACGGACTCCTGGCCGGAGGCGACGGGGGGCGCGCGGTTCGTGCACGCCGACGGAGGCTGGGCGGCGGCGGAGACCGTCTTCTACGCCCGGCCTCCCGGCGAGTCGACGCCCATGGGTTACGGCGTGGTGGCCTTCCAGAGTCGGGAGCAGGCGGCGGCTCGCGACCAGCGGGGCACAGCGCGCACCTGGGGGGACCTCGTCGCCGAGCTCGCCGCCGAACGACCGGGGACCGGCGCCCGGCCGGACTGATGCTTTTGCACCATTTCGGCGGCCGAGCTGCCTCCTAGCATCGCCTCATGACGACCGATCTGTCCGCGCCGCCGCTCGAGACGGCGGCGACGACTCTCTTCGAAGAGATCCTGTACGAGACGTCGGGCGGCGTCGCCCGGATCACGATCAACCGGCCCCTGCGCTTCAACGCGTACTCGACGGAGTGCCTCCGCCAGCTCGCCGCCGCGTTTCAGCGGGCTTCCTTCGACGACTCGGTCGGAGTCGTCGTGCTCACGGGTGCCGGGGACCATGCCTTCTGCACGGGGGGCGACGTCAAGGAGTACGCCGAGAGGTACATCGGTCGCCCGCGCGACTACTGGAAGTACATGGCGCTCTTCCGCGCGTACATCGACTCGATCCTCTCGACCGGGAAGCCGGTGATCGCGCGGATCAACGGGATCGCGGTGGGCGGCGGCAACGAGAGCGTCCTCGCCTGCGACCTCGCGGTCGCGGCCGCGCACGCCTATCTCGGTCAGGTCGGGACGCGCGTCGGCTCGGTCGCCTGCGGCGGCGCGACGCAGTGGCTGCCGCTCGTGGTCGGCGACAAGCGGGCGAGAGAAATGCTCTTCACCAACCGTCGGATTCCCGCGCGCCTCGCGCTCGACTGGGGAATGGTCAACCGCGTCGCTCCGTCGGTCCGGCACGGAGCGAGCTGGATCGAGAACCCCACGGAAGACGAGGTTCGCCTGGCGCGGCTCCGGCAGGACGGCTGGGAAGTCGACCTGACGCGGCTCGACGCGGAGGTCGACGATCTCGCCCGACAGCTCCTCGAGACGTTTCCGGAATGCGCCCGCTACACCAAGCAGCAGACGAACTTCTGGAAGGACCTCTCCTGGTCCCTGACCGCCCGGCACGCGCAGGACTGGCTGGCGCTGCACTACACCGATTTCGAGCCGTTCGAGGGCATGAACGCCTTCCGCGAGAAGCGCCCCGTGGATTTCGCCGCCGTCCGCCGCCGCGCGGTCGAGCCGAACGGCTCGCCCGAAACGCCGTGGGGGGCCCACGTCCGCGGGTGCGGCCGGTGCGGCGCAACCGGGCTTCCGGCGAGCTTCGGACACTGCGGGGTGTGCGGCGCCGAGCTCGCCCCGATGGAGCCGGCCGGCCGGTGAGCCGCGGTCGCGTTCTGGCGGGAAAAGTCGCTCTCGTGACGGGGGGAGCGAGCGGCATCGGGCTCGCCTGCGCGCGCCAGCTCGCGGCGAGCGGCGCCCGCGTGGCGATCGCCGACTGCGACGCGTCTCGGCTCACGCGCCTGCGCGACGAGTTCCGACCGGCCGACCTGTACGAGAGCGACGTCTCCGATCCGGCCGACGCGCGCCGGGTCGTCCTCGACCTGACGCGGCGCCGCGGCCGTCTCGACCTGCTCGTTCTCTCCGCCGGCATCTGTCGGGACGCCGTTCTCTGGAAAATGACCGACGAGGCGTGGTCGCGCGTGATCGACGTGGATCTCTCGGGCGCGGCGCACTTCCTCCGCGCCGCCGCGCCGGTCCTGCGCGCGCAGCGATCCGGGCGGGTCGTGATCGTCTCCTCGATCAACGGGCGCCGCGGCAAGTTCGGGCAGGCGAACTACGCGGCGGCCAAGGCGGGACTGGTCGGACTGGCGCGCTCCGCGGCGAAGGAGCTGGGACCCTCGGGCGTCACCGTCAACCTCGTCGAGCCCGGATTCACGGAGACGCCCATGACCGCGGCGCTGCCGGGGCGGCTCCGCCGAAAGGCGATTGCCGAGACCCCGCTCGGCCGGATCGGGTCGGCGGAGGACGTCGCTCACGCCGTTCTTTTCTTCGTCGGGCCGGGAGCGGGGCACGTGACGGGCCAGTCGCTCGCCGTCGACGGCGGACAGGCATTGGGGGTATAGGAATGAGCAGTCAGATCATCACCGGTTGGGAGATGTCGGAGCCGGGCGGGCCGCTCGCGCGCACGGTCCGACCGATGCGCGTGCTGGAGGCGGACGAGGTGCTGGTGCGCGTCGCCGGCTGCGGGGTGTGCCACACCGACCTGGGCTTTCTCTACGAGGGGGTCCGCACCCGATTCCCCGCGCCGCTCATCCTCGGGCACGAGATCGTGGGATGGGTGGCGGACTCCGGCGCCACCCACCGGGACCTCGTCGGCCGCGCGGTCGTGGTGCCGGCGGTCATCCCGTGCGGGCAGTGCGTCGCGTGCCGGGCCGGACGCCCCACCATCTGCCGCCGCCAGGTCATGCCCGGCAACGATTGCGACGGCGGTTTCGCGACCCACGTGATCCTGCCGGGACGGAGCCTCTGCGTCGTGCCGGGCGCGAGCGAAGACGGGCGCGCATCGCTCGGCCGCGCGCCGGGGCTGACGCTGCGCCACCTGGCGGTGGTCGCCGACGCGGTTTCGACGGCCTACCAGTCGGTCGAGCGCTCGGGGCTCGCCAGCGGGGATCTCGCGATCGTCGTGGGCCTCGGAGGGGTCGGAACGTACGCCGCGCAGTTCGCTTCGCTGAAGGGAGCGGCGGTGGCGGGCGTCGATGTCGACCCGCGGCGGCTCCAGGGCGCTTCGAAGATCGGTGTCGGGCTGGCTCTCGACGGCCGGGAACTGCCGCCGCGGGAGGCCCGCGCGCGGATCCTGGAATTCGCCCGGGCGCAGGGAGCGCCCGAGATCGGCTGGAAGATCTTCGAATGCTCGGGCACGCCGGGGGGCCAGAAGGCGGCCTTCTCGCTGCTCGTCCCGGGCGCGACGCTCCTCGTGGTCGGGTTCACGCTCCAGCCCGTCGAGGTCCCGCTTTCGCACCTGATGGCGTTCGACGCCCGGGCGATCGGGAACTGGGGTTGCGCACCGGAGCTCTACCCGAAGGTCCTCGAGCACGTCCTCGACGGGTCGGTGGACGTGGTTTCGCACACCGAGCTGCGGCCGATGTCCCGACTCCGCGAGGCCGTCGAAGACATTCACACGCGCCGCGCGGCACGCCGAATCGTTCTGACGCCGAATGGCGACAAGGAGGTCGTATGAGCTCACCCGTCCGCTTCTCGTCCGAACGCTCGGGCCAGATCGAGCGCATCGTCCTCGACCGCCCGAAGGGGAACGTCCTGGACCTCGAGATGCTCGCCGCGATCCGGGAGGGTATCGAGCACATCGCGGAGGAGCCGGGGTCCTGCAAGCTCCTCGTCTTCGAGGGGGCGGGCCGGCACTTCAGCTTCGGCGCGTCCGTCGAGGAGCACCTTCCCGAAACGGTCGGCCGGATGCTGCCCGCGTTTCACCGGCTCTTCTGGGACCTCGAACGGCTCTCGATCCCGACGGCCGCCGTCGTGCGCGGCCAGTGCCTGGGCGGCGGCTTCGAGCTCGCCCTCTGGTGCGGCGTGGTCTTCTGCGATCACACCGCCCGGTTCGGCGTGCCGGAGGTCAGTCTCGGCGTCTTTCCTCCGATCGCATCGCTCGTCCTTCCCTGGCGTATGAGCGGCGCTCGCTCGACCCAGTTGATCCTGTCGGGTGAATCGATTCCGGGGCCGACCGCGGTCGCCATGGGGCTGGCGGACCGGTGCACCGACGATCCGGAAGCGGCACTTCAGAATTGGTTCGCCCAGAATCTCGAGGGCAAGTCCGCGGTCGCCCTCCGAGCCGCGTGGCGCGCTTCCCGGCGCTTGCTCGCCGACGCGTTGCGCAACGACCTGACCTCGCTCGAGTCTCTCTACCTGAAGGACCTGATGTCTCACACGGACCCCATCGAGGGCATCTCCGCGTTCGTCGAGAGGCGTCCGCCGGTCTGGAAGAACCAGTGAGCTCCCGCCGCGCCCTCGTGGTCGACTGGGCGCGCGCGGCGGCCGAGGATTTCGAGTTCACCGTCGCGCGGGAGTGGATCGGGCAGGTGCCCGGCCGCCGGGCCGCCGGCTACCTGCCGGTCTACGCACCCCGCGAGGTGATCCGCGCGGCCGGGCTCCTTCCGGTCGGCGTACACGGCGGGGGCGATCGCGTGGAGATCATCCGCGGCGACGCGTTCTACCAGTCCTACATCTGCCACCTGCCGCGTTCGGTCGTCGAGCTCGCGCAGTCGGGGCGGCTCTCGTTTCTCTCGGCGATGCTCTTCCCCTCGACCTGCGACGTCATCCGGAACCTGTCCGGCGTCTGGAAGCTCCTGTACCCGTCGCTCTACGTGCGCTACCTCGACCTGCCGCAGGTCTTCGAGCCGCGTCTCGCCCTCGAGTTCTGGTCGGGCGAGATCCGATCTCTCGCCCTCGAGCTCGGGGAGATCTCGGGCCGCCCGGCGACCGACCGCACCTGGCGCGAGGCGATCGAGCTCCAGAACCGCGCCCGCGCAATGGTGCGGGCCCTCTACCGGCGGCGCCGCGAGTCGCCCGAGCGGGTCCCGACGGAGGAGCTGTACCTCCTGCTCAAGGCCGGCGAGGTCGTTCCCACCGAGACCTTCATCGATCAGGCGGACCGGTATCTCGCCGCGACGGAGGAGGGCTCGGTTCCCACCCGGGATCGCGTTCGCGTGATCGTGGTGGGCGCGTTCTGCGAGCAGCCGCCGCTCGGCCTCGTCAAGACGATCGAGCGCGCGGGCTGCTCGATCGTGGACGACGACTTCCTCCTCGGCAACCGCCTTTTCGGCGAAGACGTGCCGACCGACGGCGACCCCGTGACGGCTCTCGCCCGCGCATTCCTGGAGAACGCGCGGGCCACGTCCACGATCTACGAGCCGGATCCCGACGCCAAGCGCGATCTGATGAGGCGCCGGGTCGAAGCCTCCGGCGCCGACGGCGTCGTCTTCGCGGCGGCGAGTTTCTGCGACCCGGCGCTGCTCGATCGCCCGATGCTCCGCGCGGGCGCCGAGGCGGCGGGTATCCCCTGCATCGCCTTTCAGTTCGCCGAGAACACCGGACAGTTCCAGCAGTTCCGCGAGCAGGCCGGGACCTTCGCGGACTCGATCAAGCTCTGGGGCGCCGGGCAGTGAGCGTCGAGACCAAAGACCGCTCGATGATCCTGCAGAAGGAGATGATCGCGGCGCACTACCGGCGCCTCGAGCAGGCTCCGGAAACCGGCGAGCCGGTCGTCTACACGTTCGTCCCGGGAAACCTGACGGAGCTCATCCGGTCGTTCGACGCCCTGCCGGTGCTGCCGGAGATCAACGCTCTGCAGTCGGCGATGCGGGGGAAGAGCCAGTCGTACATCGCGGCGGCGGAGCGGTCCGGGCATTCCGAGGACGTCTGCTCCTACGTCAAGTGCGACGTGGGAATGCTCCGCTCGGGAAACGTGAGCCCCACCGGGACGCGCCTCCCGAAGCCGGACCTCCTGCTCCTCTCCTACACCGGCTGCTTCACGTTCATGAAGTGGTTCGAGCTCCTGCGCGACGAGTACCGCTGCCCGACGGTCTTCCTCCACGTCCCCTACCAGGCCGACGGCCGCGAGACGCCGGAGCAGCGCGCCTACGTGACGCGCCAGATCCGGGAGAACCTGATCCCCGAGCTCGAGCGGATCACGGGAAAACGCTACGACGAAGACCGGCTCCGCGAGAATCTCGCCCGGAGCGCCGCGGCCGAGGACGACCTCGTCGCGGTGCTCCAGTCGGCCCGGAGTACGCCCTCCCCGATCGACGCGTACTTCGGGGCGGTCTACTACGTCGGGCCGATCTTCAGCGCATTCCGCGGAACCGAAGAGGGAGGCCGCTACTACGCGGCCCTGCGTGAAGAGGTCGAGGAGCGCGCGTCCCGAGGCGCCGGTCCTCTCACGCCCTCCGGTCCGCTCGACTCCCAGAAGTACCGGCTGGTCGTCGAGGGACCCCCGAACTGGACGCACTTCCGGGACTTCTGGCGCATGTTCTCGGACGAGGGCGCGGTCGTCGTGGCGTCCACGTACACGAAGGTCGGCGGGACGTACGATTCCGGATTCCGTCACGACCCGCGGGACCCGCTCGGGAGCCTCGCCGACTACTGCAGCGGGTGCTACACGAACCTCTCGCTGCCCTCCCGCGTCGAAATGCTCGCGCGCTACGTCGAGGAGTACGCCGCCGACGGTTTCCTGATCCACTCCGTGAAGTCGTGCAACTCCTTCTCCGCGGGTCAGCTTCCGATCCTCCGCGAGGTCGAGCGGCGGACGGGCGTCCCCGGCGCCTTCATCGAATCGGATCTCGTGGACGCGCGCTACTTTTCGCCGGCCAACCTGAAGACCCGCCTCGAGAGCTACTTCCAGATGATCGACGCGCGTCGCGCGGGAGCCGGCGCGTGAAGATGTTCGTAGGGATCGACCTCGGCTCGACGACGACGAAGGCCGTCGTCCTGGACGAAGACGGCGGGATCCTCGGCCGCGGCATCACGAACTCCCGCTCGAACTACGACCTGGCCGCGGGTCTCGCGCGGACCGAGGCGTTCGTGTCGGCCCGGTTCGAGTTGCTCCGGCGCGAAGTCGAAGCGCGGGCCGGCGCCCCGGCCCTCGATCGGCTGCTCGCGGCTTTTCGCCTCGAGCAGCGCCTGGCGCAGCTCGATCGCCTGCGCGAGCGCCTGCGCGCGGAAGCGCAGGGGAGCGACGCGCTCCTCGAAACGGTCGAGACGCTGGTCGGGCGGATCGCGGCCGAAGAGGAGGAGCGGTTCGAGAAAGGGGACGAGACGGCCCGATCCGATTTCTTCCGGGACGCCGCCGGCTCTGCGTACGCCCGGATCGCCGAAGAGCTGGCGCGCCCGCCGGGCGCCGGCGAGGCGCCGAACGGAGTCACGTTCGACCGGTTGATGGGCCTCTACGACAAGTCGATCGTCGCGG
>DATIBN010000269.1:0-31936 GCA_035457525.1 Thermoanaerobaculia bacterium | reverse complement strand
GGCGGAAGTCCCTCACGAGGAGGGCGCGCGGGTGCGCGTGCTCTTCCGCCCGGAGGACGTCTCTCTCTCCGAGACCCCGCCCGCCGGATCGGAGCGATCGCCGACGATCGGAAGGGGCGAGGTGATCGAGCAGACGTTCGGAGGCGCGACGAAGCGGTTGCGTCTCCGGCTGCCGCCGCTCACGGAGACGCGCCAGGTCGCACCCCCGCTGCCGTACGGAGAGGAAGGCCTCATCGTCGAGGCCGACGTCGCGGCGGAAGAGAGAACCCCGGAACGTCCCTGGGTCGCGCTCCGGAGCTGGCACGTCCTGCGGCGCCCCGCGCCCCGCTTGCTCGCCTGCGATCCCGGAGACGGACCGACGGACGTCCTCGAGATGGCGGATTACCTGGCGGACGCGGTGGAAGGCGCCGTGACGCTGCTCGCCGTCGCGCCCGAGGGGAAAGACCCCTCGACGCTCGAAGCACCGCTCGCGCGGAGGCGCGATGAGGCCGGCCTCTCGCGGGCGGCGTTGCGCGTTCGCGGCGGAGATCCGGTCGAGCAGATCCTCGCGGAGCAGGCGGAGGGACTGCACGATTTCATCGTGGTGGGATCGCGCCGGGACGACGCCGAACGCCGCGCGCGAGCGGATTCCACCGCGACACGGCTCCTCGACCAGCTGCCCGTGCCGATCCTCCTCGTCCGCGGACCGGTTCGACGCCCGCGAAGGATCCTCATCTGCACGGCCGTCGGCGAACCGGGGAAGGCGGACATCCGCACCGGCGGCTGGATGGCCCGGCAACTCGGGGCCGAGGTGACTCTCCTCCACGTCCACGGCGCCGTTCCGCCGCCGCCCTGGGTGCGCGATCACCTTCAGCGGGGCGTGGCGACGCTGCGATCGCTGGAGGTCGCGGTGTCGCTCACCGTGCGCCCCGCCCGAACGCCCGCGGAAGGAATTCGCGACGAATCGCGCGAGGGAGACTACGACCTCGTCGTGGTCGGCGGCCATCCGCCGGAGCTTCGCGGCGAGAGGGAGAACGTCACCAAGGAGGTCATCGAGCTCGCCGGATGCTCGGTCCTCGTCGTGCCGGAGGGGTCCTAGGGCGTCGGGTACAGCTCCCGGTAGGTCTCCGCGTAGAGCAGGACGCGCCGCACGTAGTCGCGCGTCTCGTGGAACGGGTGTGACTCGAGGATCTCGTCTTCCGCGCGGCCTCGGTTTTCGTCGAGCACGCGGCTCATTCGGCTGGGTCCGCCGTTGTACGCGGCGAGGGCGTAGAGCAGGTTGCCGCCGAAGCGGTCGAGGATCTGACGCAGGTAGGCGGCGCCGAGCCGCGCGTTGACTCCCGGGTCGTAGAGGAAGGCGCGCCGGTAGCGCACGCGCAGCACCGATTCGGCCAGCGGCTTTGCGGTCCCGGGCAGGAGCTGCGTCAAGCCGATCGCCCCCGCGTGCGACTTCGCGCCCGCCTCGAAGACGCTCTCCTGCCGGACGAGACCGCGCAGGACCGCGGGGTCGAGACGAAACTCGCGGGCGCGGGCGGGAAGGAACGCGCCGTCCTCCACCGGATAGTGCAGCCGCCTCCAGCCGTCGGGCACGTGCCCCTCCCGGGCCGTTCCGATCTCCGGGAAGGCGCGCTTGGCCGCGGCCGCCGCCGAGGAGAAGCGGCCGAGCGCGAAGTCGGCTTCCGCGATCCGGAGGTCGCGACCGCGAGTCGGCGGGAGCGCCCGCGCTTCGGCCGCGGCCTCGACGAACATCCGCAGGCGGAGGAGTTCGTCCGCCCGGCGGAATTCCGCGGTCTGCGCGGAGGGATCCGGCAGGAGCCGCGCGGCGCGGGCGACGCGCGTGGAGACGCGGCGCCGGGAGAAGTGCGCGTACAGGTCGGGCGGATCTCCCGCCGCGAGCCGGCGGTAAATTGCCCGGGCGTCGTCTCTGCGCTTCTCTCTCTCGAGGCAGCGTGCCCGCCAGTAGTCGAGCCGGCGGTCGCGCCAGATGTCGTCGTAGGTCGCGGCGAGCGCCTCGAAGCGGTGGCGGGCGCCGGCGAAGTCGCCCGCGCGCCACCTCTTCCAGGCGAGCTCCCAGATCGGCTCGAAGCCCCGAACGGTCCCCCGCAGCTCCGCCGTGAGCAGCCGCGCCTGCGCGAGCGCACCGTCGAAGTCCTCGGCTTCCGCGGAGAGCCGGACGAGCCGTTCGCGCGCGGCCGCTCGCGCCGACGCCGGCGCGGAAGCGACGGCAACGCTCGCGAGCAGGCGCCGGACCGGCGCGATCTTCGGGCTCTTCGCGAGGGCCGCGCCGTTTCCCCTGGCGCGCAGCCGCGCGAGCTGGAGGTCCGCCCGCAGGAGGGTCGCATCGAACCACTGCGGCGTTCCGGAGGGAACCCGCGCGGCCGCCCCCTCCGCGGCGCCCGCGCGATCCATCGCGGACAGAGCGCGCGCCAGCGCGAGACCGTTCGCGGCGCGGTCCGAGGCGGGCCATGCCGACGGACGCTCGACGAGGAGGGCATGTCCGCGCCGCGCGTCGCCGGCCGCCACGAGCGCCCGACCGCGGCGGGCCCGGTCGGGAGCGGAGAGGCGCTTCTCTTCGCGACGGAGAATTGCGCGCGCCGCCGCCGGAGTGGACTTCGCCACGTCCGTGGCCGGCGCCCTCAGCAGCAGGCTTCGCGCCGCTGCGGCGACGGTCGCCGGGTCCTTCGCAGCCTGACCCAGCCGGATGCGTTCGAGCCCGATTGCCGCGACGTCACTTCCCGTCGCGCCGGCGGCGACATGCTCGAGAACCGCGAGCGCTTCGCGCGGGCGGCCCGCCTTCTCGAGCGCGCGGGCGAGGTCCCGCCCCACGGCCGTCCGGCGCGCGAAGGGCTCCTCTCCGTTGAGCGCCGTCCTCCACGCATCGATCGCGTCGGGTACCCGGCCCGCGGCTTCCCGCACCCGGCCGAGGCGATCGAGACGATAGGGCTCGAGTCCGATCGCTGCGGCCTCGGCGGACGCGAGCCGGCGCTCGGCGGCCGCGAAGTCCTTGCGGCGCTCGTCGTCGGCGGCGAGGAGAAACGCGATGCGCGCGTCCCACGCCCGCTGACCCGCTTTGCGGGCGATCTCCCCCAGCACCGTCTCGGCGGCGGCCCGGTCTCCCGCCTCGAGCAGGTCCGCCGCGCGGGCGAACTCGGCGTCGAAGTCCGACGTGACCGGGCGCATCGGGATGTCGGCGAGGGCCGGCGAGCCGATCAGCGCCAGGAAGAGGGGGAGGAGGAAGCGGATTCGACCCATCGAGAGGAGAACCGCGGGCACCCGGGCAAGATTCGGGCAGTTATCCGAGGGCTTCGGGCCGGCCCCCCGCGAGCACCTCCACGAGCTCTTCGAAGTAGTAGTCGCGCGACGACCGCACGTCCGCGGGCACGCGCTCCTCGTAGAGCCGGCGGCCCCGCTCGATCGAGTCCTTGAGGCGCACGGCCAGGTCGCCGCGCGCGCGGCCCTCTGCGACCTCGTCCTCGTTGTAGAGCTTGATCTCCGACGCGAGGAGCCGGGCAAATCGACGGGCTTCGTCGCGACGCTCGCTTTCGGCGGGAGGTGCGAGCGGCCCGGCGAGGGTTCGTCCGGACGCGAACCCCGGCTCGGCCGGCGGCGCCGAGGCCATCGGAGTCGGGGACGAGGGCTCGGCCCGCGGCAGCGGAGCCGCGGGGGCGTCGGGCGCCGGCGTCGAGGCGAAGGAGGGCGCCGGCGCGTCCGAAGGCTCTTCCGCACCGGAGAACGGGCGGAGCGCCGGGGAGGGAACGAGCTTGCGCCGCGCGATCCGGTCCACCACCAGGCCCGCGATCCACGTCAGGAGCGCCACGGCGTCCCCGTCGAGACGGACGTCGTCGCCCGCGACGTCCGCGTACACGGCGCCGGAGATCTTCTCGCGGACCACGAACGGAACGAGGACCGCATCGCGCGCGTCCGCCGCTCCCAGGGCCGCGGAAACCGCGTTCCCGGCGGCAAGCCGGATCGGCGCGCCGAGGCGCACGCGGTCGAGAAGGCCGTTCGCTTGGACGAGCGCCGGACGCGCCTCGCGAGGAAAACCGACGGACTTCCAGACCTCGAACCGGCCGCGACGCTCGACGAAGAGCGCCACCCGCGAGGCGTGGCGCCGGCACTCCTCGAGAAACCGGGTCAGCGCTTCGACCTGCGCCGTCGCCTGGTCGAGCCGCCGCGCGGCCTCCGCGACCTCGCCTTCGGCCCGGGACGGGTCCGGGCCGGTGTCCCGCCGCTCCCCCATGGGCCCGAATTATCGGGGTGCGTTTCGGAATCCGTCAAACGCTAACCCTTTTCCAACCCGCAATTTGGGGCCGGGCGCCGGCCGCTTTCGGACCCGCGGACCCGGTCCGACACCCGCGAAGCCTGCGGGAAAGTAGAATCGCGGAAGGACTTCGACGTCGCCGACGTTTGGGTCCCCGCGCAGCGGAACATGCCCTGCCGATGGCCCTCGGAATCACGCTAAGTCGTTGCGCGCAAAGCATTTCAGTTGACAGGTGGGGGTCGCCGGGATAACATGGCCGATCGGTCCCAACCCACGGTGAAGGGGGTGAATGTTCGTGCCTCTCGTCCACGTCAAGGAAGACGAGTCCTTCGAGAACGCGATGCGCCGCTTCAAGCGGAAGTGCGAGAAATCCGGCATCCTCTCGGAGCTGAAGAAGCGTCAGCACTACGAGAAGCCGAGCGCGAAGCGGAAGCGCAAGGCGATCCAGGCTCGGAAGAAGATGCTCCGCAAGCTCTCCGAAGAGCGTCGCGCGACGATGTAACGACGGATCCCGCGGAGGACGACGTCGATCTCCGGTCCCTCGAATTCGACGTCGTCCTCCAGCTCGTTTCCGCTCTCGCCCGCACGCCTCCCGGTCGGGAGGCAGTCCTCCGAATCCGACCTTCCTGGGATGAACCGTCCGTCCGACGGCGTCTCGCCGCGCTCTCGGAGCTGATCGAGCTCCGCGCGCGCGAGGGACGCCTTCCCCTGGGCGGACTTGCCGACGTCGCGACGCCGCTCGCGCTCCTCGAGAGCGCCGGGGGCGCCGCGAGCCCGCAGGACTTCCGCGCGATCGCCGTCTCGGCGAAGGCCGCGCAAGCCGTCCGGCGCGCCCTCGCCGGCGTCGAAACTCCGGAGCTCTCCGAGCGGGCGGGGCGGATGCCGGACCTGCAGGACCTCGTGGACGCCGCGGCGCGGATCATCGGCCCGGACGGAGCGGTCCGCGACGACGCCTCGCCCGAGCTCGCTTCGCTGCGCCGCCGTCTCCGCCGTCGCCGCTCGGACGTCGCGGCGCGGCTCGAGAAGATGCTCGAGACGCGGCGGGACGCGCTCGCCGACGCCGTGGTGGTCCTCCGCAACGACCGCTACTGCCTGCCGGTCTCCGCCTCCGCCCGCGCGCGCGTCGCGGGAATCGTGCACGACCGATCCGGGTCGGGCCACACGATCTTCGTCGAGCCGCTCGAGGTGGTCGAAGCCAACAACGAGCTCGCCCTCGCGGTCGCCGAGGAGCGCCGCGAAGTGGAGCGGCTGCTGACGTCGCTCGGCCGCGCCGTGCTCGACCGCGCCGATGACCTCGTATCCGCGGTGGAGCAGGTGGCCGAGCTCGACGCGCTCGAAGCCGCCGCGGAGTTCGGGGCGCTCGCCGACGCGCGCGTGCCGGAGCTCTCCGACGACGGCACGTGGACGCTGGTGCGCGCGCGCCACCCCCTCCTCGACGCGCGGCTCTCCGGCCTGCGGCAGCGCGCGCTCGGCGAGACGCGGGCCGCGAAGGAAGCCGTGCCGCTCGACCTCGACCTGAAACGGGAGACGCGGCTCCTCGTGGTGTCCGGCCCGAACGCCGGCGGCAAGACGGTCGTCCTGAAGACGGCCGGGCTGCTTTCTCTCATGGCGCAGGCGGGAATCCCCGTCCCGGCCGGGGCGGGCACGAGGCTGCCGGTGTTCGGCGCGATCACCACGGAGATCGGGGACGCGCAGCAGATTCTCGCCGACCGCTCGACGTTCTCCTCCTCGATGGAGACCCTGGCCGCCATCCTCGAGGCCGGCGCGCCCGACCAGCTCGCGCTCGTGGACGAGATCGGCAGCGCGACCGATCCGGAGGAAGGGGGAGCTCTCGCGGTCGCGTTCCTCGAGGAGTACCTCTCGCGCGGCGGGCGCGCGATCGTCACCACGCACCTCTCGGCGATCAAGGCGTTCACGGAGGCCCGATCCGACGCGGTGGGCGCCGCGATGGAGTTCGACGAAGCGACCGGCCGCCCGACGTACCGCCTCCATCCGGGTCTCTCGGGGCGCAGCCGCGCCCTGTCCGTGGCGGAGCGGCAGGGTCTGCCGGAGCGAGTGCTCGCCCGTGCGCGGGAGATCCTCGGCGCCGCATGGGAGCGGCGCGACCGGGCGGAGTCCGACGCCGAGGCGGCGCTCGAGCGGCTGCGGACCGCGGAGCAGGAGCTCCTCCTCGAGAGGGAAGCCGCGCGGAAAGAGGCGGAGCGGCTGGCCGCCGAGCGCGCGTCGACCGCAAGACAGCGCGAACGGATGCTCGAGGACGGGCTCGCCGGGTTCGAGCGGGCGAAGAAGGAGCTCGCGCGGCGCGTCGAGACCGAGATCGAAGCGATCCGGGAGGACGCCGCCCGCCGCGCGACGGAATCCGCCGCGCACCTGCTCGCGAGAGCCGAGGCCGAATCCGCGGGCGACGTCGTACTCGAAGCGCGCGAGGACCGGATCGCGCGCGCCCGGGCGCTCGTACCCGGAGACCGCGCCCGGCTGCGCGGAACCCGGACCGAGGGGGCGGTCGAGTCGGTGGAGGGAGAAACGGCCTGGCTTTCCGTCGGTGGAAAGAGGATGCGGGTGCCGCTCGAGGAGCTGGAGAGAACGGCCGGCCGCGTTGCCGAGCACCGCTCACCCCGACCCTCTCCCCGCGCCGCGGGGAGTGGGAGCGCGGAAGCGGGGTCCACCCCCGAGGTCAACGTCATCGGACGGAGGCTCGACGAGGCGATCGAGGAGGTCGAGAAAGCGCTCGACGGCGCCCTCGCCGCCGGAGCCGACCGGTTTCGCGTCGTCCACGGCCACGGCACGGGCCGGCTCCGGGAGGGATTGAGAGATCATCTGAGAAAGCATCCCTCGGTCTCGCGGCTTCGCGCGGCGGACCCGCGCGAAGGGGGCAACGGCGCAACGATCGTGGACATCAAATGAGCGACCTCGACATCAACGACAACGTCCTGGCGGAGCTGCGCAGCGCCGCCGACATCGTCGAGGTCGTCGGCGAGCACACGCGCCTGAAGAAGGCGGGACGGGCGTGGAAGGGACTCTGCCCCTTCCACAACGAGCGCACGCCGTCGTTCACGGTCGACCGGGACAAGGGTCTCTACCACTGCTTCGGCTGCGGGGCGGGCGGAGACGTCATCCACTTCGTGCGGCAGATCGACCGGCTCGACTTCCCCGAGGCGATCGAGGCGCTCGCGTCGCGGTTCGGCGTCGCCATTCCGAAGCGGGTCTCGCGCGGGCCGCGCGACGAGCAGCGCGAGAAGCTGTACGCCGCGGTCGCCGCCGCGCAGCGCTTCTACGCGGCCGAGCTCGCGAAACCCGGAAACCGGGCCGCGGCGTATCTCGAGGAGCGCGGCGTCCCGGCCGCGGTGGCGAAGGCGCTCGGGGTCGGCTACGCCCCACCGGGCTGGGAGACGCTCGCGAAGGGCCTGGGCGGAGCGTGGCCGGAAGGTCTCCTCGTCGAGGCGGGATTGCTGCAGCCGCGCTCGGAGGGTCGGGGCTCGTACGATCGTTTTCGCCACCGGCTGCTCTTCACGATCCGCGACGAGCGCGGGCGGCCCGTCGGCTTCAGCGGGCGCGCGCTCTCGCCCGAGGACGAGCCCAAGTACCTGAACTCTCCGGAGTCCCCCGTCTTTCTGAAGAAGAGGCTCCTCTACGCGTTGACCGACGCGCGCGAGGCGATCCGCCGGCGGGAGCGGACCGTTCTCGCCGAAGGCTGCTTCGACCACCTCGCCCTCTATCTCTCGGGCGTGGACGAGACCGTCGCGTCGATGGGCACCGCTCTCACTCCCGAGCAGGCGGCGAAGCTGAAGCGGCTGGCGCCGCGGGTCGTCCTCTGTTACGACGGGGACTCCGCCGGCCGGAATGCCGCGCGCGCGGCGCTCACGCACCTGCTCGCGCAGGGCCTCGAGGTGTCGGTCGCGCGGCTGCCGGCCGACGAGGATCCCGACGACGTCCGCCGCCGCGAAGGGCCGGAGGCCCTGGCGCGCGCGATCGACGAGGCGCCGGGCTACCTGCCCTGGCTGCTCGAAGAGCTCCGGCCTTCGGAGCCGCGGCTGTCGGCGGAGGAGAAGAAGGACCGGATCCGCGCGATCCTGGAAATCCTGGCGGCGATCCCGGACCGGATCCTGCGGTACGAAGAATTCCGGCGCGTCTCGCACGACGTGGGCGTCCCGGTCGAAGTCCTGTGGTCGAGCCACCCCGCCAACCGGGCTCCGGAAGGGCCGGCCGGGCGCCCGGCGGCCCCGGCGCGCGCGGCCGATCCGGGCCTGCCGGCCCGGGGAACGCCCGGAAATGGATCGGTGTTATATAGCGGGGAGATCCCCCCGGCCGAGCTCCGGCTCCTGCGGCTTCTCGTCCGGGGCGGGGAATCAATCTCTCTGATTCGGGGGCAGTTACGGGCAGAACACGTCACTCATCCGGGTGTTCGGAGCCTCGTCGAAACGTTCGGAAAGGGCGAAAGCGGCTCGGGAGCGATTGATTTTCAGAAGCATCTGGCTCACCTTAGGGAACCAAGCGACATCTCCCTCATATCCCGCCTGGCTCTCGACGAGAGTCCGGAGCCCACGGAAGAGGACGTGCGGCGGCTGCTCAGGGAGCTCGAAAAGAAGTATTTGAGGCGTGAGCAAAGTGCGCTCATCCGGGGGATCCGTCAGGCCGAGGAGAGCGGGCAGAACGAGGAAGTGTCACGGCTGATGCAGCGCGC
Source organism: Thermoanaerobaculia bacterium (assembly GCA_035457525.1). Taxonomy (GTDB): domain Bacteria; phylum Acidobacteriota; class Thermoanaerobaculia; order UBA5066; family Gp7-AA6; genus Gp7-AA6. Next base: position 23,015 of record DATIBN010000269.1, on the reverse strand, counting down.
GCAGGAAATCGGGAAACGAATCGTGGAGCTCGGGCGTTGACGACCCGGGCGAAAGGAATGAACTTGGTAGTCGAAGAAAAATATCCGGAGGTCTCGATCCTCTTCAAGGAGGGGAAGAACAAGGGCTACCTGCTCTACGAGGAGATCCAGACGGTGATCTCCGACGAGCTCGTCGGCAGCCCGCGCGAGCTCGAGCAGGTCTACGAGCGGTTCTTCGACCTCGGGATCGAGATCGTCACCGATCCGGACCGCGCGGCGAGGAAGCGCGCCGCGCTCGACGCGGAGACGGCGGAGGAAGCCCGCGAGGCGGTCGAGAAGACCAACGACCCGGTGCGCATGTACCTGCGCGAGATGGGGACGGTCAAGCTCCTCGACCGCGAGGGAGAGGTGCGCATCGCCAAGCGCATCGAGCAGGGCGAGGCGAAGATCTACCAGGCGCTCGCGAGCAACCCGATCGTCCTCGAGGAGATTCTGAAGCTCCTCGAGAACGTGGGACGCGACTCGCGGATGGTCAATGAGCTCGTCAACATCCCGGAGGACGCCGAGGACCTCGACGACCGGGCCGCGCAGCGGATCGAGTCGGTGCTGGCCAGCTTCAAGAAGATCGGCGGCCTCGACAAAGACATCAAGCGGATGAAGTTCAAGGCGCGCACCATCAAGAAGGGCACCAAGGCCCTCGCGCGCATCGAAGCTTCGATCGACAAGCGAATCGCCGACATGGCGAAGCTCATTCGCGCGGCCGACTTCACGCCCGCGGTGCTGAACCGCGCGATCGGCATCCTGAGGGACATCGACCGGCAGATGTCGGTGCCGGAGTCGACCATCCGCCAGGACACGAACACGCTCAAGAAGGAAAAGAACGCCACCCGGATCGACTTCTACAAGCGGCGCATCGCGAAGTACCGCAAGACTCTCCGCGAGCTCGAGCAGAAGTTCGGCGTCTCGCACGAGGACGTCAAGAAGACGCTCCGGATGGTGCGCGAGGGGGAAGAGGAAGCCGACCAGGCCAAGCACGAGCTCATCGTCGCCAACCTGCGCCTCGTCGTCTCGATCGCGAAGAAGTACACGAATCGCGGGCTGCAGTTCCTCGATCTCATCCAGGAGGGGAACATCGGCCTCATGAAGGCGGTCGAGAAGTTCGAGCACCGGCGCGGCTACAAGTTCTCGACCTACGCGACGTGGTGGATCCGCCAGGCGATCACGCGCGCGATCGCGGACCAGGCGCGGACGATCCGCATCCCGGTCCACATGATCGAGACGATCAACAAGCTGACGCGCACGTCGCGCTCGCTCGTCCAGGAGCTCGGCCGCGAGCCGAACGCCGAAGAGATCGCGAAGCGGATGGACATGCCCGTCTCGAAGGTCCGCAAGATCATGAAGATCGCGCAGGAGCCGATCTCGCTCGAAACGCCGATCGGCGAGGAAGAAGATTCGCATCTGGGCGACTTCATCGAGGACCGGCAGGTGCTCTCGCCGATCGACTCGGTGCTCGTGTCCAACCTCCAGGACCAGACGCGGCGCGTCCTGAAGACGCTGACCCCGCGGGAGGAACAGGTCCTGAAGATGCGTTTCGGCGTCGGCGACGGCTCCGAGCACACGCTGGAGGAGGTCGGCCGGTCGTTCAACGTCACCCGGGAGAGGATCCGGCAGATCGAGTCGAAAGCGCTCCGGAAGCTGCGGCACCCGTCGCGCGCCAAGAAGCTGAAGCCGTTCCTGGAAACGATCCGGTAACTCGCTATATATTTGACCGGCGCAATCGAGCGCCGGGGTCCATAGCTCAGCGGTCCAGAGCCACCGGCTCATAACCGGTCAGACCCCGGTTCGAATCCGGGTGGACCCACCAGAGGCCGTTGAGAGGGCGAGGGCGATTGAGGAGTTCGATCCGAGACCGAAGAGAGCCGACAACGTCTTTCCCGAAAGGGTGTTCCACTACAGGAACACCCTTTTTCATTCCGGAGAGCTCCCGGTGAACACGCCGTTGGAGCAGCTCTACCGGCTCCAGGACCGGATCCGCTTCGTGAGGGCCCGGGAGCTCGAGCGCGACACGATCCCCTCCGAGCTCGTCGAGGTCGATCGCGAGTTCCGCGAGAAAGTCGATGCGGTCGATCGCCTCAAGAAGCGCCGCGCCGAGGCCGAGGTGGAGCGACGCCGAGCCCACGCGGAGCTCTCGGAGCATCGCGAGAAGCTCCGCAAGTATCAGACTCAGCTCCGCGCGGTCCAGAACCAGCGCGAGTACGGCGCCGTCCTGAACGAGATCGACGGCGTCGAGAAGCTCGTTCGGAGCGCGGAGGATCGGATCCTGAACCTCGACGAGGAGCTCGAGAACGCCGCAAAGGAGCTCGTCACCCGCGAGGAGATGCTCCCGCTCGAGACCGAGCAGCACGAGGAGCGCTTGAAGGACTGGCGCTCGGCCCAGCGGGCAATCAACGAGGAGCTCGCGTCCGCGCAGGAGGAGATCAAGCGTCTCGAGGCGTCCATGCACCCGCGGGATCGCTCGGAGTTCCAGCGTCTCATGGAGAAAAAGGGCGGCCTGGCGATCGTGCTCGTGTCGGGCAACTCGTGCTCGGCGTGCCACGTGAAGGTCCGCCCCGCCGCGCTGCAGGCGCTGAAGGCCGGCCGCGAGATCATCTATTGCGACAGCTGCAAGCGCATCCTTTACTGGGACATGCAGCGGTCGTAGATCGTAAGCCGTGAAGTTCCGGGCCTTCATCGACGGCGCCGCGCGCGGCAATCCGGGTCCGGCCGGCGCGGGAGTCTTCGTCGAGCCGGAGCGCAACCGTCCGGCGCTCGAGTTCTACGAGCCGCTCGGATCCACCACGAACAACGTCGCGGAATACCGCGCGCTCCTCCTCGCGCTCGAGCGCGCCGAAGCGGCGGGGGCGGACGAGGTCGAAATCCGTTCCGACAGCCGGCTGCTCGTCGAGCAGATGCACGGCACCTTCAAGATGCGCGCGGAGCACTTGAAACCGCTGCTCGCCGAATCGGTCCTCCGCGCGAAGAAGTTCCGCAGCTTCGCGATCACCCACATTCCCCGCGAGCAGAATTCGAAGGCGGACCGCCTCGCGAACAAGGGCGCGGACGCGAGCGAGAAGTCCGCGCGGTTTTGAGCGGGCTTCCCGGCGAGGAGGAGCTCGCCTCCCGGCGCGCCGAGATCCGATCCCGCATCGCCCGGGCCGCCGAACGCGCCGGCCGGGCGGGCGAGGACGTCGCCCTGCTCGCGGTCACCAAGGGTCACCCGGCGGAGCTCGTCGTTCGCGCGGCGCGGGCCGGTTTCACGCTCTTCGGCGAGAATCGGGTTGCCGAGGGCGCACGCAAGATCGAGGCGGTCCGGGGCGATTTCCCGGCCCTGGTGTGGAGGCTGATCGGCCCTCTGCAGTCGAACAAGGCCCGGGCGGCGCTACAATTCTTTTCAGCAATCGAAAGCGTCGATCGGGAACGACTCGCCGCGCGGCTGGAGGACCTGCTCGCCGCGGAGGGACGACGAATGCCGGTGTTGCTCGAAGTGAACGTCGGGATGGAGCCGTCGAAGTCGGGCGCCTCTCCGGAGGCAGTCGAGGCGCTCGCCCGGTCCGCGTTCGCCTGTCCGCATCTGGACGTGCGCGGGCTGATGGCCGTCCCGCCCTTCGATCCGGACCCGGAGAGGGCGCGGCCGTACTTCCGGCGGCTGCGCGAAATCCGTGACCGGCTCGCCGACGTCTCGGGCCGGGCGATGCCCGAGCTCTCGATGGGGATGAGCCACGACTTCGAGGTCGCCGTCGAGGAGGGCGCGACCGAGGTCCGCGTGGGCACGGCGCTCTTCGGTTCGAGGAATGCCGCGTGAACGTCGGAGGCGCGTTTCTGCGGGCGATGCTCGAGGTCTTCTTCGCGATCCTGACAGTCGTACAGTGGCTCGTCATCATCACCGCCGTGATCTCCTGGGTGAACCCCGATCCGCGCAATCCGATCGTGCAGTTTCTCTACCGCACGACCGAGCCGATCCTCCGGCCGTTCCGGAAGATCCTGCCCCCGCAGAAAACGGGGGGAATCGACCTCTCGCCCATTCTCGTCATCCTGTTGATCCTCTTTCTGAAGGTCTTCCTCTCGAACCTTTTCCTGAACGCGGCCCGCGCTTTCTGATGTCACGACTTCCGGAGGAATTCACATGCCCAGACTGACGCCCCTCGAGATTCAGAAACATCGCTTTTCGCGAAAGTGGAAGGGCCTCGACCCGAACGAAGTCGGAGCGTTCCTCGACATGGCGGCGGAGGAGATGGAAGCGCTCGCCCGCGAGAACGCCGGCCTCATCGGCCGGATCCGCGGTCTCGAGGAGGAAAACGCGGATCACCGCGAGCGCGAACGGATCCTGAAGGACACGCTCCTCTCGGCGCAGCGCGCCTCCGACGACATCCGGGGCGCCGCGCAGACCAAGGCCGAGCTCATGATCCAGGAGGCGGAAGACTCGGCGGAACGCCTGACCCACAGCGCGCTCCAGCGGGCGGCCGAAATCGAAAAGGCGATCCACGACCTGAAGCTGCAGCGCGCGAACTTCCGGCTGGAGATCCAGAAGATGCTGGAGCTCTTCCAGCAGGCGGTCGAAATGGACCGCCAGCAGGACGAGCTGGACCGGCCGCTGTCGTACTTGAGGAGAAACCCGGGGTAGGCGCGCCTCGCCGACTCCGCACCCCTCACCCTGACCCTCTCCCCGACGGGGAGAGGGATGCGTTACGGCTCGGGTAGTCTCTCGGCGTGAACGCACCGTTGCGGTCCCTCGAAATCCGCGGCGCCGGCTCTCTGGCCACGCCGCTCGGGACCACGGCCCGCCGCGGCGCACAGCAGCGCGAGATCCTCCGGATCCGGAACCCCGCTCTCCGCGCGGAGAACGGTGTCCTCCTCTTCGTCGGGACCGACGCCGACTACCGGCGCGAGTACGCCGGACGCCCGGCCGACGTCACGGTGGACGCCGCGGGCGGAACCCTTCTCCCCGGTTTCGTGGACGCGCACACCCACCCGGTCTGGACCGGCGACCGCGGCGAGGAGATCGGCCGGCGCCTCGCCGGCGAGAGCTACTCGAAGATCGCGGCGGAAGGGGGCGGCATCCTCGCGACGGTCCGCGCCACGCGCGCCGCCTCGGACGAGGAGCTTTCGACGACCGTCCGGCGTCGGCTTCGGCGGATGCTCGCTCACGGCACGACGACCGTCGAGGCCAAGTCCGGCTACGGGCTGACCGTGCACGACGAGCTGCGGGCGCTGCGGTTCCTGCGGGACCTCGGGCGAGAGATGGACCTCCCCGCGATCGTCCCGACGCTGCTCGCCGCTCACGAGGTGCCGCCGGAGTTCCGCGAGCGGCGCGGCGAATGGGTGCGGATCGTCGCGGAGGAGATCGTGCCCCGTGTCGCGCGCGAAGGTCTCGCGCGCTTCTGTGACGTCTTCTGCGAGGAGGGGGTCTTCACCGTCCCGGAGTCGCGGACGATCCTCGAGGCCGCGCGGGGCGCGGGGCTCGGGCTGCGGATCCACGCCGACGAGCTCGCGCGCTCGGGCGGGACACTCCTGGCGGCGGAGCTCGGCGCCGCGTCCGCGGATCACCTCCTCTTCGCCGGCGGCGAGGAGATCGCAGCGCTCGCCGCATCGCCCACCGTGGCTGTGGTGCTGCCGGGGACGGCCTGGTGGATGCGTTCGCGGCGCGCCCCCGCGCGGTCGATGATCGAGGCGGGCGTGCCGATCGCGGTGGCCTCCGACTCGAATCCCGGCACGTGCTTCACCGAATCCCTGGCGGCCGTCGCGGCGCATGCCTGCCTCGATTCGGAGTTAACCGTCGAAGAGGTGCTGACGGGGATGACGTTGAACGCGGCGGCGTCACTCGGCCTCGCCGAGCGGATCGGCTCGCTCGAGCCGGGAAAGACCGCGGACGTCGTCGTCCTCGACGCCCCCGACGACCGGCACCTCGTCTACCATTGGGGAGTCAACGCGGTCGGGACCGTCGTCCGCGGCGGCAGGGTGGTCCTCCAGAAGTGAACTTCGAGAAGCTCCCCTTCGACGAGCTCGTCGGCGCCCTCGCGTCGGACGCCCCGACGCCGGGCGGAGGGACCGCCGCGGCGCTCGCCGGAGCCATGGGGGCGTCGCTCGCCGAGATGGTCGCGGCGCTGACGCTGGCGAAGGAGAAATACGCCGCCTCGCACGACGCCGTCCGGCCCATCGGCGAGGCGGCGGCGTCCACCCGCGAGGCTCTCCTCACGCTCGCCCGGGAGGACTCGGACTCCTACGACGCGGTCGTCGCGGCACGGCGATTGCCGAAAGGCACGGACGAGGAGAAAGCGGAGCGGTCGCGCCGCATCGCCGAGACGAACCGCCTCGCGACGGAGGTCCCGATGAGGACCGCGCGGGAAGCGGGCGGCCTGCTCGCCTCGATCCCCGAGCTCGCCGAGAAGGGGAATCCCAACGCGGCCTCCGACGCCGGAGCCGCCGCACTCCTCCTCGAGGCGGCCGTGCAGGGCGCCCTTCTGAACGTGGCGATCAACCTCTCCGGCGCTGAGGACTCGCGGTTCGCGGCGCAGATGACGGAAGAGTCCGAGCGGATCGCCCGCGAAGCGACTCGCACGCGCGAACGCGTCCTCGCAATCGTTCGCAAGCGACTCTAGCCTCGGGACTTCGCTCTTCCGCGAGATCGCGGCGCGTTTCGCTTGACACGCCCGTGCCCGTTTGTTACTATTCCTCTATTGATTCGCGCGACTCCGGAAACGGGTCGCGCGTTTTTCTTTTCTGCCGCCACCATTTTCTCGCAATCGGTTCGGACAGCGCCGGTTAGGCTCGGGTGGCGTCGGCTCGCCGCGGTCCGTTCTCCCCTGTCCGTTTTCGAAAAGGCGCGATTTCAGGGGCTTCCCGCGTTTGGAGTCGACGCGGAATCGCTGCATCTGACCGGTCAGACGCGGGGATTCAGCGTTGACCCTAGAATCCGCCCTCATGCCGGAGGCGCCCCCAAAACTGTACCTGGTGGACGCGATGTCGAACATCCATCGCGCCTACCACGCGATCCAGCGGCTCTCCACGGCCGCCGGCCGCCCGACCAACGCGATCTACGGCTTCGTGACGATGCTCCGCAAGATGCTCCGGGAGCACACCCCGGACTACCTCGCCGTCGCCTGGGACGGCCCGCAGCGCACGCTGCGCCACGAGCAGTACAGCGAGTACAAGGCCAACCGGCAGCCCATGGCCGACGACCTCGCCTCGCAGGTGCCGGTCATCCGGCAGATCCTCGACGCGTACCGGATTCCCGTCCTCGAGCTCCCCGGCTACGAGGCCGATGACGTCATCGGCACGCTGGCGAAAAAGGCGTCGACCATGGGGTTCGACGTCGTGATCGTCACGGCCGACAAGGACATGCTGCAGCTCGTCGGCCCGCGGGTCCGCGTGTTTCACACGGGACGGGAGAAGTTCCTGGACGCGGCGGGCGTTCGGGAGTTCTTCGGAGTGGCCCCCGAACAGGTCGCCGACGTGCTCGCGCTCATGGGCGACAGCGTGGACAACATCCCGGGCGTGCCGCGCGTCGGGGAAGTCACCGCGAAGAAGTGGATCTCGGAGTACGGGGATCTCCCGACCCTTCTGGCGCGCGCCGGGGAGATCAAGGGAAAGGTCGGCGAGAGCCTCCGCGAGCACCGCGAGAACGCGGTGATCTCGCGCCGGCTCGTCGAGATCCCGACCGACCTGCCCATCCCGTTCGAGCCGGACGCGCTCCGCTGCGCACCGGCCGACTCGAAGAGGCTGAAGGACCTCTTCGTGGAGCTCGAGTTCCACTCGCTCGCCGCGGAGATCCACGACGAGTCCGCGGTGCGGCCGGAGATCTCGGCCGTCCGCCGCCGGCCGGGCGAACGATTCGCGATCGGGCCGGACGCGCCCCTCGGGGTCGCCCTGCTCTCCGCGATGGACCGGATGCTCCTCGCCGTCTCGGACGGGGAGAACGTCGAGATCGCCGAAGAGTCTCCGGCGGAGATCGCGCGGCGGTGGCGGGATCTCGACCGTCCGGCCCGCCCGGTGGCCATCGCCGACGCCAAGCCTCTCGACGCGCTGCTCGAGCGCGAAGGGTCCGCCGTCGTCGGGGACGTCTTCGACGTCTGCCTCGCGCAGTACGTCCTCTCGCCCGGCGCGGGCAGCTCGGAATTCGAGGTCATGGCGTTCCAGCGGCTCGGCCACCGCGTGACCTCCGACAAGGAGGCGGGCATCGTCGCGTGCAGCCTGCCCGAGGGGTACGCGGTCGAGACCGCGGATCGGTGGCTGGGCGAGCGCGCCTCCGGGACCCTCGCGCTGGCGGAGCGGCTTCTTCCCGAGATGGAGAAGCGGCCGGAGCTCGAGAAGATCTACCGGGAGATCGAGCGGCCGCTCACTCCGGTCCTCGCCCGCATGGAGCACGCCGGTATCCGCGTCGACCTCCCGTACCTGAAGGAGATGTCGGCGCGCATGGACCGCGACCTGCGCGGGCTGGAGGAGAAGATCTGGGCGGAGTCGGGCGAGCAGTTCAACGTCAACTCGCCGGTCAAGCTGGGACAGATCCTCTTCGAGAAGATGAAATATCCCGTCGGGAGAAAGACCGCGAAGACGCGGGTTTCGTCGACGGGCGTCGAAGTCCTGACAGAGCTCGCCGAGCAGGGCTTCCCGATCGCGCGCTTCGTCATCGAGTACCGCGAGATCTCGAAGCTGAAGGGCACGTACGTGGACGCCCTGCCGCTGCTCGCCGATTCCGACTCGCGGGTGCACTCCTCCTTCCATCAGACCGTCGCGGCCACCGGGAGGCTCTCGTCGTCGGATCCGAACCTCCAGAACATTCCCATCCGGACGGCGGCGGGACGCGAGATCCGCCGCGCCTTCGTCGCGCCGCCCGGACGCAAGCTCGTCATCGCCGACTACTCGCAGATCGAGCTGCGCATCCTCGCGCACCTCTCCAACGACGCCGCGTTGATCGCCGCGTTCGAACGGGGCGACGACATCCACCGGGCCACCGCGTCGAAAATCTTCGGCGTCGCGCCGGAGCTCGTGTCCACGGAAATGCGGTTCGCCGCGAAGCGCATCAACTTCGCCCTTCTGTACGGGATGGCCGCCTTCACGCTCGGGAAGGACCTCGGTGTCCCGACCGCCGAGGCGAAGAGCTACATCGAGTCCTACTTCGCGCAGTTCCCGGGAGTCCGCGGGACGCTCGACGGCATCCTCGAGGAGGCCCGCCGCACGAAGGAGGTCCGGACCATCTTCGGACGCGTGCGGCCGATCCCGGACATCCACGCCTCCAACGGCATGGTTCGCGGGAACGCCGAGCGCATGGCGCTGAACGCCCCGTTCCAGGGATCGGCGGCCGACATCATCAAGATCGCGATGGTCCAGCTCGATCGGGCGCTGGCCGACGGCGGATTCGAGACCCGGATGCTCCTCCAGGTGCACGACGAGCTGGTGCTCGAGGCGCCGGAGAGGGAGGTCGAGGAGGTTTCCGCGCTCGTCCAGCGGGTCATGGAGGGCGCGGCACAGCTCCGGGTCCACCTCGCCGTGGACGTCGGCGCCGGGGAGAACTGGCTGAACGCCAAGAAGTGACCGCTCGCCGGGCGAGCGGTCATCCCGAGCGCGTGAGCGCGAGGGATCTGCCCTGGAGTGACCCCGGTCACATTTCGCTATACTTCCGCGGAAATCCCATGAAACGACGCATCTGGTTCGCGAGCGCCGTCGCCGCCGTCGCGCTCGCCGCGGGAGCCGCGCTCGCGCAGGAAGCCGAGCCCTCGCCGACTCCGGTTCCCACACCGTCGGTCGAGGCTCCCCCCGAGCCGGCGCCGGAGCCACCGGCGGCTCCCGAAACCGCGCCGACTCCGGCTCCCACCGCCGCGCCATCGACGGCCGCGCCTCCGCCGGCCGCGCCCCCCTCGACCGCACCGCCCACGACTCCTCCACCGCCGGCCGCGCCTCCCGCTGCTCCCGTGGCGGCCGTCGTCGCGGCGCCGGCTGCGCCCGCCGCACCCCCCGCGCGCGTGACCGACGCTCCCATGCTGGCGGTGCTGCAGGCGCCGCCCGACAACCCGTTCGGTCTCGCCGCCGAGGTCCCGGCGGCGACGCCTCCGAAACCCGCCTTCGTCGACGGAGTCGTCAACGGCGCGTCCTACGTCGCCGCGCGTATCGACCCGACCGGCCGCGTCATGGGCGTCCGGGAGCAGAGAGATCCGATCCCGTCGCTGCGCGGCGAAGTGCAGAGGTCGCTCTCGCGGTGGGTGTTCGATCCCGCCCGGAAGGGATCCGAGAACGTGGAGACGTGGGCGGCGATGAGACTCGACATCGAAGTCCAGATCGACGCGCCCCGCTCGGTGCAGACGACGTTGACGCCCGTGACTCCGTCATCGCCCATTCCCCGACCGTACCCCTGGCTGCCCGACAACGCCTGGTTGGAAACGCGGAAGGGAAATCCGCCCGAGGGCGGCGTCCCCCTCGAGTCCGTCGACTCACCTCCGACGCCGAAGAAAACCCCGTGGGACGCGGACTCGTACAAGGGCCCGTTTTCGGCGCGCCTGTGGGTCAAGGTGAATTCCACGGGAATCGTCGAGAAGGCGATCCCGCTCGAGATCAGCGATCCGATCCTGCTCCCGTACCTGCGCCGCGCGATTTCCACCTGGGCGTTCCGGCCGGCGCGCGCGGGCGGAGGGTCCGTCGACTCCTGGAACGAGCTCAGCCTCTCGGGCCAGGTCGCCTACAAAGTCGAGCTGAAACAGATCGCTTCGTTGCGGCGCTCGCTCTTCGGGTCTTAGGTCCGCGCGCCACGCGCATCACGCCGGAAATCGCGGATCGGCTCCGGGACGGCTTCGATGTGGAGCTGCGTCGCGCGCGGGTCCACACCGGACGCCTCGCGCGGCTGCTCACGTCGCTCGCAGGCTCCCATGCGATCGTCTTCGGCCGGCGGATCTTCCTCGCGCCGTCGGCGCACGGCGCTCTCGAAGGGGACGCGGATTCCGCGGCGGAACTCCTCGCGCACGAGCTCACCCACGTCCGGCAGTACCGCCGCTACGGAATGGCCGCGTTCCTCGGCCGCTATCTCGGAGAGTACCTCGGGCGGCGGTTCGCCGGGCTCTCCCATCGCGACGCCTACCGCGCGATCTCGTTCGAGAGGGACGCGCGGAGCGCGGCCCGGGCGGGCCTACGCGAGCCCGTGCGTCTCGAGGAGTCGGGAGAACCGCGGGTCTGACCGGATCGGATCGAAGAACGGGTAGACACGGATCGGCAGCATGAAGCTCGCGCGGTAGTCCGCGGCCTTCTCGAGCCACTCGAATGCCCGGTCGATGTGGCCGAGGGCGATGTTCATCTGCACCATCGACGCCATCGGGACGTACTGCGTTTTCGCCCGCTCCTCGAAATCCGCGAGGATCGCCTCGGCTTCCGAGCGGCGTCCGGCGGCGACGAGGGTCACCCCCCGGCCCGCGACGAACGTCGGGTTGCCGTTGGTGAGCCGCACGCCCTCATCGAAGGCTGCGATCGATCGCTCGAACTGCCCGCTCGCCTGGTGCGCGAGGCCGAGCCACAGGTACGACTGCGGAAACCGCGCATCCATGTCGATCGTCTTCTGGAGCTGCTCGACCGCCTCGGGATACCGATGCGCGCAGTAGAACGCCCACCCGTAGTCGGCGTTGATGATGAGAGACAGCGGATCGGCCTCGAGCGCCTGCCGGAATTGCGCGAGCGACTCGTCGTCGCGGCCGCGCGCCGACAGCAGGAACCCGTAGAAGTGATGCGCCTGCGCGTAACCCGGGTTGAGCTGGATGGCGCGCCGGAACTCTTCCTCCGCCGCGGCAAACTCCCAGGAAATCAGAAGGGCGTACGCGAGCGACGTGTGTCCCTCGGCGAGGGTGTCGTCGATCTCGAGTGCCTTCCGGGCGGCGGCCTTCGCTTTCGGATACGCCTCGCGCGGCGGCAACGCCGCGTACCGGTCCATCCCGAGCATCGCGTAGCAGTCCGACACGCCCGCCCACGCGAGCGCGTAGGCCGGGTCCTTCTCGATCGCCTCGTGAAAGAGCTCCATCGCCTTCTGGAATCCGGCGACCGTCCCCTTGTTCCAGTGGTATCGACCCTTCAGATACAGCGGGTACGCCTCGCGATTCGCCTCGTACCGCCGGGCGAGGCGCTTCTTCTGCTCGGGCTCGAGCGTCAGCTTCAAGTTCGACGTGATCTCGCGGGCGATCTCCTCCTGCACCGCGAGGAGGTCGGCAGGCGGACGGTCGTACCGCGCGCCCCACAGCCGCCACCCGTTCGAGGCGTCGACGAGCTCGGCGCTGATCGAGAGCACGCCGGGCCGCGACGCCACCCGGCCGGAAAGGACCGTCCCGACGCCGAGCTCCCTCCCGACCTGCTGCGGATCCGCGTCGCCGCGGTAACGGAACATCGTGCTTCGCGCCATCACGCGCAGCTTCCGCAGCTGAGACAGGCCGTTGATGAGGCTCTCCGTGATTCCTTCGCTCAGGTAGTCCATCTCCGGGTCCGCCGCCGGGTTGATGAACGGCAGGATCGCGAGCGATTTCGTCCGGGAGCCGCGCTTCGGCGCGGCGGCGCGAGCTCCGCTCGCCGCAACCGTTGAATCGGTGCCGACGACGGAGAGGAGTCCGCGCAGCGACGCCGCGAGCTCTTCCGCGGAGGAGGGGCGCCGGCTCGGACTCTTTTCGAGGCAGGAGGCGACGACGCGGTCGAGATCGGGTGGAACGTCGGGGGCCAACCGCGAAGGGGGCGGCGGTTCGTCGCGCAGGATCGCGGCCATCCGCTCCAGTGCCGTGGAGCCCGGGAAAGTCGCGCGGCCCGTGAGCATCTCGTGGAGGACGCACCCGAAGGCGAAGAGATCGCTCGATCCGGTCGTCGTTTCGCCGCGGACCTGTTCGGGCGACATGTAGCCGACGGTTCCGAGGACCGTGCCCGGGCGCGTCGGGTCGGGAGTCGTCGGCGCGGAGTTGGGCTCGCCGTCGGCCGGATTCTGCACCCAGCGCGCGAGGCCGAAGTCGAGGATCTTGACGCGCCCTTCCTCGGTGAGAAAGATGTTGGCGGGCTTCAGGTCACGGTGAACGATGCCGCGCGAGTGGGCGGCGGCGAGGCCGTCGGCGAGCGCCGCGCCGACCTCGACCGCCCGTCGCCAGGGCATCGCGCCGGCCGAGAGCGCGCCGCGGAGGGTCTCCCCCCGGAGAAGCTCGGTGACCGCGAAGTTGACTCCGCCGTCCGCGCCGAAGTCGTAAATCGCGAGGAGATTCGGATGGGAGAGAGCGGCCACCGCGCGGGCCTCCCGCTCGAACCGGATGAGCGCGATGGGGTCCCCGGAGAGATGTTCGGGGAGGATCTTGACCGCGACCTCGCGACCGAGGCGGAGGTCCCGCGCGCGGTAGACCTCGCCCATGCCGCCCGCCCCGAGTGGCGCGAGAACCTCGTAACGGCCGAGGAGCGTTCGGGCGACGAGGGCCATTTCGACGAAGCCTACACAACCGCGCTCCGTGGTCGGCGTATCGCGCTCAGCTTTGCCAAGGCATCAGTTCCCGCGTGTCGCCGACCCGGCGCGTGACCTTCTCCGCATCCAGGTACTCCAGTAGAGGGATCGCCAGGCGCCGCGTCAGGCCGAACATCTCCTTGAATTCGCCGACCGGGAAGCTCCGGCGACCCGACGATCGCAGTCGGGCGACGACGTCGTCCACCGCGGATCGCGCGATGATCCAGCCGCCGGGCAGCCGGACGAGCGTGCCGCGCTTCACGAGATAGCCGATGAGGCCCTCGACGACCTTCGACCGGTGCCGCACCGCCTCGGCGACCTCGGCCGGTGAGGGGGGCGCGAGGCCGCCCGCCTGAAAGACCGCCGCGATCCTCTCGGAGAGCTCGCGCTCACCGCCGACGAGCTCGTCGCGTCCCGGCGGCCGCGCCTCGTCGCCCGCCACGACGAACGCGCCGCGCGCCGCCAGCGCCCCTTCGACCGCCTCCGCCCAGGGGGCGTCGGCCTCTGGAAGAAGCCGCGCGAGCAGCGTCCGGCGGGGAATCCCGAGGGCGCCGGCCTCCGAGTCGACGTACGCGGCGATCTCGATGCGCGCGCGCTCGACGAGCCGGTCGAGCACCCGAGTGCTCACGTAATGCTCCGGCGAGTGGCGGAGCGCGCTCACGCGGCCGGCGGCAATCGGCTCCGCGACCGCCTCGCGGATCTCGGCCGTCGAGAGGCCGGAGCGGGTCGCGAGCGTCTCCTCGCCGATCCCGGCTTCCCTCGCCAGATCGATCCAGAGTTCCAGCCGGTCGTGCAGGTTGCCGCTCTCGAGCCGACGGAGTACCTCCGCGACCTCTGCGGGCGCTCGACTCGAGAAGCGCGGAGCGAGCGGATCGAGGACGACTCCGCCGCCGATCGTGGTGACGGGCGAGAGCCTCCGGATCACGAAGCGGTCCCCCGGCGCCGCGGCGACCGGCGACGACAGCCGGAGTTGCGCGTGGCCGGGACCGCCCGGGTCGATCCGCGTTCCGACGAGCACACGCACGAGCGCGCCCCCCTCCGCGGAGAGATGGTGAAAAAAGACGCGATCTCCGCTCTCGATGGGCGGGGCCGAAGGAAGGAGTTCCAGCCGCACCGTCAGGACCGCGCTCGTCGCGAATGCTCCCGGCGTCGCCAGGACGAATCCCCGCTCGAGCTCCCAAAGCTCCACCCCCGCCAGGTTGACGCTCACGCGCTCTCCCGCCCGCGCCTCTCCGCGCTCGTGACCATGGACCTCGACGCGCCGCACCCGCACGGGCCGGTGCTTCGGGAGGAGCTCGAGCTTCTGCTCGCGCGAGATCGTCCCGGATACGAGGCTGCCCGTGACGACCGGGCCGAAGCCGGGGATCGTGAACGCGCGGTCGATCGGAAGCCGCACGCCGCGCGACTCGCGCCCGGGATCGTCGCCGCGACCGGCGATGCGCACGATGGCGCGCTTCAGCTCCGGGAGTCCCTCCCCGGTCCGGGCCGACACGGGCACGATCTCCGCATCGGCGAGGGAAGAGCCGCGGATCAGCTCCTGGACGTCCGAGATCGTGACCGCGACCAGCTCCGGCGGGACCCGATCGATCTTCGTGACCGCGACCAGCCCGCGGCGGATGCCGAGGAGCCGTACGATCTCGAAATGCTCGCGCGTCTGCGGCATCACCGACTCGTCCGCCGCGACCACGAGGAGAACGGCGTCGATCCCGCCGGCGCCGGCGAGCATGTTGCGGACGAATCGCTCGTGGCCGGGCACGTCGACGAACGAAACCCGCACGTCCTCCCACTCCGCGTGCGCGAAGCCGAGATCGATCGTGATGCCCCGCCGCTTCTCCTCCGGTAGCCGGTCGGGGTCGATGCCCGTCAGCGCGCGCACGAGCGCGGTCTTCCCGTGGTCGATATGCCCCGCCGTGCCGACGAGAAAGCGGTCCACTGTGGACAGGCTACAGCGATCGCGTGAACGCTGTCGGTGACTGCGGTACTGTTTGCGCATGCGCGCCCGCATCGAAAGCGATCTGAAGTCGGCGCTCAAGGCGGGCGAAAAGCGGCGCGTCGGAACCCTCCGGCTCCTCCTCTCCTCCCTCCAGAACGAGAGAATCGGCGCCGGCCGGGAGCTGACCGACGAAGAGATCGAGGCCGTGATCCGCCGGGCGGTCAAGCAGCGCCGCGAGTCGATCGACCAGTACACGAAGGGGGGACGCGAGGATCTCGCCCGCGCGGAGGCGGAGGAGCTCGCCCTCCTGGAGGCCTACCTGCCCGCCGGCCTCTCCGACTCCGAGGTCGAGGCGGAGATCCGCCGGATCATCGACGAGAAGGGCTTCTCGGCCTCCCGAGACGTCGGGCTCGTCATGAAGGAGCTCATGGCCGCGCACCGGGGACGCGTGGACGGAAAGCGCGCGCAGGAGATCGCCCGGCGGCTCCTCCCGTGACGGCCACGGTCGAGTCGGGCCGGCATCTCGAGGTGGAGGTCAAGCTCCCGGTGCGCGATCCGGGCGCGGTCCGGCAGCGGCTCCACGCGGTCGGGGCCCAGCCCGTCACGCCCCGACATTTCGAGTCGAACGACCTCTACGACCGGGGCGACGGAGAGCTGGCGAACCGTGGCTGCGCTCTGCGGCTTCGGCGGACGGACGACGGAGCGACGCTCACCTTCAAGGGCCCGCCGCGGTTCGAGATGGGGCTCAAGACCCGCGAGGAGCGCGAGACCGCCGTCTCCGATCCGGCGGCGACGGAACGGATCCTCCAGGTGCTCGGCTTCGAGCGCCGGTTCCGATACGAGAAGCAGCGGGAGGAGTGGAGGCTCGAAGGCTGCACCATCGCCCTCGATGAAACTCCGATCGGGCACTTCGCGGAGGTCGAGGGGGAACCCCCCGCGATCCGGCGCGCCGTGCAGCGGCTCGGCCTCGACTTCTCGGAGGCGGTCCCGTACACCTACGCCGAGCTCTACCGGCGGCGGCGCAGCGAAGACCCGACGTTGCCGAAGGACATGGTCTTCGCGGACCGCTGAGGACTTTCGAGCCGAACCTTGAAGGCGATGCTGCTCGCCGCCGGACGCGGCATCCGGTTTCGGCCGGTCACCGAATCCGTTCCGAAGCCTCTCTTCCCCTATCTCAACGTGCCGCTCGTGCGGGCGCACCTCTCCCGTCTCGCCGAAGCCGGCGTTTCCGAGGTGGGCATCAACCTCCACCACCTGGGCGGCGCAATCGAGAAATATCTCGCGGAGCAGCCGGGCCCCGCCCCTCCGGTCCGGTTCTTTCGCGAGCCCGAGATCCTCGGGACCGCGGGAGCGCTCCGCAACGCCTCGGAGTGGCTTTCGGACGGCGACTTCCTCGTCGTAAACGCCGACGCGGCGATCGAGCCCGATTTTCCGGCGCTCATCGCGCGGCATCGCGAGTCGGGCCGCGCCGCGACTCTCCTCGTCACCGAGAACGCGGAGCCCGCGCGATTCACGCCCCTCGGCTCGGAGCGGGATCGGATCGTCGCGTTCGGCGGGCAGCCCGCCTGGCCTCTCCTCTACACGGGCGTGTGCGTGCTCGCTCCCCGGCTCCTCCGGAGGATCCCGGACGGGGAGCGCCAGCTCGTGGCGGACCTCTGGCAGCCCATTCTCGACGAGCGCCGGGAAGAGATCGGGTGGCTCCTCCACGAGGGACCCTTCTCCGACCTCGGCACGCCGCGCGACTTCCTGCGCGCCACCCGCCAGGCGCTCACGCGGGGAGGGCCGTTTCTCCCGAGCGCGGGGGTTTTCGATGCGCCCACCCGCGTGCTTTCGCTCGAGCGCTCCCGCGGGTTCGAGGCCGTCTCGAGCGCCATCGGACGGGCGTCGATCGGGCGAGGGTCGCGGCTGATCGAGAGCGCCGTCTGGGACGGAGTCGAGATCGGCGCCGGCGCGGAGCTCCGCGGTTGCATCGCCGCCGGGGGCCGAGTTGCGGCCCGCGCGAGCTTTCGAGACTCGCTTCTGTGGGGAGGGCCGGGCACGGACGCCGAGGCCTATCCCTTGAACTGACTTTTCGAGTCCGTCGCCGGCATCACCTCCTCCAACTCTTCTCTCCTCGAAAGTAGTAGAGCGTCCGGACCTTGGCGCTCCGACCGAAGATGCGAACGACCGCCATGCGATCCCGGCCGTCCCAGAGATAGACGGAGCCGGGAGTGCTCTCGCCGACCGGAGTGAACGAGCAGATGTCGGAGCTTCCGAACCGAATGGGATCCTCCGGGCGATCGAGCCGGCTGCCGGGAGAACCCGGGTCCGGGACCGCCGCGCCCGTGAGAATGCCGGGGCGGACGTCGTTCCTCGGCCAGACGAGCGACAGACCGAGCGAGCGGTCCACGCCCGAAGCAATCTCCGTGGTGCGGACGCCGTTCCCGTTCCCGTCGCGGTAGAGCGCCCATTCGTAACGCCCGCCGTCTCGACGGAACTTGATGCCGACCGTGACGCCATGCGTCAGCGCGTACGCGCGCGCCCGGAAGAAAGTCGCCGCGAGCTCCGCTGCAGCCGACCGCACCGCGAGCGCCGACTGGAGCTGGAAGGCGCCGCTCGCCGTCGCCGCGGCGAGGGCTCCCGCCAGCGCAATCCCGATGACGAGCTCGAGCGTCGAGACTCCGCCGCAATGGGAAAGCCCGGGACCGCGAATGCGGCCCCGGGCGGGCGCGATCTTCACCGTCCCTTGCCCGCGGGGACGGAGGCCGGAGCGGATTTGGAAGGGGGTTTGGCGTCGGCGGGAGAGGCCGCTTCCCGTTTCCGTGACGGGGAAGAGCCCAGGCGAACCTTTGCGGCGAGTGTGGTGGGACCGCTCACGGCGACGTAGGGCTTCAGGGTCAGAAAGAGCTTTTCGCCGATCCCTTTGACCTCCATGAGGTCCTCGGCTCGGCTGAACTGCCCGTGGGTCTTGCGATAGTCCACGACCCGGGCGGCGACCTTCGCGCCGATCCGGGGCAGGTAGGAAATCTGTTCGACCGAAGCCTGGTTGATGTTGACCTTGCCGGCCGGCGGCGCCGCGGCGCCGGGCGTGTCGGCCGCGAGGGCAACAGACACAGCCAGGAGTCCGGCGAGCGCGATCGCGACCGAGCCGGAACGCGCAACAGTCCCCGGTCCGGGCGCGCGTTCGGAGAGTGACGTTCGAGTGATCATTCGCAGCTCCTTCCAATCGAGCGATGGAGAGGTGACGGTGAGTCGTGAAGGAATGTCCGAATCGGTTGTGACGAGCGTGTCCTCATCGGCTCTTGGTTCAGGCGTTCTCCATCGGCACCTCCTGCGGTTTCCCTGGGGCGCCGAGCAGGGCGAGAACCGTGCCGCGAGGAGCACCGCGCTCAATTGACGCGCGGCCAGAGCGTTGCGCGGAAACGACGCCGCAAGCGGGCGCCGGCCGCCGCAAGGAAAGCAGTCGGCATCCGTCCCGACGTCGAGCGCAACTCGTTGAGGCGGCGGCGTTCCGGTCAACGGAAACCGCGGTTGCCACGTGACGGGGGACTTGGCGGCCACCTGAACGGTCGTCGGCTTAGACTCTCCCCGTGCCGGGAAAGGAAATCGTCGTCGGCGTGTCGGGTGCCTCGGGCGCGTCACTGCCCGCGAGGTTCGTCGACCTCGTCGCGCGCGCGAAAGGCGTGTCCCGGCTCCACCTCGTGTTTTCGGAGTCGAGCCTCGAGGTCGCGCGCAACGAGCTCGACCCGGGCATCCGGTCGGTCGAGGACTGGGTCTCGAGGCTGCGTCTCCCGGCCGCGGCCGCCCGCCGGATCGAGCTCCACGGGAACGACGACGTCGGCGCGACGATTGCCTCCGGCTCGTACCCCGTCGCGGGAATGGCCGTCATCCCGTGCAGCGGCGGAACGCTCGGCGCGATCGCCAACGGAATCTCGCGCGACCTCCTGCAGCGCGCCGCCGACGTCTGCCTGAAGGAGCGCCGCCCCCTGGTCCTCGCCTTCCGCGAGTCGCCGTACTCGCTCGTGCACGTCGAGAACATGCGACGCGCGACTCTCGCCGGGGCCATCGTCGCCCCTCCGACTCCCGCGTTCTACGTCACGGATCCGTCGATGGAGCGATTCCTCGACGCGTGGTGCGGCCGGGTGGCGCGGCTCCTCGGATTCGAGCTGCCCGGCGAGAGCTTTCGATGGGACGGCGGAGCACGGAAAGCCCCGGCGTTGCCCGCCCGCCGGCGCCGCCGTTGAGCGCGACCGTCCCGAAGCCCGCGCCGCGGCCCGCGCGGGCGCTCCAGACCACCCTCGAGATGATCCGCTTCTCTCACACCATCTTCGCGCTGCCCTTCGCAATCCTTTCGGCCGTTCTGGCCGCCGACGGCTGGCCGGACGCCGCCACTCTCGGGAAGATCCTTCTCGCGATGGTCGGAGCGCGCAGCGCCGCGATGGCGCACAACCGGCTCGCCGACCGGGAGCTCGACGCGGTGAACCCCCGGACCGCGGGCCGGGCCCTGCCGGCCGGGACGCTGTCGGTCGCTTACGTCCGCGCGTTTCTCGTGGTGTCGGTCCTCGTGTTTCTGGCGGCGGCCGCGAGCCTGAATCGGCTCACGCTCCTTCTCGCGCCCGTGGCCCTCGGGATCCTTCTCCTCTACGCGTACGCGAAACGGTTCACGCCGCTGTCACACCTCCTCCTGGGCCTCTGCCTCGCGATGGCGCCGGTGGGGGCGTGGATCGCGGTGCGCGGAGACGTCACGGTGATACCGCTCCTCCTCGGGCTCGCGGTTCTCTTCTGGACGGCCGGCTTCGACGTCATCTATTCGCTCCAGGACGAAGAGCACGACCGGCGCGTCGGCCTCCACTCACTTCCCGCCCGGGTCGGTGCGCGGGCGGCGCTCGCGGTCTCGGCCGCATTCCACGCGGCCATGGTCGCGTTGCTCGTCCTCGTCTGGCGGGATACCGGCGGCGGCTGGCTTTTCGGGTTCGGCATCGCGATCACCGCCGCGGCGCTCTTCTATCAACATCTCATCGTGCGGCCGGGGGATCTTTCCCGGGTGAACGCGGCCTTTTTCACGGCGAACGGCTTCGTGTCCATCGCGCTCGCGGCCTGCGGAATCGCCGACGTTTTGTCGAGATAGTTACAATCGCGGGCGATGCCGATCCCATCCGAAGGCGATCTCACCCTGCGCCACATCGCGCTCGACGGGCCGATCGGCGTGGGGAAGACGTCGCTGTGCGAGATGCTCGCGCGGCGGTTCCACGGCACGAAGATCCTCGAGGACGTGGACAACCCGTTCCTGGGGGATTTCTACAAGAAGAAGAAGGGCTCGCCGTTCCAGACGCAACTCTTCTTCCTCCTCGCCCGCTACCAGCAGCAGCGGGAGATCGCGCAGATCGACCTCTTCACGACGCTCGTCGTCGCGGACTACCACTTCCCCAAGGACAAGATCTTCGCGTACCTGAACCTCGAGGACTCCGAGCTCCTGATCTACGACCGGCTCTATTCGCTTCTCTCCGAGTCGGTGCCGAAACCCGACCTCGTCATCTACCTGCAGGGGTCTCTCGAGACGTGCATGAAGCGGATCAAGAAGGCGTCGCGCGCGATCGAGAAGGGAATCACGCCGGAGTACGTCGCTCAGCTGATCGAGGCGTACAACTACTACTTCTACCATTACGAGGAGACGCCGCTTCTCGTGGTGGACACCAACGAGATCGACTTCGTGAACCGCCCCGCGGACTTCGAGGACTTAGTCGCGCAGATCCGGCGGGCGAAGAAGGGGCAGCAGTACTACGTGCCCGCCGCCAGCGGGTAAAAATCTTTGCGGGGTCAGGTTCAAAATCTTTGCGGGGTCAGGTTTTAACCTGACCCCTCTTTGCTGAATTCGAGACGGCTTGCCTCAGCACCGCACGATGTGGCAAGTGGAGACCTGACCCCGATATAATCCCCCCGACGCCCTTACCGGCGGCGATCCCGGCATCCGGGACGTCGACCGGGAGGAAAGGAGCGCGACATGCCGACTCTCTCCGAGACTTCCCCCGTAACCATCCCCGCTCTCGTCTCCGCCAAAGGCGTCGAGCGGATCGCGATGCTGACAGCGTACGACGCGCCATCGGCGGCCCTGCTCGACTCCGCCGGCGTCGACGTCCTTCTCGTGGGTGACTCGGTCGAGATGGCCGTCTACGGCGAGCCCAACACCCTCTCGGCCACGATGGACTCCATGGTCCGCCACGCCCGCGCGGTTTCGCGCTCGGTGAAGCGCGCGCTCGTCGTCGGGGACATGCCGTTCCTCTCGTACCAGACGGAGCCGGCCCGCGCCGTCGAGAACGCCGGGCGCTTCCTCGCCGAGGGCGGCTGCGCCGCGGTGAAGGTGGAGGGGGGAAGCCGGATTCTGCCGTCGGTCGAGGCGATCCTCGCGGCCGACATCCCGGTGATGGGCCACGTCGGGCTGACCCCGCAGTCGTACCACAAGCTCGGCGGCTTCAAGGTGCAGGGGCGCGAGCCCGCCACCGCCCGCCAGATCCGCGAGGACGCCGAGGCGCTCGCGGCCGCCGGATGCTTCGCCATCGTGCTCGAGTGCGTGCCGGCGGCGCTCGCGGCGGAGATCACGCGGGAGATCGCGGTCCCGACCATCGGCATCGGCGCGGGTGCGTCGTGCGACGGACAGGTTCTCGTCTTCCACGACGTCATGGGGCTGACCCGTGACCTCCGTCCGCGGTTCGTGCGGCGCTACGCCGACCTCTCGACCGCCATCGAGGAGGCGGCGAAGGGATTCACGCGCGACGTCAAGGACGGGAGCTTCCCCACGGCGGAAGAGTCGTTCTCGGGCGGAAAGCCGACGACGCTGAGGCGCGTGTACTGAAGACCGCCCGCGACGTCGTCTCGCTCCGGGACCAGGTTCGGAGCGCGCGCGCTTCCGGGAGCTCCGTCGGCTTCGTTCCCACGATGGGGGCGCTGCACGAGGGACACCTTTCGCTCGTCCGTCTCGCACGGCGCGAGAGCGATTTCGTCGTCGTTTCGATTTTCGTGAACCCGCTGCAGTTCGCGCCGGGCGAGGACTTCGCGCGATATCCGCGCACCGAGGAGAAGGACCTCGCCCTCCTCGCGGCCGAGGGCGCACACGTCGTCTACCTGCCGGCGGCCGCGGATCTCTACCCGGCGGATTTTTCGACGGCGGTCGAGGTGAGCGGCGTGTCCGAGGGGGGCGAGGGTGAGGCTCGGCCCGGCCACTTCCGCGGCGTGGCGACCGTCGTCGCGAAGCTCTTTCTCCAGGTCGCGCCGGACGTCGCGGTCTTCGGGCGCAAGGACCTCCAGCAGGTCGCGGTGATCCGGCGGATGATCCGGGACCTCGACTTCCCGATCCGCCTCGTCGTCGGAGAAACGGTGCGCGAGCCGGACGGACTCGCGCTGTCCTCCCGCAACGCCTACCTGTCGGCGGAGGAACGGCGACTGGCCGCGGTGCTCCCGCGCGCTCTCTTCGCGGCCCGAGATGCGGCGGCGCGGGGGGAACGCGACGCGACGGCGCTCCGCGCGGCCGTCCGCCGCGAGATCGAGGCGGAGGGGATTCACGTCGAGTACGTCGCCGTCGTCGATCCCGACACGATGAAGCCCGTCGAACGCGCGTCTCCCGGCGCCGCGATCGCGGCGGCCGTCCGGGTGGGAAAGACC
>DATIBN010000268.1:0-61271 GCA_035457525.1 Thermoanaerobaculia bacterium | reverse complement strand
GACTTCACGTTCTCTCTTCCGGCGATCACCGCCAGCTATCTATGCCTCGTCGGCACAGCGCTGCCGGACGACCTCGCCGAGACCGAAACATGAGAAGAGACGCGATGCCAGGGGCACGCGTGTAGCACCAGTGTCCTATTGCCGGAAGGCCGACCTGAGCGGGTAATGTCGGAAGGAGCAAACGTTGGTGGAGCCGAACGGGATCGAACCGTCGACCTCCTGAATGCCATTCAGGCGCTCTCCCAACTGAGCTACAGCCCCACGGTCGGAGGGCGCGCAGGATAGCACGCGGGTCGCGGACGCTTCAACGAAGCAGCGGACGCCCCGCTGCGGTGGAGCAGCTCCTTACGTTCGGGGGGTCGGCACCGCGAGCCGCTGCCCGTCGGACTTCGGCAAACGCTCGGGGGTCGGGCTCCGGCGGGCGTCCATCGCGGTTCGGATGACCTGGATCAGATCCTCGAAATGCACCGGCTTCGTCAGGTGCTTGTCGAATCCGGCGCGGCGGGCCTCGAGAACGTCTTCTTCCCGTCCGAAGCCGGTCAGCGCGACGGCGGTCACGGGGGGTCTCTTCGCTTCCGAGCGCAGCTTCTGCAGGAACTGATACCCGTCCATCTCCGGCATGGAAACGTCGGAGATCAAGACGTCGAACTCTTCTTCCTTCGCGATCCGCAACCCTTCCGCCCCCGACAGTGCGGTCGTCACGCGCGCGCCTTCGCATTCGAGCAGGTCCCGCAGGGCCGCGACGGTCTCGCGCGAGTCGTCCACCACGAGCACGCGCACTTCCGAGATCGAAGGTGACGATTCGACGCGATCCCCCTCGCCCTCCTCCGAGCCGGCCGTCTCGCGCAGGGGGAAAGTGACCGTGAACTTCGCGCCGCGGCCGACGCCCGCGGAAGAAGCCTCCACCTTCCCGCCGTGCAACTCGGTGAGCTGCCGGACGAGAGCGAGCCCGATGCCCATCCCGCCGTGGCGGCGAACGGTCCCGCCCTCCGCCTGGCGAAAGACTTCGAACACGCGCGGCAGAAAGGAGGGATCGATTCCTTCTCCCGTGTCTTCGACGACGAGTCGCGCCTCGGATCCGGCGCGGGAGAGGAGGAGCCGCACGTGACCGCCCGCCGGCGTGAACTTGACGGCGTTCGAGAGCAGGTTCCACGCGATCTGCTGGACCCGCGTCGGATCGGCCCGGCCGAGGAGCGGTTCGTCGGGGAGCGAGATCTGAAGCTGGATCGACTTGGCCGCCGCGTCGGCGCGGACCGCCTCGGCCGCGTCGGCGATCGCGGCCGAGAGCGACAGCGGCTGCAGTTCGAGGGAGAGCTTTCCCATCTGGAGCCGGGAAAGATCCAGGAGATCCGAAACGAGCCGGTTCTGCGCGGACGCGCTCCGGGCGATCGCCGCCGCCGCCGTCTGGATCTTCGCCGAAGATCGCGCCTCGGGGAGACGGAGGAGCAGCTCGGAGTACCCGGTGATGACGTTCAGCGGGTTGCGGAGCTCGTGGGAAAGCGTGGCGAGGAACTCGTCTTTCAACCGGTTCGCCTGCGTGAGCTCGGCCACGAGGCGACTGACGTCCAGCGCGGCCGCGACCTGGCTCACGATGACTTCGGCGTTGTGCCGACGGCCGGGCTTTTCGCTTGCGCCGACCTCCGGCCAGAGGAGGGTGACGACGCCGAAGAGCCGGTCGCGCGCCCGGACCGGAACGGCGAGAACCGACCGGATGTTCAGCTCGCTGAAGGACCGGGCCTGGGTGAAGGATCCTCGCGCGAGGTCGCGATCCGACACGACCTCGAGGCTGCGCGCCGCGAGGGCGCTGGGCGCGTCCGCGGAGAGCGGCAGGCGCCGCAGCTGTTCGAGGACTTCCCGGTCGGAGTCGCCGCGCGGCTCTTTTCGGAGGCCGCACGTGGAGGCGGCGTAGAGGAAGGCCTCTCCCGGCGTGGTCGCGTCCAGCAGCCAGAACACTCCCCGGGGGGCGTCGCTGATGCGGCAGATCGTCTCGATCAGGTCGTCGTACGTATGATCCTGGGGCTCGGAGGTCAGAAGGCGGACGCTCTCCTCGGCGAGGCGCTCGAGGGCCTCCGCCCGGCCGCGCTCGATCTCCATCTCGTGGAGCTTCGCGTTTCGAAGAGCGATCGCCGCCTGATCCGCCAGGGCCGAGAGCACCCACTGCTCCTCGACTTCGAATGGTTCGTCACGCGCGACGGCGAGCAGACCCGAGACGGACCGGTCGACCATGACCGGCAGCGCCATGAACCCTCCGGCTGCCGTGGGCCGGAGGGCCGTCCGGAGCCGCTCGACCGTCGATTCGTGCATGCCATCCGAGAAGCCCTGGAATCGCTCGGCGTCGACTCCGTCCGCGGCCCGAACGCGCAACACCTCATCGGCGTCCGCGAGGAGAAGCAGCGCCGCGTCCGCCTCCACGAGCTCCCGGGCGTTCCGGACGATCAGGTTCAGGAGCTCCTCGAAGTCGAGGGAAGTCGTGATCGCCCGGTTGACCGCCGCGAACCGGACGAAGAGCTTCGAGCCGCTTTCGTTCTCCGTGACCAACGAGATCTCGCTAGTTCGCCGTCTGCCGGGTGGCTTCTTCCACGGCGACTCCCCGCGACGTGATCCGAAGAACTCGTTCCGCGTGGTCGTGCGCGCTGTTCCGGGTCTTGATGATGCTCATGGTCCGCTCCATCGGTTGAGCCCGGGTCAGGCGCAGGAGAAGGATGTTGTCGCTCATGTTGGAGATCTCCTCGTCGCTCAGCCGGTGCGTTTCGAAGAGGTCGGACGTCTCCAGCGTCAGGATGGCCGTGACGCCCTCGACCGCGAACCACTGGGTGAGGGAGTACATGTACTCGGTGAACCGTTGCCGGTCGAAGCTCGATCGCCGGAGGTCGCCCAGGGCGTCGATGACGACCCGCCGGATCTTGCGCTGGCGGACCCTCCGAAAGAGATCGATCACGACCTGGTCGAGCTGCATCTCCACGGGAGAGTGATACATGTGCTCGAAATTGCCGCCACTCAACAGCGGCTTGGGGTCCCACCCGAAGTTCGCCAGAGCGCGCGCGAGCTGCACCGGGTTCTCCTGGAACCCGACGTAGAGCCCGCGCTCTTCCGTCTCCACCCCGGCATGGATGAAATGAAGGGAGAGCGCCGTCTTGCCCGCCCCGCTCGGTCCTGCGACGAGCGTTGTGCTCCCGCGCCAGAAGCCCTGTTCGACCATCGCGTCCAGGCCGGGGATTCCGGTGCTCATCCGTTCGGCCCGGTCGTTGTAGGAGGGGGTCAGTTTCGGAGTGAGCAGGCGCGGAAAGACGCTGATTCCCGCCGCGCCGATCCGGAAAGCGTGCAGCCCGGGAACCGAATCGGAGCCGCGAAGCTTCTCGATCCGCAGGAAACGCTCCTCGCGCATTCCGGATTGATGCTTGAGAAGCTGGAGAACGGCGTCGGCGATGGCGAACTCCGGCAGATCGGCGATCGACTCCTGCGAATACTCGCCGACGAGAAACGTCGTGCACTCGAACGTCGCGAGCATGCTGGCGAGGTCGAAGAGGACCTGGCGGCGGTCGGGCCCTCCGCCATTGACCGAGCCCAATGCCTTGAAGGAGTCGATGACGATGATCCGGGGCCGCCGCTCCGCCACGAGCGCCGCGACGACGTCGGGAAGAGCGGAAAGCCCGCGCTCGCGGATCGCGAGACCGAGGTCTTCGTAGTAGACCTCCCGGCCCACTTTCGATGCGTCGAAGAAGTCGAAGGTCTGGCCGTGAGCGATGAATTTCTCGAGGGGCTCCGACAGAGTGCTCAGAAAGAGCGCCGGTCGCGCGGACGTCGCGTTCGCGAAAGCGATCTGCTCGGCCAGGATTGTCTTTCCCGTTCCCGGAAGTCCCATCAAGACGTTGATCGAGTTCGCGGGCAGGCCGCCGGTCAGCACGTCGTCGAGCTCCGGAATACCGGTGCGGATCCGTTCGAGAAGAACTGTCGTTTCCCTCATTCCGCCTTCTTCCGGCCGCCGAGGAGACGACGAACGGTCTCGATCAACCGATCCGGGTCCAGAGGCTTGCGAAGAAAAGCGTCGGCGCCCGCCTCGACCGCACGGTCTTCCGCGTCGAGATGGCTGAAGACGACCACGAGGATCTCCCGGGTCGCCGGGTCCTCCCGCAGCCGGCGGCAGAGCGTCAGGCCGTCGACCCGCGGGACGAGGATTTCCGTGACCAGGAGGTACGGCCGGTCCGTCCGGGCCCGGTCGAGCGCCTCCTGACCGTTGCTCGCGAACTCCACCCGGAAGCCGGCTTCCGTCAGGAGAAAGCTCTCGAGCTTCTGGACCGCCGGGTGCCGCTCGACGACGAGGATGAGCGCGCGTTCGGCCGGGAAGGCCGCCGGGACGCCGCGGGCCGTCTCTCCCGGCATCCGGGTCGAGTCGATCCGACCACTGGGAGCGTTTTCTGGCTTCGAAATGGTGCTCTCTCCGGGATTCACCGGACTCTACTACCGGACTTCGCTTCTCGAAAAGTGATCCGAACGGATCATGCCGGCGGGGCGGTCCCGTGGTCTCCTCGTTGAGTCGGCGAAAGGAGTTCGAGATGGATTCTCTGATTGACGTCAGGAAGATCGCGAAACGCAGCTCCGATTTTCGTCGGGTCATCGCGACCGGCGCACGCAGCCAGCTGGTGCTCATGACCCTCGCCCCGGGGGAAGAGATCGGCAGCGAAGTCCACCCCGAGACCGATCAGATCCTGTTCGTGCTGGATGGGGAGGGTCGGGCGGTCGTCGCCGGCCGCGAGCGCGACGTCGAGGAAAACGACGTCGTCTTCGTGCCCGCCGGAACGGAGCACAACCTCGTGAACTCGGACGACGACGAAGACCTGAAGATCGTCACGGTGTATGCGCCTCCCGAGTACGCGGAGGGAACGGTTCATCCGACGAAGGCCGACGCGATGGCCGCCGAGAGGCTCGAGAAGAAAGTTCCTGCGGCTCCCGGCGTCGGCACGACGGTCTCGTAGCCGACGGTCGTCACAGAGCAGGGATGCGGCGGAGAGACACCTCCTCGTCGGTTCCCTCCGCCCGCCGCTCTGCGATGCTCGAGCACGGGCATTCGCCCGAGGCGATCCGCGAACGACTCTCGAGGACGTTCCGCCCGAGCTTCCTCCGGGACTGGATCTACGGTGGTATCGACGGCGTGGTCACGACCTTCGCGATCGTTTCGGGGGTCGCCGGCGCGCGCCTCTCTTCGAAAATCGTCCTGATCCTGGGGTTCGCCAACCTTCTCGCGGACGGCTTCTCCATGGCCGCCGCCAACTTCCTCGGGACGCGCGCGGAGCGCGATCAACTGGAGCGGCTGGAGGCGATCGAGCATCGTCACATCGACGAGGTCCCCGAAGGCGAGCGGGAAGAGATCCGACAGATCTTCCGCGGCAAGGGGCTCGACGGCGAGCCGCTGGAGCGCGTCGTGGAGGCCATCACCTCGGACCGCACGCGATGGGTTCAAACGATGCTCCGGGAGGAGTACGGAATGCCGGAAGAAGTGCGGTCGCCCCTTCGCGCGGCCGCCAGTACCTTCGTTGCGTTCGTGGTGTGCGGCCTCGTGCCGATCGTTCCCTACCTCTTCGGAGCCGCCGACGCCTTCGGCCCGGCCATGGTGGCGTCGGCCCTGGTCTTCTTCGCGATCGGCTCGCTCAAGAGCCGCTGGTCGCCGCAGTCGTGGTGGCGTTCCGGGCTGGAGACGCTCGGCGTGGGGTCGGCCGCCGCCGCGGCGGCGTACGCGGTCGGCGTTCTCCTTCGGAATCTGCCGGGATGATCCCGGTTCCGACATAATCCGCCCGCGGAAGCGCCCGGGGCCTGGTGGCTCTCGCGGACTTCAAATCCGTTGGCATCCCGGCTTCGCCGGGATGGGTGGGTTCGATTCCCATGCGCTTCCGCCAAACTCGCCGTTAACCTTTCGCCGCTCTCATCCGTTGTGAGTGGTGAGGGGGGACACCATGGG
The DNA here is from genome assembly GCA_035457525.1 of Thermoanaerobaculia bacterium. Classification (GTDB taxonomy): domain Bacteria; phylum Acidobacteriota; class Thermoanaerobaculia; order UBA5066; family Gp7-AA6; genus Gp7-AA6. Next base: position 55,318 of record DATIBN010000268.1, on the reverse strand, counting down.
CGAAAAAATCCTCGACTTCCTGCCGCCGATGATCGTCGGGCTGGCGTTTTTTTACACGATCGCGGCGGTCATCACGGCGGTCCTCGAGTCGCGCCGCCGAACGCAGGCGATCCGGTCGCACGCCGACCTCTTGAACCGGGTGCTCGACAAGTTCGGGTCGAGCCGCGACTTCATCGAGGTCTCCGAGTCGCCGGGCGGCCGGCGCCTCCTCGAAGCGCTCGGATCCGAGCCGAACGGCGTCGGCGAGAAGATTCTATCGGCCGTGCAGCGTGGGATCGTCCTCACGGTGCTCGGCGTGGGACTCCTCCTCCTTTCGCTGGCGATCTACGCCACGGCCGTCGAGGAGTTCATCCGCATCGTCGGGACGGTCTGCCTCGCGCTCGGCATCGGGTATCTCGCTTCGAGCGCGCTGTCGTACCGCCTGGCCCGATCGATGGGCCTTCTGTCTCCGTCCGGCAAGGTGACGGGCCCGGAGATGAGCGCTTGAGTCGGGGCGCGGGGGCTCGATGATCGTCGATGTCGCGCTCGGAGGCTCTCTGGCTCTTTCTGGCGCGGAGCCGGTCCCGGTGACTCAGACCGAGTTCGAGACTTTCTATCGCGAGACGGCGCGGCCGCTCTGGGGTTACCTCGCGAGGATCTGCGGCAACCGCACTCTCGCGGACGACCTCCTCCAGGAGACGTACCTGCGGTTCTGCCGCGCGCGGATACCGGCATCGCGAAGCGAGTGGAGAGCGTACGTGTACCGGATCGGGACGAACCTCGCGGCCGACTGGTGGCGCCACTCCGCGCGCCGCGCCGTGGAGACCCTCGAGGCGGACGTCGCGACATCCGAAGGGCGCGGCGGCGAATCCGACCTGATCCGCCGGCGGGAGCTCGACCGGGCGTTTGCCGCGTTGAAACCGCGCGAGCGCGCGCTCCTGTGGCTGGCCTACGCCGAAGGAATGGACCACCGCGAAATCAGTCGCGCGCTCGGGCTCTCGCGCGGAAGCATCAAGGTGCTGCTCTTCCGGGCGAGGCGGCGGCTCGCAGGCGTCCTCGACCGCATGGGAATCGGGCCGGAGGTGCTCTCTTGAAGACTCTCGAATCGAACGAAGAGTCCCGAATCCGAGGCGTGGTGCGCGCGCTTCGCGACGTGCCGCCTCCGTCGTCCGAGCTTCCCGATCCCGCTGTCCTCTGGCGCAAAGCCCGGCTGCTCGAGGCGCTCGAAGCGCGCCGCGGCGCGAGCCGTCCCGTCCAAACGGCGCACTGGATCTCGCTCGCGCTCGCGGCCGGAGTCCTCGCGGCGCTGGCGGGCTCGAACGGCGTGTCACTGCTCCGGTGGCTGGAGGGGTCGGCGAGCGGCCTCGTGCTTCCGCTGACGCTGTCTCTCTTTCTTCTCGGCGGCGGCCTGGTCCTCGCGGCCGGCGCGGCGGCCGGACGGAATCTCGCGCGCCGCGGCGAGAGGTAGCGGCTCCGGTTATGATCGCGCCGGAAGGCGCGCTGTGAAGAACGAGAGCCTCGCCACCCTGGTTTTCGGGGGCACGCTCGCGATCGGAATGATCGGCGGGGGAGCCCTGATCGGCCGAGGCCTCTTTGCCGCGCGCGCTTCGGAACGCGTCGTCACCGTGAAGGGCCTGGCCGAGCGCGAGGTCCCGGCGAACCTGGCGATGTGGCCGATCGTCTTTTCTACGACCGGCAACGACCTCGTCACGGTCCAGGCGACCCTCGACGCGAGCGCGAAGAAGGTCTTCGCCTTTCTCGAGGCGCGCGGCTTCACGCCGGCCGAGTACACCCTGTCCTCGCCGCGGGTGACGGACCGCGAAGCGCAGGGGGGCCGGATGCGCGGAGACGCCGGGGACCGGTACGTCGCCGAGCAGACCGTGACGCTGCGGTCCGGGAAGATCACTCCGGTGAAAGTGGCGATGCAGCAGTCGGGAGAGCTCATCCGGGAGGGCGTCGCTCTCGTCCGGAGTTACGAGTACAACACGACGTTCCTGTACACGGCGCTCGACACGATCAAGCCGGCGATGATCGCCGAGGCGACGAAGGACGCACGGAAGGCCGCCGAGCAGTTCGCGCGGGACTCCGGGAGCCGGGTCGGCGCGATCCGCACCGCGCAGCAGGGCTACTTCGACATCCAGGACCGGGACGCGTTCTCCCCCGAGGTCAAGAAGGTCCGCGTGGTGACCACGGTGCAGTATTTCCTGGAGGACTGACGGGCCGGGGATGCCGCCCGTTTCGAAATCCACCCCGCTCCTGTCCGCGCAGTCGATCTCCAAGTCCTACCGGCTCGGCTCCGCGCCGGTTCCCGCCCTGCACGACGTGTCGCTCGACGTCCGGCCCGGTGAGTTCATCGCCATCCGGGGGCCGAGCGGCTCCGGGAAGACGACGCTCCTGAACGTGCTCGGCCTGCTCGACGTCCCGGATCGCGGCGCCGTCCTCCTCGACGGCACGAACGCCGTGGACCTCTCCGAGAACACGAAGTCCGACGTCCGCCGCGGTCGGTTCGGTTTCGTGTTCCAGACGTTCAACCTCATTCCGGTCCTCACGGCGGAGGAGAACGTCGCGTACCCGCTGGCCCTCGCCGGAGTTCCGGCGGCGGAGCGCCGCTCCCGCGCGCGCGAACTCCTCGCGGCCGTCGGCTGCGCCGACAAGATCGGCGTGAGGCCGGACCTCCTCTCCGGAGGGCAGCGGCAGCGGGTCGCGATCGCCCGCGCGCTCGCCAACGGGCCCGCGGTCGTGTTCGCCGACGAACCGACCGCGAACCTGGACTCGAAGACGGCCGACGAGATCCTCGACCTCATGCGGCGGAGCAACGAGGAGCGCGAGGTCGCGTTCCTTTTCGCCACGCACGACCCGCGGGTCGTGGAACGGGCGAAGCGCGTCATCTCCCTGACCGACGGTCGAATCACGGAGGATCGCCAGTGACGAGTCGGGTCGGTGTTGCGCTACGGCCATGGGATGTTGCTCCGCGGCCGTCTGCTCTCTACCGGCGGCGTCGAGCCGCCGCGACAAAGGATCGGGCTTGAATTCCTGGGCGCTCGCGTGGAGGAACCTCGTTCGCCAGAAGCGCCGGACGCTCCTCATGGGCTCGGTCGTCGCGTTCGGGTTCGCGGCATTCGCCCTCGCGGGGGGGTTCATCGCGCAGTCTTTCGAGGGATTGAAGGAAGGCACGATCCGTACGGTCGGCCACCTACAGGTCGTGGACCGGCGGGCGGTCGCCCGGAACGAAGACGCGACGCTCGAGTTCGGGCTGCAGGACGCGGAACGCGCGCGGGCGATCGCGGCGCGCGTCGCCGGCGTGGACGCCGTCCTGCCGCGCATCGAGTTCGTGGGCCTCGCCACGAACGGCGCGAAGTCCGTGCCCTTCCTGGGATTGGGCGTCGATCCGAAACCCGAACAGTCGTCCAGCCTCGCGGGAGAACTCGTGGTGGCGGGAAGCTATCTCACGAGCGCCGACGGACCGGAGGCCGTTCTGGGGACCGGCCTCGCCGCTTCGCTCGGGGCGAAGACCGGGGATCGCGTGACGCTTCTCGCGACGACCCCGGAGGGATCGTTGAACGCCGTCGACGCCGTGGTCACGGGTCTCGTGGACGTCCGCATCAAGGAGCTGAACGATCGCTATCTCGCGGCCGGAATCGCGCACGTGTCGCGACTTCTGGAGACCTCGAACACGGTTTCCAAGCTCGTGATCTTCCTGAAGAAACGGGTCGACGAGGATCGCGCGGCGCGGGAGGTCGAGCGCGCGCTCGTCTCCGCCGGATTTCCGGTCGCCGTCCGCAAGTGGGAAGACCTCGCCGTCTTCTACGGGCAGGTCAAGCTGCTCTACATCGGCATTTTCGGGTTCGTGGGTGCGGTGCTCGTCGTCATCGTCATCCTCTCGGCGGCGATCGTGATGACCATGGCGGCCACCGAACGCACGCGCGAGATCGGAACCCTGCGCGCGATCGGAACCCGGCCGGCCGTCGTTCAGAAGATGTTCCTCGCCGAAGGCGCGGTGCTGGCGCTCGCGGGCTGCGTCGTCGGTGGTCTGCTCGCTCTGCTCGTCCGGGCCGTCCTGAACGCCTCCGGGCTCATCCTGCCGCCGCCTCCCGGCGCCACTCACGGGATGCCCATCAACGTCCGGCTCTACCCGCTCGCGTACGCCGCCGGAGTCGTGACGATGGTCGTGACGATGATCGTGGCCTCGTGGTTCCCGGCGCGCCGGGCGGCGAGGATGCCGATCGTGGACGCGCTCGCCCACGTCTGAGGAACACGCAGGCTCGGTGCGGTGTTGAACTCACCGTGAGAAGAACGCATTTGGCGCTCGCCATCCTCCTTTCGCTCGCGACTTCGGTCGCCGCGGAGGACCTGCAGGGACTCCTGGCCGCAGTGGACGCGACGCGCAACGCGTTCGACGAGGCGGTCATCACCGCGCGTGCGACCCAGATCGTCGGCGGAAAGGAGACCGGGACCGCGGACTTCGACGTCTACGTGAAGGGTCGCGACAGGGGACTCATCGTGTTTCGCGGCGGGAAGAACAGCGGCCGCAAGGTGCTCACGAACGGCGACAAGATGTGGCTGCTCGTTCCCGGCTCGACCAACCCGGTGCCGATCACGGCCAACCAGCGGCTCCTGGGCGGTGCGTCGTTCGGCGACGTCTCCCGCCTTCGCTTCTCGGAGGACTACGTCGCGAAGGACGCGGACGAGAAGGAGAGCGTTGCGGATCGCAGCTGCCGCGTTCTCGAGCTCACGGCGAAGTCCGCGCGATCTTCCTACCCGCGCATCCTGCTGTCGGTGGACGAGCGCGAAAGGGTCCCCTGCCGGGTGCGGTTCTTCCTCGCGTCGGGCAAGGAGGTACGTGCCGTCACCTTCACGAAGTTCCAGACTTTGAACGGCCGGACGGTCGTGGCCGAGATGGAGGTGAGAGACCTCCTCGGCCCGGCGTCGAACGCTGTGACGCGGCTCGAGTACCGGAAGTATCGGACCGCTCGGATCGACCCGAGGATCTTCACGCCGGAGGGGGCCCGGGGGCTTTAGGCGAGGACTAGCGTCGCGTGGCGGAGATGCCGAACCGGACCAGCCTCTCTCCCGCCAGCCGGCCGGCCAGCGCCCCGATCCTCTCGTTCAGCACGAGGGGTCAGGCATGTATTTTGGCGTTGTCGCCGAATAACACCAAACTGCACGCCTGACCCCGGCTACCCGTCCTCAGCCACGACTAGCGTCGCGTGGCGGAGATGCCGAACCGGACCAGCCTCTCTCCCGCCAGCCGGCCGGCCAGCGCACCGATCGTCTCGTTCAGCACGAGGCGCCGGAAGACGGCGCTCCACGCGAAACGTCGCGCGAATCTCCTCCGCCACTCCGTGGCATAGGTCTGCGCGGCACCCGCACGCGAGAGCTCTCCCGCGAGGAGACGCTCGGCCGTGTCTGCCGCGAGGATTCCGCTCGCGAGCGCCGCGGCCTGGCCTTCGCCCGAGAAGGGATCGATGACTCCCGCCGCGTCGCCGGCCATGAGGAGGCCGTTTTCCACCGGCGGCTTCCTCGTGAAGAAAACCGGGCCCGTCCCGAGAAAGCCGATGGGCCCCGGAGTCAACCGGGCGAGATCGCGGTCGAGAGCGGGGTTCCCGCGCCTCGCGCCATCCACGACGGAATCCCATCCCGCCCCCGCGCGCTTCCAGACTTTCTCGGCGACGACCCCGGCGAGGTTGACGGCACCCCCTTCCACGCGCGACAGGCCGCAGTAGCCGCCGGCAAAGAGGTATAGCCGTACCTCTCCCTCGAGGAATCCGCCGTCGGCGCGGAAGTCCCGGCTCCAGCCGAAGAAGCGGGTGCGGCGACCCAGAAAGCCGCGATCGAGTGCGCGGTCGAGCGAGTCCCAGCGTCCCCAGGCCCCAATCGCGGCCGTGGCCACCGCTTCGCTCTCCCGCTGCCGGTGGAGGAAGCGAACGCGGAAGCCGCTCTCCGGCGCGGGCTCCACCGACAGAACGCGCGCCGCGAACCGCACGTCGGCGCCGGCGCCGCTTGCGCGGCGCGCGAGCAGGTCGTCGAACCGATGACGCGACAGCCCGAGAGCCGGGGCCGGCAGCGGAAACGACACCACTCTTCCTCCCGCGAGGTGGAACGCGCCGCGCGTCATCCTCTCCGGGGTGGCGTCTTCGATCTCCCGGCGCGCGCCGATCCGATCCAGGCTCGGGAGCGCGTCGGCGGAGAGGAACTCGCCGCAGACCTTGTGGCGCGGGAAGACGTCTTTCTCGAGGAGGAGGACGGAGCGTCCGCGCTCTGCGAGCACCGCCGCGGCCGCGGAGCCGGCCGGCCCGGCGCCCACGACGACGGCGTCGAAGGCCTCGCTCAAGGGGTCGTGGCCGACAGCAGATACCGGAAGGGAAACACGCGGTCGACGCGGGCCCCGGGCACCGACCGGCGCGCGATCTCGATCGCCTCCTCGGGCGTGTAGGCCTGCCGGACGGAGGCGATGCCATCCGCGACCGAGACGGGCGTCTTGAACAGGATGCGTCCGGCGACCGCGATGAAGGCGAGGGGCAGGACGTGGCGTGTCAGGTCGAGGAGCGCGAACCCCCGGCGCGCGATCCGCGCGAAGGACTCGAGCAGGCGGGCGTTCTCGGCCGGCGAGAAGTGATGGAAGAAGAGCGTCGAGACGATCCAGTCCACGGACTTCTCGGGGAGAGGCAGGTCGAAGGCGTCGCCCGCGAGGGAGGGGAGGTCGTTGTCCGCCATGCGGCGGCCGGCAATGAGGTGCCGCCACTGGACGTCGCACGCGACGACCGTCGCCGGGTGACCCGCCCGCGAGAGCGACCGGGCGAGGCGGCGCGAGACGTCCGCGGACCCCGCGCCCAGGTCGAGCACCACCGGCCGCACCGCGTGAGAACGCCGGATCTCCCGGACGAGAAACTGCCGGAGGGCCCGCGCGCTGCCCCACCAGCGGTTGACGAGGGCGAGGTCCTGGAGCGAGCGGTACATCTCTTCCGGGGCAATCGCGGGGTCGTCCAGGATCTCGTCGGAGGGCCGGCGAGGGGGGACGAGCAGGTTCACGCGTTCGACTGCGAGATCACCAGCGCGCTGTTCTTCGACCCGAACCCGATGCAGTTGCAGAGCGCGTTCTCGAAAGACGTTTCGCGCGCCGCGTTGGCGACGTAGTCGAGATCGCACTCGGAATCGGACGCGTCGAGGTTGATGGTGGGCGGCAGGAAGGAGTCGCGCATCCCGAGGAGGGTCGCGGCGACCCCGGCCGCGCCGCACGCTCCCTGAGGATGGCCGATCATCGACTTGATCGACGAGCCCGGCAGCCTTTCCGCGGCCGCGCCGAAGGCCCGCCGGACCGCTTTCGTCTCGACGCGGTCGTTCAACGCGGTCGAGGTGCCGTGGTACGCGAGGTAGTCGATCGCGTCGGGGCGGAGACCGGCCTCCTCGATCGCGAGCGCCATCGCGCGGGCCGGCTCCTCGCCGGTCTCGTCGAGGCGGACGCGATGGTGGGCGTCGCAGGTGGCGCCGTATCCCCGGATCTCCCCGTAAATCTTCGCGCCGCGCGCCAGCGCCCGCTCGCGTTCCTCGATGACGAACATCCACGCGCCCTCGCCGAGCACGAAGCCGTCGCGGTCCGCCGAAAAGGGGCGCGAGGCGCGCGAAGGCTCCGACTCCCACGCCGTGGAGACGATCCGCATCATCACGAACCCCTCCATGATCCCGCGCACGACCGTCGCGTCCACGCCGCCGGCGAGGTACATGCCGCCGTTGGCTCCATGCTTGATCGCGCGGAAGGCGTAGCCGAGAGCGTCCGTGGACGACGCGCACCCGGTCGACACCACGTGCGAAAGCCCGCGAAGGCCGAACTCCATGGAGATCTCGGAAGAAAGCGTGCCGATCGTCCCGGACGGGATGGAGTAGATCGACGCCTTCTTCGTCTGGTTCGTGTAATAGAGGTGGTACATCCGCTCGGTGAACTCGATCGCGCCGCCCCCGGTTCCGAGCACGACGCCGAACTCCCGCCGCTCCTCGAGCGACAGCCGCGTCGCGTCGATGCCGGCGTCCTCGAGGGCTTCGGACGAGGCCGCGATCGCCAGGGGGACGGCGCGCGAAACGTGCCGGATGTCCTTGGCGCCGATCCAGCGCATCGGGTCGAAGCCCTTGACCTCACCGGCGATCGTAACCGGCAGCCCTTCCGGGTCGAAGAGGGAGATGCGGTCGATGCCGGACTCTCCGGCCTTGAGACCCCCGGCAAAGGCCTCCCGCCCGTTCCCGTTGGGGGACAGGCACCCGATTCCGGTGATGACGGCGCGGCGTTGCGGCACGGCGGGATTCTAGTTGCAGCTGCCGTGCGAAATCGTTTGCTAAGCGTTTGCTTAAGGCGGAGCGTTGGTCGAGAGCCAGCGATCGAGCATCCGCAACAGACGCAGCGGCACGTACTTGACCATCGCGTCCGCATGGAGTGACCCGGGCAGGTCGAGGTGCACGTAGTCGCACGGCGGGGCCGCCCGCTCCGCGAGCTCCCGGCCGTGGGACGGATCGACGAGCCAGTCCCTCTCCGCGGTGACGATCAGCTTCGGCATCGTGAGTTTTTCCACGGCCTCCGCCGCGCGCGGCTTGGGGCCGCGGAAATGGCGGATCGCGATCCGTGGCATGCGGAGCGCGTGTCGCAGCCGGAGCTGCCGGATCGCGTCGCGCGAGAGCGGCCGCGGCTTCAACGCCTTGACGTCGGCGGGCGAAGAGATCATGACGAGAGCCCGGCAGGGAAGGTCGGGAAATTTCGCGAGCGCCTGCGCAGCGATCGATCCCCCCATCGAGAGGCCGATGAGACCGAACCTCGAGTACGGCCGGCCCGCCCCGACGAGCTCGTTGACCACGGCTTCGACGTCCAGCGACTCCTTCGCTCCGAACGCGTACCTTCCGCCGCTGTCGCCGTGGCCGCGGAAGTCCAGGGTGGCGACGTCGTACCCGAGGCGTGCGAAATGGGTCGCGAGGTAGAGGTTCTCGCGAGCCTGCCTCCGGCGCCAGAAGCCGGGAGCGAGGATCAGGAGCTCGTGCGAAGGCCGCCTCCAGAGCGTGTAGGCGATCGGGACGCCGTCGGAGGTGAGCGTACGCAGAGGGATGGGCTCGGGGGCCCGCGCCGCGCGCCTCGCCGCCCGGGCGCTCCTCCGGCGGTCGCGCCCTACCGGTCGAGCAGCACGCATGTCACGACCGATTCTCTTTCGAGCGGGCCGGCGCCGGCCGGCAGAAGGATGAGCGCGTTCGCGCGGGCGTGTGCCGCGATGTCGTGGCTCCCGGCCGTCTCGAGGGCCTCGACGCGGCGGAGACCGTCCTTCTCCGACAGCACGGCGTCCTGGTAGGTCTCCCGCGGCCCCGGCGGGCCGAGTGCGCTCACGAGCCGGGCCGCGACGGCGGGCGCGCCCGGGGGATCGACGCCTTCCATCCGATCGAGCGCCCGCCGCACGAAGAGGTGGAAGGTGACCGACGCGGACACCGGGTTGCCCGGAAGGCCGAACCAGAACCGGCCGCCGCGCCGCGCGAACGCGATCGGTTTTCCCGGACGAACCGCGACGCGATGGAAGAGGATCTCCCATCCCATCGTCTGCGCGGCGGCGGGCAGAAGGTCGAGATCTCCCGCGGAAACGCCGCCGCTCGTCACGAGGACGTCGGCGTCGTCGAAGCCGTCGAAGAGCCGCGCGACGGCGGCGGGTTCGTCCGCGACCCTCTCGAGGCGGACGACCGGCCACCCGCGTGCTCCGCACAGCGCCTCGAGCATGGGGCCGTTCGAGTCGCGCATCTTTCCCGCAGCCGGCCGGCCGTCCGCGGAGACGAGCTCGTTGCCCGTCGCCGCGACCGCGACCCGCGGGCGGCGGCGCACGGCCACCGGGTCCTTCCCGGCGAGAGCGGCGAGCGCGACGGCCCGCGCCCCGAGCCGGTCCCCGGCGCGCAGGAGAACGGTCCCCCGCGCGACGCTTTCGCCCCGGCGTCGCAGGTGAGCGCCGGCCTCCGGGATCCGCTCGAAAACGACGCGGCCCCCCTCCCGCCGCGAGAGCTCGACCGGCACGACGGCGTCGGCGCCGGCGGGCAGCGGCGCGCCGGTCATGAGCCGAACCGCCTCCCCGGGAGAGAGCGGCGTCGGCGGCGGGTCGCCGGCGGCGACGAGCCCGGGACGTTCCCGGAGGGCGCCTTCCCCGCGGACCTCGTCCGCCCGGACCGCGTACCCGTCCATCGCGGAGGTATCGAACGGCGGCCAGTCCACGTCCGACGCCACGTCGGCGGCGACGACGCGATCCCGCGCCTGCCGCAGCGGTACGTCCTCCGGGGGCAGCGGCGCAACGGCGAGGTCCAGGATCGCGTACGCCTCGTCCACCGTGATCATGTCGGCGCCGATTCTAGATGGCGGCGGAAAACGTCGAGTTCGGGTACCATGGATGACGAATCCCGCTCATGGAAAAGAAGTTCGAGTACCGCGGAGATCTCGCGGTCACTCCACTGCCCGAGATCCTCGCCACGATCGAGCGCTACCGCGTTCCCGGAGCGCTCTCGGTGAAGCGCGGCGACGCGCATCGGCGGATCTACCTGGACAACGGCCTCGTGATCTTCGCGACCTCCAACGAGCGCGAGGTCCGTCTCGGCAATTACCTCATCCGGCACGGCACTCTGCCCGAGGACGCCGTCCACAGCGCCGAATCCCGGCTCGCCGGGGACGGGATCCGTCTGGGCCAGGTCCTCCTGCGGCTCGAGCTCCTCGATTCGGCCACGCTCGAGGCCGCCGTCGCGGACCAGGTGCGCGAGATCCTCTGGGGCGCGTTCGACTGGGACGACGGGGAGGTGGTGTTCGAGGTGGGCGGCGCGCGTGAGGGCGAGACCGTGCGCATCGACCTCTCGATCACCCGGGTCATCGTGGAGGGCATACGGCGAGCCGCGAACGTGCGGCGGTTCGTCGACCGGCTGGGCTCCGGCCATGCCGTACTCGAGCAGGCGGAGGCGGCGCTCGCGCCGGGCGTCTTCACGCCCGAGGAGATCTCCCTGCGCGGCCTCGTGGACGGGCGCACGCCCGTCCAGATCCTCTGTCAGCGCGGGCCCGGAAGCGTCGCGGAGAACGCGCGACTTCTCTACGCCTTCTTCTGTCTCGACCTCGTGCGGGTGAAAGAGGCTCCCGGCGGGCGGAAAATACAATGGAAGACGGAGGGCGGATCCCTCGGCGGCTGAGCGGGCGCGGTTCGAGACTCCGAACGCCGAGAATTCCCGATGCCGATTTACGAATACGACTGCGAGGCGTGCGGCCGCCGGACCGAAGCGATCCAACGGGTCGGCGAGAAGCCGCTGAAGATCTGTCCGCATTGCGGCGGCAAGCTGAAGAAGGCGTTCTCGGTGCCCGCGATCCAGTTCAAGGGCTCGGGCTGGTACGTGACCGACTACGCCGGGTCGAAAGGGGAGCAGAAGAAGAAGGAAGCGGCCGCCGACACGAAGGAAGGATCGGGAGAGTCGAAGGACTCGAGCGCTGACAAGAGCGAGAAGAAAGAGAAGCCGGAGAAACCGAAAAAGCCGAAGTCCAGAGACTAGTCGAGCTTCAAGGTCTTCAGGTACTCCCGGATACGGCTGACTGGGGTCAGGCGTGGGGTTTGGCTTTAGATGCCCCATCCGCGACCGAAACACCAAAATGCCTGCCTGACCCCAGGATCCCCCAGGATCTAGTCGAGCTTCAAGGTCTTCAGGTACTCCCGGAACGGCTCACCCAGGTCCTTCCTCTTCAACGCGAACTCGACCGTCGCCTTCAGGAACCCGAGCTTGTCGCCGGCGTCGTAGCGCGTGCCCTCGAAGAGGTAGCCGTCGATGGGACGGCGGTCGAGGAGCGTCGCCAGCCCCGAGGTGAGCTGGATCTCGCCGCCGGCGTCGGATCGCGTCTCCTCCAGGATCTCGAAGATCTCGGGGGGAAGGATGTACCGCCCGATGATGGCGAGGTTCGAGGGCGCCTTTTCGGGCGACGGCTTTTCGACCATTCCGGAAATCCGGACGACGCGCTCGTTTTCCTTGACCCCCGCGACGATGCCGTACTGGCGGGTCTCCTCGCGCGGGACCTCCTGTACGGCGATCACGGGGTTTCCGCGCTCCTCGAAGAGCCGCATCATCTGCCCGATGCAGGGCTCGACGGAGTCCACGATGTCGTCGCCGAGCATGACGGCGAACGGCTGGTTACCCACGAGGTCCTTCGCCTGGAGGATCGCGTGCCCGAGGCCGAGCGCCTGTTTCTGGCGGACATAGGCGAGCGGGATCATGTCGGAGATCTCGCGCACGATGGCGAGCAGGTCCTCCTTGCCGCGGTCCTCGAGCAGCTTCTCGAGCTCGAACGACGTGTCGAAGTGGTCCTCGATCGCGTTTTTCCCGCGCCCCGTCACGATCACGATGCGCTCGATCCCGGCAGCTTTCGCTTCCTCGACGACGTACTGAACGAGGGGGCGGTCGACTAAAGGAAGCATCTCCTTGGGCTGCGCCTTGGTGGCGGGGAGGAATCGGGTCCCCAGCCCGGCCGCCGGGAAGACCGCTACCTTGACGCTCGGCATCGCGCGGATGCTACCAGCCCGCTAAAATTGATCCGTGAGCGGCGACGAGACCTTCTATCGGGACCTGACGGCGAAGCTCGAGGAGCGTGGCCGGGTGGTACTCGCGAGCGTGGTCGAGACCCGGGGCTCCGGCCCGTCGCGCATCGGGCGGCGGTTCCTGATCTTCGAGGACGGCGGCTTCGAGGGCACGATCGGCGGCGGCCCCTTCGAGGCGCTCGTCGTCGCCGACGCCGGCGCGCTCTTCCGGGACGGGGGCCCCGCGCGGATCCTCAAGTGGTACGACTTCTTCGAGCGGGAGATCGAGTCGGGGCAGGAGCGCGAGCCGACGAACATGATCTGCGGCGGCTCGGCGCGCGTGTCGATCGAGCTCCTGAAGGCCTCGCCTTCGCTCGTGATCCTCGGCGGCGGTCACGTTGGCAGAGCCCTTGCTCGGCTTGGCCGCGACCTGGGCTATGACGTCACCGTCGGCGACGACCGCGAAGAGTACTCCCGGCCCGAGCGGTTCGCGGCGGGGGTGAGAGCCGTGCGGACGACCCGGAACTACGACCTCCCCTCGGAAGCGCTCCCGCGCGGGCGCGACCGGTACGTGGCGATCGTCTCGCGCTGCTGGGAGACCGATCTCGCGGCCCTGCGCCCCTGGGTCGCGGCCGACGGGCCGCCGTCGCGCTATCTCGGCTTGATCGGCTCCGCCCGGAAGGTCCGGGGCGTTCTGACCCGTCTCGCGGAGGAAGGGGTTTCGGAGGACAGGCTCCGGCAGGTCCGGGCGCCCATCGGGCTCGCGATCGGCGCCGTGACCCCGGAAGAGATCGCCGTCTCGATCCTCGCGGAGGTGACCGCCGTCCGTCGCGGCGCCGCCGATCCCGGTTATCCTTGGAGGGCGGACCACAGGACAGGAGCTCGAGTCTCGAAGACCTGACCGTTTTTTCGACAGACACGAAATCATGAACCGGCCGACCGCTCGGATTGCACTCACCGTCCTCGCCCTGGCGCTCTGCGCCGGGCGCGGACAGGCCGCGAACTGGTGGCGGCTGCCGCTGTGGGGCGCGGAGGTGAAGGTCTTCGCGGTCGACCCGTTCGAGGCCAACCGCCTCTACTGCGGCACGTCGCGCGGGAACTTCTACGGCTCGACCGACGGCGGGGCGACGTGGAACCCGCTGCGCCAGGGAGCCGCGTTCCCCGGCTACATCGCGACGGGGCTGATCGCCGACCCGAGCCGCCCCGGCCGGCTCTGGGCTTCGCTCGCCGGGCAGTACCAGGGGGGCCTCGTCGTCATGAGCGAAGACACCGGCGCGACCTGGACCGTGCTCGCGCGATGGAGGACATCGGTTGCGACGCGCGCGCTCGCCCTCGCGCCGGGCGAACCGGGAAGGCCGCCTCTTCTCGCCGTCGGCGGCGACGACGGCGTGCGGCTCTCGAAGGACGGCGGCGACACGTGGACTCTGACGGGCGACATGGTTCCCGGCCTCTACCAGGTCGAGTCGCTCGCGTTCGCTCCGGACGATCCGGGCACGCTCTACGCGGGAACGTGGCGGCAGGCCTTCCGGACGACGGACGGCGGCCGCACGTGGAACCGCATCGCCGAAGGCATGGTCCTGGACGCATCCGTGTATTCGTGGGACTTCGCGCCGGCGGATCCGAAAGACATCTGGGTATCCACGTGCGGCTGGGTCTACCGGACGAAGGATGGCGGCAACCGGTGGACCCGCGTCAAGACCGGGTTCACGAACCGCCGCTCGCACAACGTGCGGCGCGATCCGAAGCGTCCGGGCGTGATCTACGCCGGGACGGTCGGAGGCCTGCACCGCTCGACCGACGGCGGCGAATCGTGGTCGCGGATCTCCCGCGAGACGCTCGTCGTGACCGCTCTCGACGTCGACGGGCGCACCGGCCGCCTCTACGTCGGAACGGAGGGGGAAGGCGTCTTCTACTCGGACGACGGGGGCGCCTCACTCGCGGCCGGCTCGGTGGGTCTCGCCGAGGGAAGGGTTTCGGACCTCGTCGCCGACCCGAAGGACCCGGAGCGCCTCTTCTTCTTCCGCGCCTACGCCGGAGGAGAGAGCGGTGTGTGGGAGGCGAGGGGCATGCGCGTGCGGCGGCTGTCGCTCGACCCGCTGCCACCCTCGGCGTCGCTCGTCGCCTTCCTGGACCCGGAGGGTGCGACGGTCCTCCTGCTCTCGAGCTTCAACGGCCTGCGCGTCTCGCTCGACGGGGGGCAGCGCTGGTCGATCCCGGGCAACCCGCCTCCCGGGACGCCGCTCGCCCTCTACGGGAAGGAATTCGGCTCGCCCATACTCGTGACCACGGCCGGGGTCTTCCGGACGCCGGACGGACGGAGCTTCGTCCCGATCGCCGGCAGCCCCGAGGCGCCGTCCGCCGCCGAACTGCTCGCCGACGGAGGCGGAGCCCCCATCCTCGAGGTGCGCACGGCCGGCGGCTCGTTCCGGTGGGACGGCACCGCGTGGGACACGCGCCGCCGGACGCTCCTCGCCGGAGGGCGCTTTCTCGACAACTACCGCGGCGACGTCCAGCCCGCACCGGTGCGCACGCCCGTGCGGGAGGTCGACGGCAACCTCGTGTGGGAGGAAGTCTCCGGCCGCCGCCGCGCCGTCAAGAGTCCCCGGCCCGGTCTCTCGATCGCCTCGACGTTCGCCACCCCCGAAGGGCGGCTCTACGTGGGCACCGCGGGCGACGGGCTGTTTCTGTTCGAACCGTAAGAACTCGTCAGCTCTCGACTTCGGTAATTTTCTTCAGGTCGTCTTCGGACGCTCCGTTCAGCCTTCCGAATTCGCCGGCGAACCGGGGATTCCAGAAGCGGAGCTCGAGCTTTCCCTCGCCTGTCTGCTTCGCCTCGATGGGCCCGTTCGGCCCGCTGTGGCAGGCGGGATCGAGCTTCGTTCGGAAGACGAACTGCGTGAGAAGCCCGGTGACGACGACCATGACTATGAGCGTCAGACATCCGACGAGCAAAGTGAGTCTGCCCTTCCAGAACGCAATCGCGACGATCAGCACACTCAATCCGACGAGCGCGGCACCGACCTTCGTTCCCTTCGAGGTTTCGGTCCAGTGGTGCTGACATGGCTCGCAGGCTGCGACGACGATCGGCTCGCGAGCGTCCGCCTCGCCGAGGGGCGTACCGACCTCGATCGTGTGGCTCTCCCGGGGGCTCGCCAGATCCACGGTCGTCGAGCAGCAGCAACAGATCGGCGGAGAACGGAACTCGCGCCGATCACCCTCGAATGTCAGCATCTGCATCACTTCACCTCTTCGAACCGGATCGTGGATCCGACGGTCACCTTCTCCTTCGCCGCCAGGCCTCCCGCGATCTCGAGCACGCTCGCCGCAGGGACGTCGGGCCCGTAGTTGGGACAGGGATCGGCCTTGCAGGGGGGCGTGTTCGCCGAAACGAAGAGCACGCGTCCGTCGCCGTCCATCCAGATCATGTCGAGCGGGATCATCGTGTTCTTCATCCAGAAACGGTGCGGGGCCGCGTCCGTGAAGAGAAAGAGCATCCCGGTGCGGTCCGGCAGGCTCTCGCGGAACATGAGGCCCTGCGTCTGCTCCTCGGGCGTTCGAGCGATCTCGACCTTGTAGACGGCGCCGGAAGGCAGGACGACTCTCGGTCCCGTGATCGCTGCCGCCGGGGTCGGCGAGGGTGAGCTCTTGGCCGCGCCTCCACAGGCGGAGACCAGCAGGAACGGGATCAGGGCGGCCCAGTCCGACCCCCGACCCCGGACACCCGACACCTGTTTAGGCGCCCTCGACTTCCGCGACCGGCGGCTCCTCGCCGTTCGTCCCTTCCGCCTCGTAGAGGTCGTCCCGCCGCACGAGGGAGTACTTCTTGGCGTAGTAACGGAAGGACCGGAACGACATGTGGAGGAGCTCCGCCGCTTTCGTCTGAACGCCGTCGGAGCGGTCGAGAGCTTCGCGCATCAGCCGCTTGCCGACCGCCTCGAGGTAGCTCTCGAGGTTGATCCCCTCCTGGGGGAGGCTCTCGAAGTCGGGGACCCGGGTCTTGACGCCGAGCGCGATCGACTCCGGCAGGCTCGACACGTTGATGACCGGACCCGCCTCGAGCGCTACGGTCCGTTCGAGCGTGTTCTCGAGCTCGCGGACGTTGCCCGGCCATGGGTACGCCTCCAGGAGGCGCATCGCCTCGGTCGAGATCTTCTTCTCCGGGATTTTCTGCTCCTTGCAGATCTTGCCGATGAAATGCTGCGTCAGCGGGGCGATGTCCTCGAGCCGCGCGCGCAGCGGAGGGAGCGGAATCGGGATGACGTTGATGCGGTAGAACAGGTCCTCCCGGAACTTGCCGGCCGCGACGAGGTCGGACAGGTCCTTGTTCGTGGCGGCGATGATCCGGACGTCGACGCTGACCTCCTCGTTGCCACCGACTTTCCGGATCACTTTCTCCTGGATGGCGCGCAGGAGCTTGACCTGCATCGTGACCGTCGTCTCGGAGATCTCGTCTAAGAAAAGAGTCCCGTTGTCCGCCTCCGTGAAAAGGCCCCGCTTGTCCTTGATGGCGCCGGTGAACGCCCCGCGCTCGTGGCCGAAGAGCTCGGACTCCAGCAGCGGCTCGGGCAGCGCGCCGCAATTGATCGAGACGAACTTGCGATCCTTGCGGATGGAGGTGTAGTGGATGGCGCGGGCGATGAGCTCCTTGCCCGTTCCGCTCTCGCCGGTCAGGAGCACCGTCGAGGAGACCTTCGCGATGCGCTCGATCGTGCGGAAGATCTCCTGCATCCGCGAGCCCTTGCCGATGATGTTCGCGAAGGTGTACTTGGCCGCGAGCTCCTGCTTGAGGTAGATGTTCTCGTCGCGCAGCTGCTTTTCACCGAGCGCGCGGTCGACGATCAGGCCGAGCTCTTCGATGTTGAAGGGTTTCGCGATGTAGTCCACCGCGCCGGCCTTCATCGCCTCGATGGCGTCGGGAGTCGACGTATGGGCGGTGATCATGATGACCGGCGTCTTCGGGGACTCCGCCTTGACCCTCCGGAGGAGGTCCAGCCCGTTGCCGTCCGGCATCTTGATGTCGGACAGGATGAGGTCGGGGGTCGAGCGCAGCGCCGAGGCCTGCCCCTCGGTGAAGTTCGAAGCCGTCAGGACCTCGAATCCCCTCTTGTGGAAGAAGAACCCGAGCATGTCGCGGATCGAAGCTTCGTCGTCCACGATCAGAATGCGCTGTCCGCTCATCCGGCTACTCCCATCGGAATGGCCGTTCTCTCCACGGCCTCTGGCGCGTGGGCAACGCGCGGAAGTTGAATCGTGACGGTCGTCCCCTCGCCCGGTCGGGACTCCACATCGATGACGCCGCCGTGGTCCTCGACGATTCTTCGCACGATGGCCATTCCAAGTCCGGTGCCACCGTCGAAAGCGGTGGAGAAGGGAGTGAAAATCCGCGCGATTTCATCGGAGCTCATCCCGCGGCCGGTGTCGGAGAACCGGATGACGTACCAGCCTCCCTCTTCGCGCCCCGAGATCGTCAGTTTTCCGCCCGCGTCCATCGCGCGGACCGCGTTCTTGGCCATGTTGTAGATGATCTGGCGGATCTGATCGCGATCTCCCGAAAGCGTGGACGAGCCGGGGGAAACGTCGAGCTCGATCACGTGAGCGTCGGAAACCTCGTCGGACAGCCGGAAGATCTCCATGACCTCCGAGATCGTGGTCGCCACGTCGAACGACGCGACGCGTCGCTCCTGCGGCCGCACGAACCGCAGGAACTCCTCCAGGATGCCGGAGAGCCGGTTCGACTCCGAAACGATGATCTCCATCAACCGGCGCTCCGTCGATCCAACCGAGAGCTCGTTCGAGAGCACCTGCACGGAGCCGGAGATCGACGCGAGCGGATTGCGGATCTCGTGGGCGATTCCCGCGGCGAGCTCGCCCACTGCGGCGAGCTGCTCGTTGAAACGCGCCCTCCGCTCCAGCTTCTTCACTTCGGTCAGGTCCTGGAAGAGGATCAGAGTCCCCTCGTCACCTTCGGCGCCCTCGAGCACGCGCAGGGAGTAGCCGAGCACGCGGCGGTTTCCGGGTACCCGCTCGAACTCGGTTTCCGCCCGATAGGGTTCCCGGCCGCGCGCGCGGGTGCGGATGCTCTCCCAGTTGCACGGGAAGGGGAGCTCGAGCTCCGCGAGGAAACGGCCGGTGATCGCGGCGGGGTCGAGCCCGAGCATCTCGCCCCCCGGAGGGTTCAGGAACGTGACCCGCTGCCGCGAGTCGGTCGTCAGCAGCCCCGACGACATCGAGGCGATGACGTTCGCATACAGGTGCTGAAGGCGGGCGAGCGCCCTCTGGCGCCGGGTGAGCTCCTCGCGCGCGGAGTGCAGCTTCTCGGAGAGGTACGCGACCATGAAGGCGACGCCCAGGAAGGCGAGGACGTTGATCGCCAGGTTGTAGCGCACCTGCGGACCGCTCCACTCCGAGAGGGAAGCGAACGGCGGGACGGGCAGGACGCCGAAGGCGACGAGCTCCACCATCGAGCCGTACAGGACCGCGGCGGTCGAGGCGGTGACCACGGCGCCGATGCGGTGGAGAAGGAAACCGGCCGTGCCGATGACGACGATGTACAGGAAGGTGAAGACCGAGTCGGGGCCGCCGGTCGAGTACACGAGGAGGGTGACGAGCCCGAGGTCCCCGATGACCTGGATCCAGGCGTCCAGAGCCGGCCGCAGAAAGCGGCCCATGGTCCAGTGGAAGACGGAGAGAAGGAACGCGCCCCCGAGAAGCCGGTAGAGGAAGGAGATCTCCGCAGCCGCGCCGATGCCCGCCTGCATGAGCACGGCCGACAGCAGGATGAAGGCGAGGACGATGATCCTCGCCATCGACAGCAGCCCGAGCGACCGCCGGAGCGAATCGGCCGCGTTCGGAGGTGCGGTGACGGAAAGACGCGCGCGGCCGGTGTCCGTACTTCCTCTTTGGCCCGCGCTATCCGATCTTGTTGATCAGCGTGAACATCGGCAGGTACATGGCGATGACGATGCCGCCGATGATGACGCCGAGTATGAAGATCATGACGGGCTCCATCAGCTTGACGAGGCCCTGGACCGCCGCGTCCACTTCGTCCTCGTAAAAGTCTGCGATCTTGTTCAACATCGCGTCGAGCGCACCGGTCTGCTCGCCCACGCCGATCATCTGCACGACCATGTTCGGAAAGACGTTGGAGTCCTTGAGCGGCTCGACGATCGTCTTACCGCCTTCGACGCTCTTCCGCGTTTCCAGCACGGCGTCCTCGACGATGGCGTTGCCGGCCGTCCGCGCCGTGATCTCGAGGCTCTCGAGAATGGGAACGCCCGACGACGTGAGCGTCGCGAGAGTGCGGCAGAAGCGCGCGACCGCGATCTTGCGAAGGATCATTCCCAGGATCGGGAGCTTCAACAGGAGCCCATCGATCACGCGACGGCCCCGGTACGTCCGGTAGTAGCGCCGGACCGCGTACGCCGCCACGGCGATGCCGATGACGAAGAAGATGAAGTAGCGCGCGAGGAAATTGGACGCCGCGATCACGACCCGCGTCGGGAAGGGGAGCTCGGCCCCGAGGCTCGTGAAGAGGGCGGCGAACGTCGGAATGACCTTCAGGAGGATGACCGCCACGACGACCGCGGCGATCACGATGACCGCCACCGGGTAGATGAGGGCGGACCGCACCTGCGAGCGCAGCTTGACGGCTTTCTCGATGTAGACCGACAGGCGCTGGAGGATCGTGTCGAGGATACCGCCCGCCTCGCCCGCCGCGATCATGTTCACGTACAGCGTGTCGAACGCCTTGGGGTGACGTCGCATCGCGTCGGCGAGCGTCGAGCCGGCCTCGACGTCCTGCCGCACCTGCAGCAGGATCTTCTGGAAGTTCTTGTGCTCCTGCTGGAGCGCCAGGATCTCGAGGCACTGGACGAGCGGAAGACCCGCATCGATCATGACCGAGAACTGCCGGGTGAAGACCGCCAGGAGCTTCGGGGGGACCTTCCTCCCGACTTTCGTGAGAGAGATTTCCTTGCCGCGCTCGCGGATTCCGGTGACGACGATGTTCTGGCGGCGCAGTTGCGCGAGGGCGAGCTCCTTCGATTCCGCGACGAGCGCGCCTTCCTGCACCATCCCGGCCCGGTTGCGTCCCTTCCAGGCGTAGCTCGGCACGGTCAGCTCCTCTTTCCGGCGGCGGCGGCGGCCGTCGGGACGTTCACGCCGGCTCCGCGATTGATGAGCTCCTGCAACTCGTCGGGGCTGGAGGAGCGCAGGAGAGCGCTCTCGAGGGTGATCAGCTTGCGGTGGTAGAGCGTCGCGAGCGACTGGTTGAAGGTCTGCATTCCGAACTTCGACTGTCCGGCCTGCATCATCGAGTAGATCTGGTGAATCTTGTCTTCCCGGATCAGGTTGCGGATGGCCGCGTTGGGTACGAGGATCTCCATCGCCATTACGCGGCCCTTGCCGCTCGCCCGCTCGAGCAGCGCCTGGCACAGGATCCCCTCCAGCACGAACGACAGCTGCGTGCGGATCTGGGTCTGCTGGTGCGCCGGGAAGACGTCGATGATGCGGTTGATCGACGACGCGGCGCTGTTCGTGTGCAGGGTCGCGAGCGTCAGGTGGCCCGTCTCGGCGATTCGCAGGGCGGCCTCGATGGTCTCGAGGTCGCGCATTTCACCGACGAGGACGACGTCCGGATCTTCGCGGAGGACCGATCGCAGCGCGTTCGGGAACGAGTGCGTGTCCGCGTGAAGCTCGCGCTGGTTGACGATGCACTTCTTGTGGGTGTGGAGGAACTCGATCGGGTCCTCGATCGTCACGATGTGGAGCTGCTTCTCCCGGTTGATCTTGTCCATCATCGCGGCGAGGGTCGTCGTCTTCCCCGAACCGGTCGGTCCGGTGACGAGGATCAAGCCGCGAGGCTTCTCGCAGAGGAGCTCGACGACCGGCGGCAGGCCGAGCTCGCGGAAGCCCAGGATCTGGTACGGGATCTGCCGGTAGACGCCTCCGACGGCGCCACGCTGCATGAAGTTGTTCGCCCGGAACCGGGCCAGCCCTTTCACGCCGAATGAGAAGTCGAGCTCGAGGTTCTCCTCGAACCGATGCTTCTGGTTGTCGGTCAGGACCGAGTAAGCGATCTGCTTGGTCTCGGCCACGGTCAGCGGCGGATAGGGCAGCGGCAGCAGCCGGCCGTCCAGTCGCACCATCGGTGGAGAATTAGTGGTCAGGTGGAGGTCGGACGCCCCCATTTCCACCATCTGCTTCAAGAGCTGGTGAAGAGTCGCTTCCCCTGCCATTTTTTGACGGCCCTCGCGAGTAAGTTGTCTTGAACTAAAGTCTAGTTTAGCAGGGGTCGCGCCCCCCGGGAGGGGTGTTTCGGGTGTCCGGCCCCGGCCGGGAGCGGCCGGCCGGCCCTCCGGAGGGGCCCGGGCCCTGCCGGCGGCAGGGGACCCTCAGACAACCGTTTCTCTCAGCACCTCTTCGAGGGTCGTGATTCCGTCCCGCACCTTCTGCAGACCGCCGTTGCGAAGGGTGACCATCCCCTCCTCGATTCCCCTCCGTTTCAACTCGATCGAGGAGGCGCCCGACAGGATCATGTCCCGGATCTCGTCGGAGAAGAGGAGGACCTCGAAGAGCCCGATCCTCCCCTTGTATCCGGTGTTCTTGCACTTGTCGCACCCGCGGCCGCGCTTGATCTTCAAGGACTTGACCTCGTCGGGCGCGAAGCCGACCTGGATCAGGATCTGCGGCGAGGTGTCCACGTCCTCCGCGCAGTTCGTGCAGACCTTGCGCACGAGGCGCTGAGCCGCGATGCAGTTGATCGACGTCGCCACGAGGAAGGGCTCGATCCCCATGTTCATGAGACGGTTCACCGTCGAGGGCGCGTCGTTCGTGTGCAGCGTGGAGAGCACGAGGTGTCCGGTCAGCGCCGCCTTGACGGCGATCTCCGCCGTCTCGAAGTCGCGGATCTCTCCGACGAGGATGATGTCGGGGTCCTGACGCAGGAACGAGCGCATCGCGGATGCGAACGTGAGTCCGATCTGCTCCTTCATCTGCACCTGGTTGATACCGGCGAGGTTGAACTCGATCGGGTCCTCGGCGGTGAGGATGTTCACGGCCGGGTCGTTCAACTGCGCGATGGCCGAATAGAGGGTGTTCGTCTTGCCGGAGCCGGTGGGGCCCGTGACGAGGACGATGCCGTACGGCTTGTCGATGGCCTCTTTGAACCGGCGCAGCGGCTCCTGGTCGAAGCCGAGCTGGGTCATGTCGAGCTGCAGGCGCGATTTGTCGAGAAGCCGCATGACGACTTTCTCGCCGAAGTGCGTCGGAACGACCGAAACGCGAAGGTCGAGGTCCCGCGTGCGCTCCTCGACTCTCAGGCGGATCTTGATCCGGCCGTCCTGGGGGAGCCGCTTCTCGGAGATGTCGAGCTTGGCCATGATCTTCAGGCGCGAGATCAGGGGATCGCGCGTGCGCATCGGCAGCGACATGATGTTGTGGAGGATCCCGTCCACGCGGAACCGGACGCGGAACTCCTTCTCGTAAGGCTCGACGTGGACGTCGGACGCGCCCGCCTTGAGCGCCTCGATCAGGATCAGGTTCGAGACCTTGATGATCGGCGCGGACTCCGAGGACTTGGCGAGATCGGTCAGGTCGATTTCCTGACCTTCCTCCCCGCGGACGACGTCGACCTCACCGGTGTCGAAGCCGGTGATCTCGTCCATGTTCATTTCGGAGAGACCGACGCTCGCCATGTCGTCGATGGTCAGCGCGGAGCTCATGAGGTCGTCGATTCCGCCCTCCGACGGCGCGCTGCCGGTCGTGGCTCCCTTCGGCCGCTCCTTCAGAACGACCGATCGCGGCGTGCCGTAGTGCTTGTCGATCGCGCGCCGCAGCGACGCTTCCGAGGCAACGACCGGCTCGACGTTGTAGCCCGTCATGAACTTGATGTCGTCCATGGCGAAGACGTTCGTCGGGTCGGACATCGCGATGGTCAGCGTCGCTCCGGTCTTGTTCACGGGAAGGACGCCGTACTTGCGCGCCACCTCTCCCGGGACGACTTTGATCACGGTGGGATCGATCTCGAAATGCGCGAGGTCGATCGACGGCACGCCGAACTGCTGAGAAAGAGTCTCGGTGATGTCGGTCTCGGAGACGGCTCCCAGGCGGATCAGGGCCTCGCCGAACTTGCCCCCCTCCTCCCGCTGGGACTTCAGCGCGGCCTCGACCTGCTCGGGGGTGACGAGCTTCGCGCTCAAGAGGAGTTCGCCCAGTTTTACGACCATGGAGAGCGACACAGGGTAAGGCTTCGAGGCCGTTCTGTCAAAAGTGAGGACAGACACATCGGAGCTTCCCGCTACGGCTTCTCAATGGCCTTGAGCTTGCCGGTCAAGGTTCCGACCTTGAGCTTCGACTTGATCTGGACGGGCATCTTTCGTTCATCGTCGGTGAGCCACAGCGTCAGAGTCTTGCCCTTGCCGATCAGCCCCTCGGGGCCCTGCGGCTCGACGCGGATCGTCTTGAAGGTCCCGGCGGGAGTGGTCACGGTCTCGCGCCCCTTGACGACGACCGAAAGCGGAAAGAGTCGGCGCGACACGACCGTCAGAGAAATCGGCTCGCTGCGGTTCAAGTCGAGGAGGCGGATGTAATAGATCGAGGAAAGCGTGTCGAACGTGTTCGCCTCGATTTGGATCGGCTTCCCGTCGCGGTACGCGATCTTCTTTTCGTAGTCGAACTCGATCAGGTCGTCCCGAACGCGCTTGCCTTCGACGGTGTGCTTTTCGAAGCGCAGTGATCGAAAGGTCTTCGGATCGACCCAGGACGCCAGATAGTCGCGCACGATGAAGATCTTCGAAAGGAATTCGCCGGAGATCGCGGAGAGCTCGAACTTCCAGGCGGCCCGGCCGTCGATCTGGGTCTCCGTCGCCGACAGCGTGAGCTCGCCGCCCGCCGCGCCGAGGATCGACATCGCGAACCGAAGCTTCTCCCCGAGGAAGAGGGGGCGCGAATCCGGCACCGGCTGCGCGGAGGCGGCCGGAGCGAGCGAGAGCGCGAGGAGGAGCGCGCCGAGGAGAAAGCGGGCCGGGTTCAAGCGCGCAGCAGAACGAGAGATGTCAGCAATTCGTTCCCATGATGGGGTCAGGTCTCCACTTGCCACATCGCTTCGCAATGTGGCAAGGCCTTTTGTCCCTGTTCCGCGGTTCGGCGATCAGTGAAGACCTGACCCCTTCAGGCCGCAAGCACCTCGAGCGCCCGGCGGGCAACCTCTTCGGGGCCCGTCTTCGAATCGTAGCGCACGGCCGATCCGGGGCTGCGGTACGGGCCGTTTCGCGCCGGGTCGGTGGGGCCGAAAAGGGCGAGCGTCGAGGTTCCGAGCGCGTCGGCCAGGTGCAGGGGGCCGGTGTCGCCCGCGACGAGAAGCGACGCGCGCGCGATGACGTGCGCCAGCGCGGTCAGCGTCAGCGCCGGGAGAACGCGCATCTCCGGCGCGAGCGCTTGGAGGCGGCGGACGCGGCTCTCGTCTCCCGGTCCCCACGACAGGACGGGAGAGAGTCCGGGACTCTTCGCGAGAAGCCGGGCGAGCACCGCGAACCGCTCCTCGCCCCAGGTCTTCTCGGGCCGGCCCGCGCCGGGGTGGTAGAGCGCGAACGGCCGCGGCTGGCCGGCCAGGAACGCGTCGGCCTCGGGCGCGGGTCGGGCGAGCAGGAAGCGGGCGTCCGGAAAGCGATCCGTGATCGGGATTCCCGCCGCCTCTGCGAGAGAGAGGTTCCGGTCCACGACGTGACAGCCGGCGAGCGGCTGAACCGGTCGATTCCCGAGAACCGCCGACGTCGGCTCCCTCCGGCTCAACGCGGAAAAACCCACGACGGAAGCGCCCGCGAATCGCGAGATCAGGGCGGACTTCCAGAGGCCCTGCGCGTCGATGGTCACGTCGGGCGCGAGCTCCCGGAGCTCGCGGCGGAGCGCGGCGATCTCCGAGACCGTGCGCGGCGAGATCGGACGGCGCCGCCATCCCTTCGTGTCCGCGACGATCACGCGCTCGACGTCGGGGTCCGCAGCCAGCAGGTCCCGGTAGGCGGCCTCCACCACCCAGAACACGTGGGCCCCCGCCCGGTGTGCGTTCGCCGCCACCGGAAGCGTGTGAATGACGTCGCCGAGAGAGGAGAGGCGGACGATCAGGAGACGCATGGGCCGTAAAACGGAAAACGGAAAACGGAAAACGAGGAGCACCGGAGCCGCCTCATTTCGTTTCCCGTTTCCCGTTTCCCGTTTCCCGGATCCTTTCGATCAGCTCCGTCGTGGCGTGCCGCTTCGGATCCCCGACGACCACCGTCTGCCCTCCGTATCGAGCGACTACCTCCCGCTCCGGCACTGACTCGGGCGTGTAGTCCGTTCCCTTCGCGTGCACGTCGGGCTGGAGCTCCGAGAGGAGACCGGCGGGGGAGTCCTCCTCGAAGACGACGACGGCGTCGACACACTCGAGCGCCGCCACGATCTCCGCGCGCTCGTCGGCGGGCACGATCGGACGTCCGTCCCCCTTCGCCCGCGCGACCGACGCGTCGGAGTTGACGGCGACGACGAGCCAGTCCCCCTCGGCGCGGGCGGCCTCGAGGTAACGCACGTGGCCGGCGTGGAGGAGATCGAACGCGCCGTTGGCGAAGACGACGCGGCGTCCGGCCCTCCGTTCTGCGGCCGCCCGGCGCACGGCTTCGGCGCGGGTCACGATCTTCGCGGCGGAGGAGCGGGGCGCGCCGCTCACGCGGTGAGCGTCCGATCGGACGCGATCGCCTGCGCGAGCTCGTCGGCCGAGGCCGTCGCCGTCCCCATCTTCATGACGACGACTCCCCCCGCGAAGTTCGCGAGCAGCGCCGCTTCGAGCGGTGAGGCTCCCGACGCGAGCGCAAGTGAGAAGGTCGCGAGGACCGTGTCTCCGGCGCCCGTGACGTCGGCGACCTGATCCGTGCCGTGCACCGGAATGAGCGTGGGACGCGGACCGCCGTCGAAGAGGGCCATCCCGCGCGAGCCGCGGGTGACGAGGAGCGTCGGGCACCCGATCCGCGCGCGAAGCCGGTCGCCGGCCGCGGCCAGCGACTCGGGAGCATCACCGATCGGTCCGCCGGCCGACTCTTCGAGCTCCTCCTCGTTGGGAGTCGCGGCGTCGACTCCCGCGTAGAGACCGAGCGAGTGTCGCGAGTCCACGAGAAGGGGAGCGCCCGGCGGGAGCTTCGCGCGCAGCGGAGCGACGGCGGCGGGAGAGATCGATCCGTATCCGTAGTCCGAGAGCACCGCGGCCGCCGCGCCCGCGGCGGCGACCGAGAGCCGCTCCGCGATCCTCTCGCGAAGGCGTGCGTCGCCGGGCAGCCGCTCTTCGAGGTCGTACCGCACGACCTGCTGCTTGATCGAGTGAGCGCCCCCGGCGAGCACGCGAGTCTTCGTCGGAGTCGCGTACCCCGGGACGTCCACGAGGCCCTCGGTCGAGATACCGCGCTCGTGGAAGATCGTCCTCAAGGTTGCGCCGGCCTCGTCGTCGCCGACGGCTCCGACGGGCAGGGGCACCCCCCCGAGGGATCGGACGTTTGCAGCCGTGTTTCCGGCCGCGCCGGGCAGGTTCTCCTCCTTCCAGAAGCGGAGGATCAGGACCGGCGCCTCGCGGCTGATGCGCTTGGGGTGACCGAAAACGAACCGGTCGAGGACGTAGTCGCCGGCGACGAGCAACCGACGGCCCGCGAAGGAAGAGACGAGGTCGAGCAGGCGCTCCTTCGAGACCGCAAGGCTCATCGGCGCTATATAATGACGCCGTTTTCGGTCAACGAATGCTCGACTCTCAGGTTCTCGTCCTAAACCGCGTCTTCCAGGCGGTCCACGTTACGTCCGTGCGGAAGGCGTTCACGCTCTTCTACAAGGGGCATGTCCGCGCCGTCCTGCCGGATTACTCGACCTACGAGTTCGAGAACTGGTGCGACATCCCCGTTCAGCCGCAGGACGAAGTCGTCCTGACTCCGTCGATGGCGATCCGCGTGCCGCGGGTCGTGGCGCTCAAGAGCTTCGACCGCCTCCCGAGGCAGGAAGTGAAGTTCTCGCGCCACAACATCTACCTCCGGGACGGAAACCGGTGCCAGTACTGCGGGCACAAGTTCACGTCGTCGGAGCTCTCGCTCGACCACGTCATTCCGCTTTCGCGGGGAGGGCATTCCTCCTGGGACAACGTCGTCTGCGCATGCCTTTCCTGCAACGTGAAGAAGGGCAACCGCACGCCGTCCGAGGCCTCGATGCGGTTGATCGGTCCCCCGCGAAAGCCGCGATGGCACCCGGTCGGCCACTTCGGCTCGAACAAGCTGCACCCCGCGTGGCGCAACTTCCTCGACGTGGCCTACTGGAACACGGAGCTCAAGGGCTAGACCGGGTCAACAGCCGCTCCACGGCCGCCAGGACCTCACGCACCTCGATCCCCGTCATGCACTCGTGCGCGTACGGGCACACCTTCAAGTAGCACGGCGAACAGAACACGTAGCGGTCCAGCACGACGGAAGGCGAGCCGGTTGGGCCGGTCCGCCCCGGATCCGTCGGCCCGAAGAGCGCGACGACGGGAGTTCCCACCGCGGCCGCCAGGTGCATGGGCCCCGAGTCGTTCGTGACGACGACGCGCGCCCGCGCCAGGGCTCCGGCGAGCTCGACGGGATCGAGGTCCGCGCCCAGGACCGGGATCGGGAATCCGGCGGCGCCCGACACGGCGCGGGCGAGATCCTCTTCGCCCGGGCCGATCGCGACGGCGGGCGCGATCCCGCGATCGCGAAGCTCTTTCGCGAGGCGTCCGAACCGGTCCGGCGGCCACCTCTTCGTCCACGAGAACGCGGCCCCCGGAGCGAGCACGACGGGCGGCGCGCCCGCGGCGCCCGCGGATCGGAGGAGCGCGGCGTCCGCCCGGCGGGCAGCCTCGGGAGGAATCGCGAGCCGCGGCGGCCCCGGGTCCGGTTCGATGCCGCGCGAGCGCAGGAGCGGGTCGTAGTCACGGAGCTGATGATCGTCGGCGGGAGGCCGGGCGAGGGCGCGGGTCAGGAGCGGCGCGCGGCCGTCGGTCGCGTATCCGATGCGCTCGGGAATCCCGGCGAGAAAGGGAACGAGCGCGGAGCGGAACGAGTTCGGCAGGAGCCACGCCTCGGCGAAACGCTCCCGCGCGACTGCGAGCGAATCCGCCACGAGTCCCGCGACCGTGCGCACGTGTCCCGCGGCTCCGTCGGCCCGGTAGATCGCAGCCGGGCCGCGCGGCGCGAGCACGACGAGCGGGTCGTCGGGCGCCGCCGCTCGTAGAGAACGAAGCACAGGCAGCGACATGACCGCGTCCCCGATCCAGTTCGGAGCGATGACGAGCCTGCCCCGACGCGATCTCACGGATGACCTTGTTCGGGCGGCTTCGTCTTCCAGCGGTCGTGTATCCAGAGCCACGCCGCGGGGTCCTTCCGGATCGCCGCCTCCGTGACCTCCATGTAGCGCGCGGTCGCCCGGCGTACGCGCTCGTCGCGCTCGACCTCCGGGCCGCCGAACTCCCCGGCCAGGATCGGGGTCTCGAATTCGAGGCGATAACGGCCGTCGCCTTCCGGCCACGTGAACACGGGGACGACGGCCGCGCCCGTCTTCAGGTGGATGCGCGCGAGCGCCGGCGTGGTCGCGGCGGGGCGTCCGAAGAACGGAACGAAGACGGCCTCGCGCGGCAGGACGTTCTGATCCACCAGGATCGCGACGGTCTCGTTGCGGCTCATGGCCCGCAGGAGCTCCTTCGCCGCCTCTCTCTTCGCGATCGGCCGGTTGCCGAAACGGCGGCGCAGCGAATCGAGCTCCTGCTCGAGAAGCGGGTTGTCGAGCGGCCGGGCGACCGGAGAGATGGGCTCCCCGAGGAGTCCGGCGACGAGAGCCCCGACCTCCCAGTTCCCGAGGTGAGCCGAGAGCAGAAAGACCCCCTTTCCGCGGGCGCGGGCGGCGCGCAGGTGCTCCTCGCCCACGACCCGGACACGAGCGAGGAGCTCCTCCCGCGAGAGCCGTGCCGTCTCCAGGAAGTCGACGAGCGAGCTCGCGAAGACCTCGAGCGATCGCTCGCCGATCGCCGCGACCTCCGCCGGTGCCTCGTCGGGGAACGCCGCCGTGAGATTCGCCACGAGGATCCGGCGGCGCGACGGGATGAGGAAGAAGACCGCCTTCGCGGCGGCGCGGAGCACGCGGCGAGCCGCGGCGCGTGGCAGCGTCGCGAGACCTCCCGTCGCGAGACGGAAGAGCAGGAGCTCGGCGCGCTGCCGCAGAAGGGACCGCCGCCGGCGCTTGCCGCGTCCGCGCACGGACGGCGGGGCGCCTCCGTCAGCCGCCGCGGCGGTTTCCCCCGGCGCGCTCATGAGCGCGGCGCCGAGGCCGCGCGAGCCGCCGGGGACGGGTCCGAAATCCGCGACTGGAGGAAGGGAAAGAAGCCCGCCTCCTCGACCTCCACTTCGAGCCTCAGCGCGATCACGGGGAGCGTCGTCTTTCCCTCGAGCTTCACGGCGTCCTTTTCGGTCGTCAGGATCCACGCGCTTCCCGTCCGATCCGCGGCGCGACGGATACGCTCCAGGTCGCTCGTCGCGTATCGGTGGTGGTCGGGAAAGGCGAGGAGCTCCTCGGGAGCCAGGTCGAGCTCCGTCATCGACCTCGAGAACCCGGCGGGGTTTGCGATCCCGCAGACGGCGACGAAGCGGCGGGCGAGAGATCGCGGATCGGCGAGCGCCGACCCGCGCTCGTCCCAGAGGCCCGCCGGGCGGATGCGGGCGCGGAAGACGGGCGCGTCCGGGTTCCAGCGCGTGAGCGCGGAGAGCGTCTCCCGGGACGGCTCCGCGCGATCGACCCGCGTCAGGACGAAGGCGTCCGCGCGCGCGAGCGCCGACATCGGTTCGCGAAGCCTCCCGGCGGGCGGGAGCCTGCCACCGCCGAACGGGTCGGTCGCGTCCACGAGCAGGAGGTCCGCGTCGCGCTCGATCGCGAGGTGCTGGAAACCGTCGTCCAGGAGGATGAGGTCGGCTCCGCGGTCGATCGCCGTCTTCGCGGCTTCCGTGCGCCGCGCGCCGACGACGACGATCGTCCCCGGCACGCGGCGGGCGATGGCGACCGGCTCGTCGCCCCCGGCGTCGGCGCCGACGAGCGGTCCGCTCCCCTCCGAAACCACCACGACGCCCTTCGACTCGCGGCCGTATCCGCGTGAGACGACGGCGGGCCGCCTTCCCTCGAAACGAAGCCGGCGCGCGAGAAACTCGACGAACGGCGTCTTCCCGGTGCCGCCGAACGTCAGGTTTCCGACGGAGACGACGGGACAGGGGACGCGCTCCGACGGGAGCGCTCCGGAGCGGTAGAGGCGCGCGCGGGTCTCGAGCGCCCGGCCGTAGAGCGAGGAGAGCGGCCGGAGCGCCGCGCGCAGAAACGGTCCCGGGAGCCGCGTCGGTCTCACCCGGTTGCTCCTCCCTCTGCGGTCGCCGCGTCGAGGAGCGCCACGACGTCGGCCGCCGTGGCGTCCGCCGCTCCCCGGCTCGCCTCGACGAACGCCCGGGCCGCCTCGCCGCGCGCGGCGAGGTCCGGCGCGGAGAGCTCGCGGGCCATGCGGTTCGCCAGCCCGCGGCCGTCCGCCACGCGCGTCGCGATGCCGAGCTCTTCCCCTTTCGCGAAGACCTCGCGGAAGTTCTCCGTGTGCGGACCCGTGATCACCGGGACGCCGGAAGCCCAGGCCTCGATCGGGTTGTGCCCGCCCCGGGCGACGAGGCTTCCGCCGACGAACGCGAGCTTCGCCTGCGCGTACAGGCCGCGCAGCTCTCCGATCGTGTCGAGAAGGTAGACGTCCGCGCGGCCGCGGTCCTTCCCGGTCCGCCGGAGGACCCGGAGTCCCGCGGCCTCGGCCCGGCGGGCGACCTCGTCGAACCGCTCCGGCCGCCTCGGGACGATCGCCACGAGCGCGTCCGCCGCGATCGCCTTCGCCGCGGCGACGACCGACTCCTCTTCGGCTTCGTCGGTGGAGGCGGCAACGACGACGGGGCGCCCCGCGGCGGCGGCGTGGAGCCGGTCCGCGTCGGCGAACGCGGGCGCCGGAGGCAGGTCGTACTTGACGTTGCCGTGGACGCGGATCTTCGACGGCGGCGCGCCGAGCGCTTCGATCCGCCGCGCGTCGTCGTCGCTCTGCATCACGAAGAGCGCCACGTTGCCGAGCGCCCGCGAGAACCATCGCCGGAAGAGCCGGTATCGGGGGAAGGACCGCTCGGAGATCCGCCCGTTGACGAGGGCCACGGGGATCCCGCGCTCCGCGGCGCGCGCGAGAAAGAGCGGCCAGAGCTCCGTCTCGGTCAGGAGGACGAGACCGGGTCGGATCTCGGACAGGGCCCTCTCGACCGGGGCCGCGAGATCGAAGGGGAAAGGGAAGACCGCTACCCCGTCGGGGGCGAGGCGGCGGGCGAGCTCCGAGCCGGCTTCCGTCGTCGTCGAGAGCCCGAATCGCCGCCCGGGGGCCCGCCGCACGAGCGCCGGAAGGAGGCTCGAGGCCACGCCGACTTCCCCGACCGACACGGCGTGGATCCAGACCCCGCCGGCGAGATCCGGCCAGGGGCGCAGGCCCAGGCGGCCGCGGATGTCGCCCGGCCGGCGCCGTCCGGTCAGGGCCCGCAGCAGCGCGACCGGGGAGTAGGCGATGAGCGCACCCCCCGCGAGGATCCGGTACCAGAGCATTCCGCCGCGATTATGCTGCAGAGAAGCGGAACCTCCCCTTGCCCGCGTCGCCACAACGTTTTACCATTCAAGAGGTTATCGCATGAAGGACGACGACGGCCCGGAATCGGGCGAGGCGGGGACCCCCCCGGAAGAAACCGGGCGACGGGAAGCGTTGCCGCTCCGTATAACGGCCGGGAGGACCCAGGAAGGTCGCGGGGACAGGTTTCAACCTGCACCCGCCGCAGTCCAGAGCATGATGGAGCTCGTTTACAGCGAAAACCGGGAGCGTCGGGAGGCCGTCGAGGCGACCGACAGCGAGCTCGCCCTCCGGGCCCGCGGGGGAGACATGGTCTCCTTCGAGGCCCTCGTTGTCCGGAAGACCCCTGCCGTCGTCTCGGTGGCGCGCCGCATCGTCGGCGACGGCGAGGACGCCCGCGACGTCGCCCAGCTCGTCTTCCTGCGCGTCTGGGAGCAGATCTCCCGGTACGACGAGAAGTTCTCGTTCAACACGTGGCTCTACCGGATTGCGACGAACCTCTCGATCGACTTCCTCCGGAGCACCCGGAGCCGGGAGCGGGCGCACGGGGCCACGCTCCACCTCGTCCGCCTGCGGGAGGAAATGACCGGGTCTCAGACGACGAACGCGGTCGAGGACGCGGAGCTCACGCGGCTCTTCCAGACGGTCTCGTCCCGGCTGACCGGGAAGCAGAAGGCCGTCTTCGTGCTCAAGGAGATGGAAGACCGGGACACCAAGGAGATCGCCCGCATCCTCGAGTGCGGCGAATCCACGGTGCGGAACCACCTGTTCAACGCGCGACGCATCCTGCGCCGCGAGATCGCCAAGATCTGCCCGGGCCTGCTCGAGCGGAGGCGTTCGTGAACGCTCTCTGCGAGACCGTTCGCGGCCGGCTCCCCGAGTACCTCGAGGACGGTCTCTCGACGGAAGACCGCCGGACGTACCGGGAGCACATCGGCTCCTGCGAGGCGTGCCGCGAAACCGTCCTCGAGATCGAACCGTCGCTCGTCTTCGCGCGCGTCCGCGCGGAGGACGTTTCCTCCGACGACGTCGCGCGGGTGCTCACCGGCGTGCGCGCAGGGATCGCGCTCGCCGAGGCGGAACGCCGCGCCGGCCGCGCCCGCAATCGGGGGCGCCACCGCGTCGCGGCGGCGGCGTCGGCCGCGGCGCTCGCGGCGATGACTCTCGTGCTGCCGGGAAGCCGGCCCGCGGCTCGCCGTCCGGCCAGCCCGGTCGCAGCCGCGCCGTCGGCGCCGGCGGGCTTCGCACCGGCGGCGCAGACCGCGCCCTCCGGGACGTTCCCGGCGGAAGCGACCATCTACGACTGGAACCCGGGAGCGGCGAGCGAGGAGCCGAGGGTCGTCTGGATCGTGGATCGCTCGCTCGATATTTAAGACGCCGCGGGGACAGGTCCTGCGGGCCTGAACCCGAAGCAGTTCACAGGTCGAAAAGCTCCCGTCAGGGGGCGGGGTTTTTATTCGCGTGAGAAAGAAGATTTTCGCCGCGGCCCTCGGGGCCTTTTCGCTCTTCGCGCCCGCGATCTTCGCGGCGGAGGAAGCTGCGGTCAAGGTCTTCATCCTGAAGTACCGCCAGGTCGAGGAGGCCGCTCTCCTGATCCGGCCGCACCTCTCCGACGCGGGAACGGTCACGCTGACCCCGCGCCTGAAGGCGATCACGGTCACCGATCGGGAAGAGAACCTGCGCATGATCTCCCGGGTGATCGCGCAGTTCGACGCGCCGCCGCGCGGCTTCACGTTCGCGATCAAGCTCGTTCGCGCCCGGGCGGAAGTGGCGGCGGGCTCGATCGACCGCGAGATCGGCGGCATGGGCGCGAAGCTCAAGTCCCTCTTCCAGTTCAACGACTACAGCCTGATCGACTCGACCGTGATGCGGGGCATCGAGGGCGGACCCGTCGCGGCCCAACTCGGCGAAGAGGCCGACTCCTACATGCTCAACTTCTGGATCGAGCCCTCCGGATCCGGCGACCAGCTCCTGCTCTCGCCGTTCTCGCTCTCGCGCCTGCGCCGGAACGCGCAGGGCCGTATCGTCCCGGTCGCGCTCTACCGCGCGCCGATGCCGCTCACCCTGAACCAGACGCTCGTGGTGGGCGCGTCGAAGGAGGAAGGCTCGAAGAACGCGCTCATCCTGATCCTGCTCGCGCAGGAGACGCCGCGCGCCGGCGCGGAAAAGGGAACGGACGGCCAGAAGCGCGTGGAGAAGAAGCCGTGAGCCCGCAGTTCTCGATCAAGGCGGGCTGGCCCGACGGTTCCGTCGCCGAAGAGTCGATCCTCGCCCCCGACTCGAAAGCCGCGCAGGCCGAGATCGAGCGGCGCGGCGGCCACGTGTTCGAGGTCCGCCGGCACGGGCTCGTCCTTCCGGGCGGCCGCCGTTCCGGAAAGAAAGGGCGCATCAAGATGGCGGACTTCCTGGTCTTCAACCAGGAAATCATCGCGCTCTTGAAGGCCGGCCTGCCGGTCGTGCGCTCGTTCGAGATCCTCCTCGAACGTCAGGAGAGCCCGGCTCTCCGGGCGGTCCTCGCGGACGTGAAGGACCGCGTGAACTCCGGCGCGTCGATCTCGGAAGCGTTCGCCGAGCAGGGGGATCTCTTCCCGCGTCTCTACTGGACGTCGCTCAAGGCCGGCGAGAAATCGGGCGAGATCGAGAGCGTCCTGCGCCGTTACCTGAAGTACCAGAAGACGGTCATGGCGATCTCGCGCAAGGTCATTTCGACGCTCGTGTATCCCGCGATCCTCATGCTCCTCTCGGCCGTGCTCATCACGATCCTCATGACCGTGGTGATCCCGAAGTTCCAGGACTTCTTCGCGGACTTCCAGGCCGACCTGCCGCTCCTGACGGTGATCGTCGTCGGTATTGCCGCTTTCCTCCGCGACAACGCCCTTTGGCTCTTCCCGGCCATCGCGGCCGGGGCGTGGCTCGCGTGGCGGTGGCTCCGCACGCCGGCGGGCCGGGAGTGGTCGGACCGGACTCTCTTGAGGCTCCCGTTCCTGGGGGGGCTCTTTCGACGGTTCGCGATCACGCAGTTCACGCGCAGCCTCGCGACGCTCCTCGGGGGCGGGACTCCTCTCGTCCCGAGTCTCGAGAACGCGGGCGAAGCGATCAGCAACCGTCACATCGCCAAGCGCGTCCGCGAGGTCATCCCGAAGGTGCGCGAGGGGGGCGAGCTGTGGCAGGCGCTCGAATCGACCGGCATCTTCACCAACCTGACGATCGAGATGATCAAGGTCGGCGAGACTTCGGGGGCACTCGAGGAAATGTTGACGGCGGTGTCGGACTTCTACGACGAGGAGATCGACGTCCTGCTCGCGCGGGTGATCACGCTCGTCGAGCCGGCGATCCTCGTGATGATGGGGGGCATCATCGTCACGATCCTGCTGTCGGTGTATCTGCCCATCTTCAAGATCATGTCGCAGATCAAGGGATGAGCGCGGTCATGGCGATCGCGGAGCTCGAACGCGGAACCGGAGCTGAGGACTGACATGGCCAGGCAATACGTGAACACCGGCGACCCGGCGATCCGGATCTCCTCGAAGGAAGAGGACGAGGCCCACGCAATCGCTCTCGCCGAGCGGCTGGGCCTTCCCTACGTGGACGTCTCGTCCTTCCGGGTGGATCCGGATCTCTTCCGCTCGATCCCGGTCGAGTGGATGCTCCGCTACACGTTCGTGCCGGAGAAGCGAACCGAGAAGTCGATCACGGTGATCTGCGCCGACCCGACCGACGTGGTCAAGCTCGACGAGCTCGAGCTCCTGACGGGGCTGCCGCTCAAGATCAAGGTCGGCAGCCGCGCCGCGATCACCGAAGTCCTCCAGAAGAGCGAATCCTCGCAGCGCGTGCTCGACGAGGCGACCGAGGATTTCCGCCTCCAGCTCGTCAGCGAGGACGAGGAGGGGGAAGAGACCCTCACGATCGACCGGATCACGCAGGACGCGTCGCCGATCATCAAGCTCGTCGACTCGATCCTCTTCAACGCGATCCAGCGCCGAGCCTCCGACGTGCACATCGAGACCCAGGAGAACGTGGTCTTGATCAAGTACCGGATCGACGGCGTGCTGTACCAGGCAATGGATCCGATCGACAAGCGGCATCACGGGACGATCATCTCGAGGATCAAGGTGATGTCGGAGCTCGACATCGCCGAGAAGCGGATCCCGCAGGACGGCCGTTTCAAGCTGCGCGTCCGGGGGCGCACGATCGACTTCCGCGTCTCGATCATGCCCACCGTCCACGGCGAGGACGCCGTCATCCGAATCCTCGACAAGGAGTCGGCCAACGCCGAGTTCAAGAGCCTGAACCTCGACGTGCTCGGCTTCGACGCCGAGACCAAGAAGAAAGTCCGCAAGTTCATCCGCGAGCCGTACGGGATGGTGCTCGTCACGGGTCCGACCGGCTCCGGCAAGACGACGACCCTCTACGCCTGCCTGTCCGAGATCCAGTCCGTGGAGGACAAGATCGTCACCATCGAGGACCCGGTCGAGTATCAGCTCCGCGGCATCACCCAGATCCCGGTGAACGAGAAGAAGGGACTCACGTTCGCTCGCGGGCTGCGGTCGATCCTCCGTCACGACCCGGACAAGATCATGGTGGGCGAGATCCGCGACGAGGAGACGGCGCAGATCGCGGTGCAGTCCGCGCTGACCGGACATCTCGTCTTCACGACCGTCCACGCCAACAACGTCGTGGACGTGCTGGGCCGGTTTCTCAACATGAAGGTCGAGCTGTACAACTTCGTGTCCGCGCTGAACTGCATCCTCGCGCAGCGTCTCGTCCGCAAGATCTGCAGCCACTGCCGCGAGAAGGTGAAGGTCTCCCCTCAGGCGATCCTCGAGGCCGGGCTCGATCCGGCGACGCTCGACGGCCAGGTCTTCTACGAGGGGAAGGGCTGCCTCGAGTGCGACGGCACCGGGTTCCACGGCCGGATGGCGATCGCGGAGCTCCTCGACCTCTCCGACCGGATCCGAGGGCTCATCCTCGAGCGCCGGCCCGCCGCCGAGATCAAGAAGGCCGCCAAGGAAGAGGGGATGACCTTCCTGCGCGAGGCGGCGCTCGCGAAGGTCTTCGAGGGATCGACCACGCTCAAGGAAATCAACAAGGTCACCTTCGTCGACTGATGAGAGTTCCGCTTCTGCCGCCGGTGGTCCCGCCCCACGTCTTCTCCCTGCTCGTCGACGGGGTGACGTGGGCGCACGTCCGCCGCGACCCCGCGCCGGGTTTCGTCGAGACTCGCCACTTCGCGTACCCGCCGAACACCGTCGGGGCCGGGCCGACCGGGACGCCGCTCTTCTCCCGCGAAGCCGTGGCCGGCGCCGTGGACGCGGCGCGCAACCTCTCCGGCGGCCGGCTCGCCAAAGCGTCCGTCGTCTTCCCCGACTCCTGGGCGCGCATCCTCCCCATCGACTTCGACACGCTGCCCGAGTCGGAGGATGCCGTCCGCGACATGGTGCTCTGGAAGCTGAAGAAACTCCTCCCCGGGATCAGCGAGGATCTCTCCGTCGTGTTCGAGGAAATGCCGCGAGTCGGCGAAGGCGGCGAGATCCGCCTGCTCGTCGCGGCGGCGCCGACGGAGTTGCTCCGCTCGATCGAGCAGTCGTTCGAGAGCGTGGGCGTCCGCGTCGGCGCATTGACCCCCGCCAGCCTTGCCCTCTTCGAGGGGCTGTCGTCGGTGCTCGCACCCCTCGCCGGCGGCGACTATGGGCTCCTGCATCGCTCGCCGGGGTCGCTCGTGTTCGTCATCGCGCGAAACGGCAGCCCCGTCTTCTTCCGGCAGCGCCCCGACGAGGAGGGGGAAGAGGACCAGGACCAGGAGGTCCGCCTGTCCCTCTCCTACTACCTCGAGAAGCTGCACGGCACTGGACTTTCTGCCGTCTTCGTCCACGACGCGACGCCGGCTCGCGAGCTCGCCAGCACCTCGGCGCTTCCCGTGAAGCCGACGCCCATCTCCGGCAAGCTCTTCTCGGCCGACCGGGGCTTCGACGAGCGCGTCACCGCCCGGCCCGAGCTCCTTCCCGCGTTCGCCGCGGTCTTCGGGAGGACGTAGTGGCCGGGTTCCATTACAACTTCGCACGCCGGCCGTTCCGCGACTACCGCCCCGTCTATCTCGTCGCCGGAGGCGCCCTGCTCGTCGGACTCGTCCTCTTCGCGGTGAACGCGACCCTCTACGGCGAGTTCCGGCGCGAGGTGGCGGACACGCGGGACGAGATCGCCTGGCTCGAGAAGCGCGACGAACGCGCGGCCGCGGCGGCCGATCAGGCGGGCGAGGCTCTCCGGTCGTACCAGCTCTCCGCTCTGGCCGGCGAGAGCCGCGGGCTCCTGCGCCTCGTCGAAGAGCGGCGGTTTTCCTGGATCACGCTCCTCGGCCGTCTCGAGCGGGTTCTCCCCGCGGAGGTGCGGCTCTCCCGCCTCCAGCCCGCATTCCAGGAGTCCGGCGAAGTTGTCATCAACATCGGGCTCCTCGGCCGCGGCCCCGAGAGCGTCGTGCGGACCGTTGCGGCTCTGTCGAGCTCGCCGTACTTCGCGGCCGTCGAGCTCCAGTCCGAATTGCGCCCCGAAGCGAAGGCGGGGGTCCCGGAGGGGCACGCCTTCGTGATCACGACCCTTTACACGCCGGAGGTCGGCCCGTGAAGGGGCGCGAGAACGTCTGGCGTCAGCGGGCGGGGCTCCTCACGGTGGCGGGTCTCTTCCTTCTCGCGAACCTCGGCTTTCTGCTGGGCTCCCGGTCGATCCGGGCCGCCCGGAAGCAGGCTCTCGAGGACCGCCGCGCGAGCCTGACGAGGCAGGTCTCCGCCCGGGAGACGGAAGCGAAGAAGCTCTCCGAACAGCGCGACCGGCTCGCGCAAGTCTCCTCCGCGATCGAGGACTTCTACGGACGCCGGGTGGGATCCCGTCGACAGACCCTCGCGCCCCTGGTCCAGGAAGTCCACGCCGTCCTGCGAAAGGCGGAGGTCGCGCCGAGCTCCATCAGCTACGCGAACACTCCCCTCCGGACTCTGCCGCTGACGCAGATGTTGATCAGCTTCTCCTTCCGCAGCGACTACGCGCGGTTCAAGCGGCTGCTCGCGGCTTTCGAGGTCAACCCGCGCTGGATCGTGGTCCGCGACGTGGGTCTCTCGCGGGATTCCGAAACGGTGGGCGAGGTCCAGGTCCGCCTCGCTCTGGCGACATATTTCTCCAACGAGGACCGGCAGCCCGTCGTTCCCGGCCCGCCGGCGGTGCCCGCCGGCCCCGCCTCCCGGAAGTCCGTCCGCAGCGTCGAGAGGACCGTCCAGCGATGAAGGCCATCGCGATCGGCACGCGCCGGCAGGCGATTCTCTTCGGGGTTCTCGCCGTGCTCCTCCTTTTTTTCGTCGTCAAGTGGAGCTCGAAAGCGAAGGCTCCGGAACCGGCGTCCCCGGCCGCGCCCCCTGTGGTCGAGGTGAGCGAAGGCCGGCCGTCCCGGGGCGGACGACGCGTGGCGCCGACTCCGGGCGCCGACGAAATCCCGCTCCTGACGGCGCGCGATCTCGACCCGCGCGGGAGGGCGTCGAGCCAGGGCACGACGCGCGACCTCTTCGACCCGCGGGAGCCGACGAAGCCTCCGCCTCCTCCCCCCACGCCCGCGCCCCCGCCGCCCCCGGGGCCCGGCCATCCGGCGTACATCGGTCCGCTGCCGCCGCCGGCCCCGACGCCGACGCCGACGCCGCCCGACCCGCCGTTCAAGCTGATCGGGATCTTCGGTCCGAGGGATCGTCCGATCGCGGTTCTCACCAACGGTGACGAAATCATCAACGCGCGCGCCGGGGACGTCCTCTTCGCGCGCTGGATCATCCGGAAAGTCGGTTACGAGTCGATCGACGTCGGTTTCGTCGGCTTCCCGCCGACGGAGACGAGAAGGCTGCCGATCACCCAATGAGGGGTCAGGTCTTCACGAGTCGCAGATCGCCCGATCGGGGGCAGTGGTCTTGCCATCTTGCGAAGCAAGTGGCAAGTGGAGACCGGACCCCCAATGTGGCAAGTGGAGACCTGACCCCAAAAGAAGAAAGGTCCGTATCGCGATGAGAAAACGAATTCACCTGAGTGTTGCGATCGTCGCAACGCTGACGCTCCTCGTGGGCTGTGCCAGCTCGCGCGCCTTCCGGGAAGCGCGCCAGGAGGAGGCGGTCGAGCACTGGGACATCGCCGTGCTCAAGTATTCGCGCGCCCTCGAGCTCGAGCCGCGCAACAACGCCTACAAGATCGCGCTCGCCCGGGCGAAGATCAAGGCGTCGCAGTTCCACTTCGAGAAGGGCAAGATGTACCGCGCCTCCGGGCGCCCGGAGCTCGCTGTGGTGGAGCTCGATCAGGCCGTCCTGCTCGACCCGACGAACCAGTACGCCGAGGTGGAGCTGCGCAAGGCGCGCGAAGAGGCCGCCAAGGTGATCGCGGAGCGGACGGGGGAGACCCGCCTCGAGACATTGAAGCGACAGGTCCGCGGCGCCCGCGCGAAGCCGCCGATCCTGGAGCCGGCGAGCGACCGCCCGATCAGCCTGACCTTCCCGCAGCCCAAGCCCATCAAGCAGATCTACAAGGCGCTCGCCGATGCCGCCGGAA
Organism: Thermoanaerobaculia bacterium; assembly: GCA_035457525.1. Lineage (GTDB taxonomy): Bacteria > Acidobacteriota > Thermoanaerobaculia > UBA5066 > Gp7-AA6 > Gp7-AA6. The sequence goes on along the minus strand of DATIBN010000268.1, from coordinate 14,557 downwards.
TCAACGTGATCTTCGATCCCCAGTTGAAGGACGACAACGTCGCGATCGTCCTCACCAACATGGAATTCCAGCGCGCTCTCGAGACGCTGATGCGGCAGGAGAACCACTTCTACAAGGTGATCGACGACCGGACGATCCTGATCGCCGCCGACACCCCGGCCAACCGCAAGACCTACGAAGACCTGGTGATCCGGACGTTCTTCCTGTCGAACGCCGACGTGACCGAAGTCGCGAACGCGCTGCGGTCTCTCCTCCAGACGACCCGCATCTCCGTCAACAAGGCGGAGAACTCGATCACGCTCCGGGACACGGCCGACAAGGTGTCGATCGCCGAACGCATCGTGGAGCAGAACGACAAGCAGCTGGCCGAGGTGGTCGTCGACGTCGAGCTCCTCCAGATCAACACGACCAAGTCGCAGGACCTGGGCGTCCTCCTCACGGCGTACGAGACCAAGGCGATCCTGGAGGCTCCCGGCGGCGGCAAGACCAACTTCGGCGCGAACGCCCCGGAGGGGACGTTCACCTGGGATCAGTTGAAGGACATCTCGATCCGCTCCTTCGGGTTCACGCTGCCCTCGATCACTTACTCGTTCATCAAGAACAACACGGACGCCGAGCTTCTCGCCAAGCCGCAGCTCCGCATCTCCGAGGGACAGAAAGCGCAGCTCGTGATCGGCGACCGTGTGCCGATTCCGACGACGACGTTCAACACCGGACAGACGATCGGCGGCAACATCGTTCCGGTCACCTCGTTCCAGTACCAGGACGTCGGAATCAAGATCGAAGTCGAGCCCCGCGTCCATCACAACAAGGAAGTGACCCTGAAGCTCACGATCGAAGTCTCGAACCTGAACGGGTTCGTGGAGGTCCAGGCCGGTCAGAGGCAGCCGATCATCGGCACCCGCTCGATCGCTTCGAGCATCCGGCTGAAGGACGGCGAGACGAACTTCCTCGCCGGCCTCTTCCGCTCCGACAAGAGCAACACCACCAACTCGGTTCCCTTCCTGGGGGACATCCCGATCCTGGGCCGTCTTTTCTCCAAGAAAGCGACCACGGACACGGGAACGGACCTCGTCCTGACTCTGACGCCGCACATCATCCGGATCCCGGACGTCACGGCCGAAGACCTGGAGCCCGTGTACGTCGGCACCGACTCGAACATCTCCTTCCAGGGGAGCCCCCGGGTGGAGTCGCCGGCCACGCAGGGGCCCTTCGACTTCAGCCGGCGGGAGCCCGCAGCTTCGGTGCCGAGGGGCGCGCCGGTGCCACAGCCGGTGGTGACGCCGGCGCCTCAGATCCTCGTCCCCGGGGGCCTGCCGAACGATCCGTTCCGCCCGACGCCCAACCCGCGGGACGCCATTCCCCCGCAGCCCACGCCTCCGAGCGGCGCGGTCTCGCAGTCGTCGGACGGTGTCGCCTTCGACTTCGACCCGCCGGCCGTCTCGCTCGCTCCCGGCGAAGAAAAGACGATTCTCGTCCGCGCGACCGGGGGCGACTCGACGCCGGCCGCCACCCTCGGAATCCAGTTCGATCCCGCCGTCGTGGCCGTCGCCGGGGTCCGCCCGGTCCTGGCGGAAGGCGGCCTGGGCGCCACGAACACGGGCGGGGGGCGGCTCGTGCTCGAGCTTCCCGGGGGGATCGCGCTCGGCGGCACCCGACCCGTCGCCGAGATCACGCTTCGCGGGATGGGGGCCGGGCGCACGAGCCTGGCCTTCGAGAAATCGGCGAACGCAGGGATCGTCGCGGCGACCGACGCGGCCATCGAGGTGCGCTCTCCTTGACGAAGCACGTCTCACGTCTCACGTCTCACGTCTCACGCCGGGACGGGGGCTTCACGATGGTCGAGATGGCCGTCGTGGCCGCGATGATCACCATCCTGGCCGCGATGGCGATCCCGGTCGCGCGCTACACCCTGAAGCGCCAGAACGAGATCGAGCTGCGGTACCAGCTGCGGCTGATGCGCAACGCGATCGACAAGTACAAGCAGTACTCCGACGCCGGTCTGATCCCCTTGGCCGGAGTCGATTCGGAGGGCTACCCGCCGGACCTGGAAAGCCTGGTCGAGGGGGTGGACCTCGTCGGCCAGGTCAACAAGAAGATGAAGTTCCTGCGACGGATACCGGTCGATCCCATGACCAAGGAGCCGGAATGGGGTCTGCGCTCGTTCCAGGACGAGAAGGACTCGTTCGCCTGGGGGGGACAAAACGTCTACGACGTGTACTCCCTCGCGACCGGACGGGGCATCGACGGCACGTACTACAAGGACTGGTGATGGCAGACAGGACACACAACGATTCCGCGGGCTTCACCCTCCTCGAGCTGCTCGTCGTCATGACGATCATCGGCATCCTCGCCGCCGTCGCGATCCCGGCCCTGCGCGATTCGCCGCAGCGCGCCCGCGAAGCCGCACTCAAAGAGAACCTCTTCACGATGCGGAGCACGATCGACCAGTTCCATGGCGACAAGGGCTACTACCCGCCGGAGCTGGCGACCCTCGTTTCCGAGGGGTATCTCCGGCAGATCCCCGTGGATCCGATGACCAAGTCCCGGGACACGTGGGTCGTCAGCTACGAGGAGCTCGACCCGGCCTCGGAAGCGGAGAGCTCGACCGAGGAGATCGCGACGCCCGGAGTCACGGACGTTCACAGCGGCTCGACCGGCAAGGCCCTGGACGGAACGGCTTACAAGGACTGGTGAGAAGACCCTTCCGCTCCCAGCAGGGCTTCACGATGGTCGCCATCGTGATCTTTATCGCGATCCTGTCGATCCTGATCGCGGCGGTCGGACCCTCGATCGGGACGATCATGCGCCGCGAGCGGGAGGAGGAGCTCCTCTTCCGGGGCAAGCAGTACGCGCGCTCGATCGCCCTCTTCCAGAGACGTTACGGCCGCTATCCCACGTCCTTGAAGGAGATGTGGGAGCACAACCCCCGCACGGTGCGGAAGCTCTGGAAGGACCCGATGTGCGACTGCGACGACTGGAAGCTGCTGATCCAGGGGCAGGCGGACTCTGTGCCGTTTCTCGATCAGAACGTCGACCCGAGCAACCGACCTCCCGCGACTTACTCCAACCTCCTGAAGCCGACCCCGACGCCCGGCGCCTTCGGCAAGGAGGGGGAGGAGAAAAACGTGGGTCCGATCGTCGGGGTCCGGTCCAAGGTGCACCGAGAGGCGCTCCGGGAATGGCGTGGCCGGCGCTACTACGACGAGTGGCGCTTCATCGTCGGGGACGCCGACAGCGACGTGAACCTCGCTCCTTTCAACCCGGGCAGCCTCCGATTGACCCCCGTGCGAAGGCCCTAGCCGGTTCGTCGGCCCCCCGTTTTCGCAGATAAACTCTTATTTTTCAACGTTTAATGGCATGGGACCCCTTCCGCGGCCCCGGACGTAGAATTGGCAGGCCTGCCGGGAGACCCGAATGGTCCGCAAACACCTGTTGGAGAACGGAACGACCGTCCTGATCGACGAGATGCAGGACGTCCGCTCGTTCTCGCTCGGGTTCTTCGTCGGGTCCGGTTCCGGGGAGGAGCCGCCCGGCAAGCGGGGCCTCTCGCACTTCCTGGAGCACGTCCTCTTCAAGCGGACGCGCCGCCGGACCACGGTCGCGATCGCGCGGGCGATCGACCGGCTCGGCGGGGACGTGGATGCCTTCACGACCAAGGAGTACACGGGTTTCTACGCCCACACCCTCGACTCCCGGTTCGCGGAAGCTCTGGACCTGCTGGGAGATATCGTGCTCGCCCCGGCCTTCGACTCCGGCGACATCGAGGTCGAGCGGGGCGTCATCCTCGAGGAGATCGGCGAGACGAACGACAACCCGGACGACCTCGTCCACGAGATGTTCATCCGGTCGTTCTGGCGCACCCACCCTCTGGGGGAGCCGATCCTCGGCACCGCCGAGACGGTCAAGGCGATCGGGCTCGGTGACCTCTATCGTTACTACCGCGAGCAGTACACCCCGGGCAACCTGATCGTCTCGGTCGCCGGCCACGTCCGGGAGCTCGAAGTGCTCGATTCACTCGAGAAGCTCTTCCGGCGCCGGGCCGCCCGCGGCAACGGAAGCCGCCGTCCGGCGGGTCGGCAGGGCGCGAAGCCGCACTCGCACCAGCACCTCCAGGTCAAATCGCGCCGGGGCCTCGAGCAGGCGCACGTCTGCCTGGGCGTCGAGGGCCCGCCGCAGGGGAGCGGCCGGAGGTTCGCGGCCCACCTGCTCGACATCGTGCTCGGCGGGGGGATGTCCTCGCGTCTCTTCCAGGAGGTCCGGGAGAAGCGGGGGCTGGTGTACTCGATCGCTTCGAGCCTGAACTCCTATCGGCTCGGGGGATACGAGACGATTTACGCGGCGTGCGCCCCCAAGAACCTGTCGCGGGTGCTCGAAGTCACGTTCCGGGAGCTCCGCAAGCTCAAGCGTGAAGGCGTGCGGCCCCGGGAGCTCGCCTGGGCCAAGCAGAACCTGAAGGGAAACCTGATCCTGGCGCTGGAGTCCACGATCTCCCGCATGTCGTCGCAGGCCCGGCAGGAGTTCTACCTGGGCCGGGTGGCCCCGATGGAAGAGTGGGTCGCCCGGGCGGACGCCGTCACCTCCGACGACGTCGCGGAGGAGGCCGAGCGCCTCCTCGACGGAAAGGTCCTGTCTCTCTCGGTCGTGGGCAACGTCGGGAAGCTGCCCCTGACCGCGCCCGACCTCGCCGCGGCGCTGTAGGCGGAACTGCGGCGGGTGCAGGTCCGCTGGACCTGTCCCCGCGCTTGAACTGCGGCGGGTGCAGGTCCGCTGGACCTGTCCCCGCGACATTTCTAGAGAACGTCCTTCAGCGCCGCGCGATAGCCCCCCGTGCGGCGATTCATTTCGCGTCGAACCGAGGCGTAGCCGTCCCCGCCGCGGATCGGCGCGAGCACGGTGTCGACGTCGAAGCACCGTCCGCACGGGAACCCCGTTTCGCCGGCTCGCTCGAGCATTCGGACGGCCGCCGGGCCCTCGCCTCGGAAAGCGTGAGCCTGGGCGAGATTGTGGAAGACGTGGTGAAAGTGTCCCATCCGCGTATCGGAGGCCAGGATCTCCTGCTCGACGTCGTCGAAGCTCTTTCCCTGGCGTGCGAGGAGGATCGCGAGGATGGCGGAGTACGCGGGCTTCAAGTCCTCGGGAGCCCGGGACTGTTCGGAGCGGATATGCGCTTCGATGGAGGCCGGCTCGTCCAGCAGACCTCCCAGCCAGTCCTCCGGCCACCGAACGGCCCAGAGCCCCTGCATTTCTCGGGGCAGCTGCCGGTAAGTGTTCCGCGCCTTCTTCGGATCGCCCTCGATCCACACGGAGTATGTCGCGCGCTGCCGGTCCCCCTCCCCCGAGGGATTGATGGCTTCGCCGGCCCGGATCGCTGCGTTGAATTCGTCGGCCCAGCCGTTGTGCGCATAGATCCGGGCGAGATCGAAGTATGCGATGTCGAGACCGGGAGACTTCGAGAGTGCCGTCTTCAGCTCCCGGACCGCGGTGACGACGTCCCAGCCTCCGAGAGCAGACCACGCGACGGAAGCTCTCGCCACCCGTGGCTCCACCAGCTCCGGATCGAGCGCGAGCGCCCGGTCGCAGTCCGAAAGCACCGCCTGATATCGGTCGACCTCCGGCCGCAGGAACGACAGCCACGCGCGGGCGTAGGCGCGGGCTCCCACCGCCGCCGCGAAGTCCGGCTGTTCCGCGAGGATCGAATCGAAGGACCGGACCACCTCTTCGCGCACGGATGCGTCCGAGCTCGGTATCCGGCTCAACTTCGCGCGGGAGGCCAGGTACTGTTCGAGAACGCGGTCCGGGACCGTCTGGGCGGGGCCGATCGTGCGTTTCAGCGAAGGCGCGAGCTCGAGCTGCAGCCTCTCGGCCACCTGCCGGGAGATCGTGTCCTGCAGCTCGAAGAGCTTGCCTGCGGGCAGGTCGATGCGATCGCTCCAGAGGATTCCGCCGCGGGAGACGTCGGTCATCTGAACCGACACGCGTGTCATGCCTTCGAGCTTCTGATAGGTGCCCTCGAGAACGGCATCGACCCCGAGGCGGCGGCCGATCTCGCTGGCGTCGGAGGTCGCGGTCTCGTAACGGGCGATCGCGCTCGTCGGCCGGACCGTGAGCTCGCGAAGAGATGCGAGACGGCCGATCAGCGAGTCGGCAAGGCCCAGGCCGAAATGCTCCGGCATTCCTTCCGCCGAGATGGCGCGGAAAGGAAGCACGGCAAGGGTCCGGGGGAGGGCCGATGAAGGAGCCGGAGCGGTTCGCCGTGCGATGAGGTACACCCCGGCGAGGATTGCGACGAACAGGGCGGCGACTCCGGCGATCCGCAATCTCCGCCGGCCGGGGGCCGGCCGGACCGGCGGCGGAACGGCTGCCGTTCTCCGCGGCTGCTCGACGGCGGTGCGCAGGTCGTGCGCCAGGTCGGCGGCGGAGTGATAGCGGGAGTCCTTCCGTTTCTCCAGGCAACGCCGGACGATCCGGGCGAGATCCGGGGGGAGGCTTTCCAGATCCTCCGGCTGCGGCTCCTCCTTGAGGATCGCGTTCAGGGTCTCGACGTGCGAGTCTCCCCGGAAAGGCCGCCGGCCGGTCAGCATCTCCCAGAGCACGACCCCGAGCGAGAAAACGTCGGACCGAGCGTCCACGACCTCACCGCGAACCTGCTCCGGACTCATGTATCCAACGGTTCCGGCGACCACTCCCGGTTCGGTCAGGAGCTCGCTGCGGGTCGGTTCGTCCTCGCCCGCTTCCGCCCCGATGACCGGCCCGCCCCTCTTCGCGAGCCCGAAGTCGAGAACCCGCGCGAATCCCGACGGCGTCAAGACGACGTTCTCCGGTTTGACGTCACGGTGGACGAGGCCCCGGTCGTGGGCGGCGCCCAGCCCCTCCGCGACCTGCGCGGCGATCTCGGCGGCTTCTCCGGCGGGCAGAGCGCCCCGCGCCATGCGGCTTCGAAGCGTCTCGCCGGAGACGAGCTCCGTGACCGCGTACCGTATTCCCTCGTGCTCGCCGACGTCGAAGAGCGGCACGACGTGGGGGTGAGACAGGGAGGCGACCGCCCGGGCCTCGTTCTCGAAGCGCCGGACGCTCTCCGGGTCGGCCGCCAGTATGGACGGCAGTATCTTGATCGCCACGTCGCGCTGGAGGCGGGTATCGCGCGCGCGGTAGACCTCGCCCATGCCGCCCCGGCCGAGAGGGCTCTGGATCTCGTACGGCCCGAGGCGGGTTCCCGGAGAAAGAGTCACGTTCCCAGGAAAGATATCGCCGTGTACGAATCCCGTACCCGGGTCAGGACGATCGCCGCGAGCCGCCCGACGGCCGGAGCCACGTGCGGATCGCGCTCCCCAGGCCCTGCCGCCGCCGCGTCACGACCCGTCGGCTGGTTGGCGCCATCTCCGTCGCCAGCCGGTGCAGATCGAGCGCGAGGTCCGCGGCCGACCCGTAACGCTCTTCTGGCTTCTTCTGGAGGCAGCGGCGGAGGACGCGTTCGAACTCGGATGGAAGGCCCGCGAGGGCCGGGTCGGGAGGCGGCTCCTCCCTGAGGATCGCGGAGAGGGTTTCGACGGGAGAGTCGCCGTGGAACGGGCGGTGGCCCGTGAGCATTTCCCACAGGACGACCCCGAGCGAGAAGATGTCGGACCGGCCGTCGACCGGCTCGCCCCGCACCTGCTCCGGGCTCATGTAACCCACGGTCCCGGTGATGATCCCGGGCTCGGTGAGGATGGCGCTCTGCGTCGCCTCGTCTTCCGGCGCCAGAGAGCCCGCGATTCCCGCCGAGCGCTTTGCGAGGCCGAAGTCGAGGATTCTCGGGTAGTCGGGCCGCGCGAGCACCACGTTGTCCGGCTTGATGTCGCGGTGCACGAACCCCTTCTCGTGCGCCGCCGAGAGCCCGTCGGCGATCTGCGCCGCGATGTCCACGGCCTCCGCGAACGTGATCGGCCCGCGATTCAGGCGCGCGCGCAAGGTCTCGCCCTCGACGAACTCGCAGACGGCATAGCGAATCCCGTTCTGTTCCCCGATGTCGAAGAGCGGCACGATGTTGGGGTGGGAGAGCGAGGCGACCGCACGCGCTTCCTTCTCGAAGCGTCGAATGCTGTCCGAATCCCCGGCCTGTGTCCCGGTGATGATCTTGACGGCGACATCGCGACCGAGGCGGGTGTCTCGCGCGCGAAAGACTTCACCCATCCCGCCGGCGCCCACCGAGGAGACGATCTCGTAAGGGCCGAGCCTCGCTCCCGGTCGGAGCCTGGTTGCCGGACGCGGAGTGCCCGCGGAGGAGAGAGATGAGACGGGACCCGCCGCGAGCTGGTCGAGGCGAGTCAGCTCCGGAGCCGCGCCGAGCTCTCCGAACGTCGTACGCGCCGCGTCCAGCTCGAGCCTCGCCGTTTCTTCGTCGCCGAGCTGCCGGCACGCGAGCGCGACGAGAACGCGAACCCTCGCGAGGTCGTGCGGTACCGCGACCTCGAGGAAATCTTTCATCGCTTCCCGGAATGCGGCGAGAGCCGCGCGCGGGTCGCCTTCGGCGAGAAGCACGGCTCCTTTCGCGCGCGCCGCGACGCCCCGGATGTACGGCGCGTCGAGCGTCCCGGCGATCTCGGAGAGCTGCTCGCTCCCTTTGTGCGCCGCCTCGACGTCTCCGGTGGCGAGCATGATGTCCACGAACGCCGGGAGGATCCTGGAGCGCATCCGCCGATCGGTCGTCTCTTCGCACATCCGCCGGATAGCGGCCGCCGCGGCCTCGACCTGTCCCTGGGCCAGGCGCAGCTCCGCGAGGCCCGGGTCGGGCTTGCGTCCGGCGAGACTCGCCTGGCGATAGGCCTCTTCCGCCTCCGCGAACTCTCCGCGGAGTCGATGAAGCTCTCCTCGCATGTAGTAGGCGCTGCCGACCGACGAATGACCCGGCGGTTCCGACAGCTTTTCGCAAGCCAGCCGCACCTCTTCCACCGCGGTCGGCCAGGCGCCTTTCAGCTGCAGGATCTCCGCGCGGTGGACCAGGCAGACGCCGCGATACGCGACGAGACCCGCTTGAGACTCACACCACCGCGTGAGCGCCTCCGTCCATTCGTGCGCGCGGCGGAGATCGAACGTCGAGTGGCAGGCGCTGATCACCGCGCAGTAGACGAGCCCGGTCAGAACCGGAGACGTTTCTCCGGCCGTGACGCCGACCATCACCTCGTCCAGGAGCTTCGTTCCGGCGGCCGCATTTCCCAGGCGGATCAGGCAGTCTCCCTGACCGAGGAGCCCGAGCGTGAGGACGTCCGGATCACCGTAGCGCTCGCCGATCCGGGCGGCTCTCTCGAACATCGGCAGCGCCTCGGAGGGTTTTCCCGAGAACATGACCGGGATCGCGTTCAGAGCGAGAGCGAGACCCTGCTCGACGCAGTCCCCCTCGTGTTCCAGGATCCGGCCGGCACGCGCGAGCCAGCCTGCGGCCGGAGCCAGCTTCCCGCGGGCCAGCAGCCCGAAGGCGAGCCACAGCGCGCTGCGGGCCGCCCGCTGCGGGTTCTCGCGCGCCAGGAAGAGCTGGTGGGCGCGCGCCCAGAGGTCGATGCTCTCGTCGTCGCGTCCAGTCAGATAGGCGCAGGTCGCGAGCCGGTCGAGATCGTCGGGCTCGAGGGAGCTCTCGCGGTCCGCCTCATCCAGCCCGGCATACGCGTCCGGCCACTGTCGCCGCCGGAACGCGTCGCGGCCCCGCTCCAACGTGGTTTCGCCCGTAATCATTGCGTGCCCGCTCGTGCGAAAGAATACAGCTTCCAAGACCATGCCGATCACCGTGCCGCTGAAGGTATTTCCCCACGGGGAAGGCCTCGCGCTGCCGCGTTACGGGACGGAAGGCTCCGCGGGCTGCGATCTGCGCGCCGCGATCGAGGCCGACTTGACGATCACGCCGGGCGGACGCGCGCTCGTGCCGACCGGGATCGCGGTTGCGATACCCGAGGGCTACGAGGGACAGGTGCGGATGCGGAGCGGGCTCGCACACGACAAGGGCCTCGCCCTCTTGAACGCGCCCGGCACCGTCGACTCGGACTATAGGGGAGAGATCCGGGTCATCGTCGCGAACCTGGGAAACGAGCCCGCGACCATCCACCGCGGCGATCGCATCGCTCAGCTCGTCTTCGCCCCGGTCGCGCAGGGACGGTTCGAGCGCGTTGCCGAGCTTCCGCCGAGCGGGCGGGGAGGCGGCGGATTCGGCTCGACGGGGAAGAGCTAGACGACGGAAGGCGTAGAAAAGGGGGACGGATTTATTTTTTGGGGATCAACGGTTCGGCCAAGTCAACGAAGAGGGGTCAGCGAATCGGCGATTCCAATGAAGAGGGGTCAGGCTAAAGCCTGACCCCGCGTCTTTTCGGCACTGTCTCTTCCGTGCCATCGGGGCTAAGACATCATTTGTCTCGGCGTCTGTTAACCTTCTTCGCGTGCGCGTCTCCGTGCTCGCCTCCGGCTCGGGTGGAAACGCCTGCGTCGTCGAGTCGGGTCGGACCCGGGTGCTGGTCGACGCGGGGCTCTCGGCGAAGGAAATCGAGAAGCGTCTCTTCGCGCGCGGCATCGAGCCCGAGACGGTCGCGGCCATCTTCCTGACGCACGAGCACGGCGACCACTCGATCGGGGCGCTGACTTTCGCCGCTCGGTTCGAGTGCTCGATCTTCGCGACCCGGGGGACCGCAGCGGCGCTCGGTCTCGAGGGCAACCTCTTCTCGCCCTTCGTGCGCATGGAGTCCTGCCGCGAGGGGAGGGTCGGAGACATCGGCTTCCGACCGCTCGACACGCCCCACGACTCCAACGAGTCGGTCGCCTATGCCTTCGAGGCCGACGATGCGCGGATGGTCGTGGCATCCGACCTCGGCCACGTCCAAGGTCAGTTCCTCGACTTCCTCCGGGGCGCGACCACGCTTCTCCTGGAGTTCAACCACGACGAGGACATGCTCCGCGACGGTCCCTACGTGTGGCCGCTCAAGCAGCGAATCGCCGGGGGCTTCGGCCACCTCTCGAACCGCCAGTCCGCCGAGGCCGTGCGGGCGACCGCCGGGGAGCGCCTGAAGCGGGTGATCGCGACGCATCTCTCCCGGTCCAACAACACCCCGGCGCTCGCCCTGGCGTCGCTCGGGGCCGCGCTCGAGCTCGCCGAGTGCGGCGCGACCTATGGCGCCGCCGACCAGTTCGACGGCTACGAGACGTTCGACGCATGAAGGTCGAGGTCCGCGTCTACCCGAAGGAGGGCGTGCTCGACCCGCAGGGCCGCGCGATCGCCTCCGCCCTCGGGCGGCTGGGTCACGCTTCGGTGGAGGACGTCCGGGCCGGGAAGATCTTCTTCCTGGAAGTCGACGGCACGGATCCGGCCGCCGTCGAGGCGGAGGCGCGCCGCATGGCGGAGGAGCTTCTGGCGAACACCGTGATCGAAGGCTTCGACGTGCGCATCCCCTCCGAGCCGTGAGGGGCGGCAAGCCGAAGTTCGCAATCGTCGTCTTTCCCGGGTCGAACTGCGACCAGGACTGCCATCACGTCGCAACCGAGCTCCTGGGCTGCGACGCCGAGTACGTCTGGCATCGCGACACCGACCTGAAGGGCGCCGACGTCGTCATCCTTCCCGGCGGCTTCGCCTACGGCGACTACCTGAGGGCCGGCGCGCTCGCGCGCTTCTCGCCGGTGATGGAGGCCGTCACCCGCTTCGCGATGGACGGCGGGCCGGTGCTGGGAATTTGCAACGGGTTCCAGGTTCTGCTCGAGGCCGGGCTCCTGCCCGGCGCGGTGCGGGTCAACCGCGGCCTTCGATACGTCTGCAAGGACGTCCACATGCGTGTGGAGAACGCGTCCACCGCGTTCACCCGGCTCTACGAGCCGGGACAGATCGTGAAGATGCCGATCGGCCACGGCGAGGGCAACTACACGGCGCCGCCCGAGACGCTGACCGGGCTCGAGTTCGAAGCCGGAGTGGTGTTCCGCTACTGCGACGCGGAGGGCCGCGTCACCGACGAGGCGAACCCCAACGGCGCGACGGCCGGGATCGCGGGCATCGCGAACCGGGAGGGCAACATCGTCGGCCTCATGCCGCACCCCGACCGCTGCGCCGAGGGCATACTCGGCAACGACGTCGGCCGCAAGATGTTCGAGTCGGCGGTCGCGACGCTCGCCACGGCATGACCTCCGCCGCGCACCCCCGCGAGCTGATCGAGGAGCACAACCTCTCGGCCGACGAGTACGACCGCATCGTCGAGATCCTCGGACGCGAGCCCAACTTGGTCGAGCTCGGGATCTTCTCGGCGATGTGGAGCGAGCACTGTTCCTACAAGTCCTCCCGCGTGCACCTGAAGAAGCTGCCGACCACCGGACCGCGCGTCATCCAGGGACCCGGTGAGAACGCCGGGATCGTGGACATCGGCGACGGTCTCGCCGTCGCCTTCAAGATGGAGTCGCACAACCACCCCTCGTTCATCGAGCCGTACCAGGGCGCCGCGACCGGCGTCGGCGGCATCCTCCGCGACATCTTCACGATGGGAGCGCGGCCGATCGCGTCGCTCGACTCGCTGCGCTTCGGCCACCTCGACGCGCCGCGCATGCGCCACCTCGTGGACGGAGTCGTGCGGGGCATCGCCGGCTACGGCAACTGCATCGGCATCCCCACGGTCGGCGGCGAGACGACCTTTCACCCGGCGTACGACCGCAACATCCTGGTGAACGTGATGAACGTGGGCATCGTCGAGAAGGACCGCATCTTCCGCGGCCGCGCCGAGGGCGCCGGCAACCCCGTGATCTACGTGGGGTCGAAGACCGGCCGCGACGGAATTCACGGCGCCACGATGGCTTCCGAGGAGTTCGCGGGCGACGAGACGCGGCAGAAGCGACCGACGGTGCAGGTTGGCGACCCGTTCACCGAGAAGCTCCTCATGGAGGCGTGCCTGGAGCTCTTCCGGACGGACGCGGTCGTCGGGATCCAGGACATGGGGGCGGCGGGCCTGACGTCGTCTTCTTTCGAGATGGCGGGGCGCGCCGGGTCGGGGCTCGAGATCGACCTGTCGAAGGTGCCGGTCCGGGAGACCGGAATGACGCCCTACGAGATCCTCCTCTCGGAGTCGCAGGAGCGGATGCTGCTCGTCGCGCGCCGGGACCGGCTCGAGACGGCGCTGGACGTCTTCCGCAAATGGGAGCTCGAGGCGGTCGAGATCGGCCGGGTCACCGACAGCGGCCGGGTCGTGCTCTTCTTCGACGGCGCGATCGTCGCGGACCTGCCGGCCGCGCCGCTTTCCGACCGAGCGCCCCTCTACGACCGGCCATGCGTCGCGCCGGCGGCCGTGGGCTCCCGCGGGTGGGAGGCTCTGCCGGAGCCCGGGAGCTACGGCGCGTGCCTTCGGAGGATCCTTGCCTCGCCGAACGTCGCGCGGAAATCCTGGATCTGGACTCAGTACGACCATATGGTCGGGACGAACACGGTCGAACGCCCCGGGGGCGACGCCGCCGTCCTGCGCATCAAGGGCACCTCGAAGGCGATCGCGATCAAGAGCGACGTCAACCCCTTCTTCTGCTCGTGCGATCCCTATCGCGGCGCGGCGATCGCCGTCGCCGAGGCGGCGCGGTCGATCGCGGCCACCGGGGCGCGGCCGCTCGCCGTCACCGACTGCCTGAACTTCGGCAACCCGGAGCGGCCCGAGATCATGGGGCAGTTCGAGGCCGCGGTGCGAGGACTCGCGGACGCGTGCCGCGCACTTTCGACGCCGGTGGTTTCGGGAAACGTCTCCTTCTACAACGAGACCGACGGCCGGCCGATCCTCCCGACGCCGACCGTCGGCATGGTCGGCCTGCTCGACGACGTGGAACGGCGGGTGACGATGCCCTTCCGGCGGCGGGGAGACTTCGTCGCGCTCTTCGGAAAGACCCGCGACGAGCTCGGCGCGTCCGAGTTCCTGCGGACGATCCACGGCCGGGACGAGGGGCCCTGTCCCGAGGTGGACCTCGCGGCCGAACGGCGCCTCGTCGATCTCCTCGTCGGGCTCGCTCGGGAAGGTCGGCTGGCGTCGGCGCACGACGTGTCCGACGGCGGGCTCGCGGTCGCGCTTGCCGAGTGCGCGATGGAAGCGAACCTCGGCGCGAGCGTCGTCCTCGCGCCGGAACCGCGGCCTTCGGCGCACCTCTTCGGCGAGAGCACGGGACGCGTTCTCGTGACCTTCTCGCCGGGTGAGCGGGGCTCCGTGGAATCGGCGGCGCAAGCCGCAGGCGTTCCGATGGACGTGATCGGCCGCGTCGGGGGAGAGCGCCTGGAGGTCCGCGCCGGCGGTGGCCCGCCCCTTCTCGATGAGCCGGTGGCCGAACTCCACAGAATCTGGACGAGCTCGTTCGCGCGCGCGATCGAGGAGGCGGCCGAGGTCCTCTAGCCGCCGCTCAGTACTTCACCTTCTCCAGAAACAGGCCGGACGGCGGCGCCGTCCACGCCGCCGGCCCGGCCGATTTCTCTCGCAGGAGCCGCTCGACGTCCGGGACGCCGATCTTTCCCCTTCCGACCTCGACCAGCGTGCCGACGAGCCTCCGAACCATCTTCCAGAGGTAATGAGACGCCTCGACGCGGTAGTGGATCTCGTGA
>DATIBN010000267.1:0-2767 GCA_035457525.1 Thermoanaerobaculia bacterium | reverse complement strand
ATGCTCTCGCGGATGAACCTCATCACGGGGTCGCTCTCGCTCCTCATGTTCGCGCTCATCTCGGTCTTCCTGGTCTGGATCCTCATACTCCTGGGCGTCGAGCTCACGCACGTCCTGCAAACCAAGATGGGAAAGAACCGTCGGCGCCGGCACGTCCCGGCCGGGCGGGCCGAGAACGCAATCCGTATGCTCCTCCGGCTCGCCGAGGGTGGAATCCACCGCTTCCGCGACCTCTACCACGACCAGGAGGGTTCGTCGGTCGACGCGGAGCGGCTCCTCGAGTGCCTGCGCGACGCGAAGATCGTGGACGGAGACGGCGCGCGCGGTTACGCGCTGGCGGAGCCTCCCGAGAAGATCACCGTCGCGAGGGTCGTCGAGGCGATCTCGCCGAACCTCTACACGATTCCTCCCGAGGAGGAGGACCGCGTCGCGCAGGTCCTCCAGCCGCTCTTTGCCCGCCTCGACTCCGAGCGACGCGCTCTCCTGAACGCGACCCTCGTCGACCTCAGGAAGTAGATCCCTTCGTCTCCGGCGGCCGAAGCCACTTCAGGAGAGGTGGCGTGAGGAAGGTCGTAATGAACACCGCGATGACGACGGCGATGAAGACCGGCTCCGGCAGCGCGCCGTTCTGCTTTCCGATCTGAGCGAAGATGAGCCCGACCTCCCCGCGGGGAATCATCCCGGCGCCGATGAAGCTGCGCCGGACCTTCCCCCGCGCGGCATATCCCGCGGCGAACTTGCCGAGCGTGCCGACGACGACGAGGCCCAGCGCGAGAAGGAGCGCCGGGCGGTTCTCCGGCACCATCGGGTTCAGATAGCCGACGTTCACCTGGGCTCCGATCGCGACGAAAAAGATCGGCGCGAACACGTCGACGATCGGGCGCACCGCATGATGAATGTCCCTGCTTCGATCGGTCCGCGCGAGCACGGCGCCCGCCGCGAAGGCGCCGACGATCGCCGCTGACCCGGCCTTTTCCGCGCCGAGTGCCGCGAGCAGTGCGAACGCCACCGATGCCGTCACGAGGATCCCCCGGACGCCCGCCCACGCGACGGCCCGGACGAGGACTCGAGCAAGAGGCATCCCGATCACGATCGCGACGATCAGGAACCCGAAGGAGAGTCCGGCCGCCTTCGCGACGGACCCCAAGGCGACCGTGCCGGTCGCCGCGATCTGACTCACGACGGCAAGGACGACCAGTCCGAGGATGTCGTCGGCGACCGCCGCCCCCAGGATGATCTGGCCCTCCCGGGACTTCAGCGCGTTCAGCTCGGAGAGAACTCGGCTGGTGATACCGATGGACGTCGCCGTCATCGCCGCTCCGACGAAGAGCGAAGTCAGCGACGAGAAACCGGCGGCCAGGGTCAACAGGTAGCCTCCGAGGAAAGGAAGGATCATTCCGAGCGCGGCCACGGCGAGCGCCGAGCCGCCGACGCGCGCGAGCTCTTCGAGGTCGGTCTCGAGTCCCACCTCGAAGAGGAGCAGCATCACTCCGATCTCGGCGAGGAGGAGGATCCCGAACGAGAGCGGTACGATTCCGAGTACCGACGGGCCGAGGACGACCCCGGCGAGGAGCTCCCCGAGAACCGAGGGCTGTCCGAGGCGCTCGCACAACTCTCCGAACACCTTGGCGCCGACGAGCGCCGCCGCGAACGCGAGGAGAAAACCTCCGAGCTCGCCGTGGTCCATCTCCGGATGCTAGCCGAGAATCCGGAAATTCGTGCCGGGCTGGCACATGAAAATCCGCTCGGTCCCCGGAGTCGGGTTTCGTTCCAGAATGCACGGCATGACAAGAACCTCGCTCGGGACCTTCGCCATCGTGCTCACGCTCTTTTCTCCGAACGCGCTCGGCGGTCCCGCCGTTCCGTCCACCCTCGAAGAGAAGATCGACCGGTACGTCGCGCCCTACGTGAGGCTCCGCGCGTTCAACGGGGTCGTGTCCGTGGCGCGGGGCGGCGACATCGTGTTCGCGAAGCCCTACGGGATGGCGAACTACGAGTTCGGCGTGCCGAACCGGCTCGATACCCGGTTCGCGATCGCTTCGATCAGCAAGCGCTTCACGAGCATCGTCGTCGCGAGGCTCGTCGCGGAGAAGAAGCTCGCGTACTCCGACGTCCTGTCGAAGTGGGTCTCGGACTTCCCCTCGGGAGACCGGATCACGATCACGCACCTGCTCGGCCACTACTCGGGCGTCCGCGACCCCGAAAAGCTGCGCCGCACCATCCGCGCGAGCCGGACGACGCGCGAGACCGTGGATGTCCTCAAGAAGGAGCCGCTCGGGAGCGAGCCGGGCGCGACCTACTCCTACACGACCGCGAACTACGCGATCCTCGCGCACGTGATCGAGCAGGTGACGGCGCGCCCGTACGCCGAGGTCGTGACGGACTACGTCTACCGCCCGGCCGGCATGACCGACTCCGGCGAGCTCGCGAAGGCGACCGCGGTTCCCCGCCTCGCCACCGGGTACATGCCGGACCCGTTCTCCGACGGGATGGCGGTCTGCGGACCCGAGGATCCTTCGTGGAAGCTGGGCGGCGGAGCCTCGTACTCGACGGCCGCGGATCTGCACCGCTTTGCGAAAGCTCTCTACGCCGGGAAACTCCTCGGGAGCGTGAAGGCGACGGACCATTTCCAACACTCGAAAGTGCTCGACAGGACGGCTCTCTCCTCCAGCGGGAGCTTTCCGGGCGCCGGGGCGAACCTGCTGGCGTTCCCGGACGACGACGTGAGCGTCGTCGTTCTGTCGAACAACTACGCGAGCGTGCCGGG
>DATIBN010000266.1:0-2219 GCA_035457525.1 Thermoanaerobaculia bacterium | reverse complement strand
GGGCAGGACGAAGCGCGCACCGCCTCGCCGGGCGAGCCACGTGAGAATGCGCGTGCGAGTCGAGGGACGGAATCGCGGGGTCGTGACTCCCGCGACCCGCAGCTTCTCCGCCCAGACCTCGGCGTGATGCCGCTCGGTGGCGGCAAGGCGCCGGTACACCTCCGCGAGCTTCGGGTTCGATTCGCAGGAAGCGACGGCGTCGTAGAGCGCCGCGCCGTCCTGCTCGCCCTTCCAGTTCTCGAGGTATCTCTGGACGGCCTCGGCTTCCACACCTCGAACTTTATCGGATCGACGCTCCAGGGCCGGGGAACGTACGTCGAATCTAGGGACTCGGACGGGATTTCCGCTGAACCTTCCAATTCCCGAAGACGCGGCCGGCCGTGCGCTCCGAGGAAAACGTCCCTTCGATCGTGTCGTCCCTGACCTGACCCATGAACGTCGTCGTCACCTCGCAGTTGCAGTCCGGGTCCCAGTAGGGGTCGAGCGTTCCCGAGATCCGGCCCGCCTCCGCCCGGACGAAGCGGATCGTGAGGAGCTGGGACGCGCCGGCGGGCGCCGGTCCCTCGCCGCCGCCGCGCGGTCGGTAGGGGTCGTTCGAGCCCCTCGGGATCATCAACACGTCGCCGTGGGCGTGGTCTTCGCCGCCCACGAGCTTGAAGACGATCGAGCCCAGCCGGCCCGTGGCCGCGCTCGAGTACTCGCCTTCCCACTCACCCGCCAGAGCCGACAGCTCCGTCGGTGCGCCTTCGATCCGCACCTCCGCGGGCGTGGAAGCACAACCGGCCGCGAACATAGAGACGACGAAGAGGATTCCGATCGCTCGCACCATGGCGATTCTCCCTACTCCTTACTTACGGAAGGGATCAGGACGAGTTCTTCCTGCGGCGGGATCAGGTACTCGGCCCCGCGATCGGTCACGACCGCCATCTCCTCGACCGAGATCGTCTTCGTCGCTTTCTCGCTGCCGGCACTCTCTGGCAGGACCCAGCTGAAAAAACCGTCGAACGCGAAGGTCTGGCCGGGCTGAAGGAGTCGCGTCGACGCTCCCGCGGGCGGAGTCTCGCGCTGTGCGCCGGTCAATGCCGGGCCCACATCGTGCGCCCAGTACCCGACGGGATGACCCGTCCCCCACATCACCCACTCCGAACCCTGCTTCTCCATCCACTCGCGCTGCGCCCGGTCCACGTCGTAGCCGCGCACGCCCGGCTTCATCGCGGCAAGCGCCGTACGGCTCCCCTTCCGTGCGTTCTCCCACTTGCGGAGCGCGTCGGGCGGCGGCGCCTTCTCCCCCGGCGCGAGGACGTAGGCGAACCGCTGAACGTCGGTGCACCACGTGCCCCACACCTTGATGCCGAAATCGGTCTGGATGAAGTCGCCCGCCCGGATGACGCGGTCGGTCGCGTGCGAGTGGCCGCGGTCCGGGCCCGAGTTGACGTTGGGGTTCTGATCCGGCGCCCACGCGTCCTCGACCCCGAGCTCGTTCATCCGCATCTTGAGGTAGCGCGCGACGTCCGAGTCGCGGGTCTTCCCGGGTGTGACGGTGGCGTAGGCATCGAGCTCGAGCTGCGCGGTGACCGCCGCCGCGCGGCGGAGGATCTCGACTTCCCTCGGGAGCTTCACCGAAAGCCATTGGACGACGAGCTCCTCGGAGGACACGAGACGCGCGGTGAGGTCCGCGCCCAGCGCTTTCTCGAGAAGGCCCCGCTGCGTGTGCGAGAGGCCGTCCGCCACGGTCATCGTCGAGGAGTTGACGGCGATTCTGTTCGGGCCCGACGCTCGGAGGAACTTCGCGACCCCGTCCCAGGGAGAAGTGCCCCGCTCCAGAACGACGACCTCGTCGTGAAGGCCCATGTCCTGGAGGGCCGTCGCCTCGCCCGCGGGCGACAGCGCGACCGACCGGACGCCGGCGGCGGTCCGGAGAAAAAGGAAGGCGGCGGGAGCGCCCGCGTTCTCGCCCCCGACGTGTCCGGCAAGAGGGTCGTTGTCGTTCTCGCGGCACACCACGAGCCACGCGTCCACGCCGGCGCGCTTCATCGCGGCCGGCAGCAGGGTGCGGATCCGCTCGCGGCGGACTTCGGGCCACGGACTCGGACCGGCGAAGGGGGAAGCGGGGGCCGCTGGCTGCGGGCCGCCCGAAGCGGCGCCGGCGAGGAGGAGCGACACGAGGAAGAACGGGATTTTCTTCATGACAGGCGAGATCCTATTTCGGCGATCTTCCC
>DATIBN010000265.1:0-7682 GCA_035457525.1 Thermoanaerobaculia bacterium | reverse complement strand
CAGCGTCCGCCGACCGCGGAACCATTGGGTCGCGAGCCCGAGCTCCCTCATCGCGGCGAAGCCGCCAGCGCGCGGGCGATGCCGGCCAGGAGGCCCCCGAAGTAGGTCAGGTGATGGACCGCGAACGCGAACGGCACCGCGGGGAGGAGAGCCGGATCGTCGCGCCAAATGGGGAACGACAGCGCCACGGTCGTCAGCGCGTAGAGGGCGGCCGCCGGCAGGAGGAACGGGATTCCGTAGAGCGCCACGCCCGCGGTGGCCGCGAAGCCCGCGGTCAGGAACGCCGCGATCCGTCCACGGGCGTGGAGGCCGGGCCGCTCGACCAGGAGTTTTCCCGTCTTCACGCGATAGCGCCAGCGCTGCGCCACGTAAGCGCCGGGGAAGGGGCGGCGCCGGTGGCGCACGCGGACCGCGGGGTCGAGGCGCACGGAGAGCCCGCGATCGAGCGCGCGCCGGACGAAATCCGTGTCCTCCCCCACGTAGCCGAGGGACTCGTCGAACCCCCCGAGGGCTTTGAAGGCTTCCCGTCGGACGAAGAGATTGCAGAGCGCGACGTCGTGGGGGGACGCGATCGGGCCGCCCCGGGGACGGCGCTCGTGAGCCGGCACGCCGCTCCCGATGACCGGAGTTGCGAGGAGGAGGTCCGAGATCCGCTCGCGATACGGTGCGCCCGCCGGACCCAGATCGGGACCTCCGGCGATGTCCGCGGTCTCCAGCGCGCGGGCCCCCGACGCGATCCACGACGTCTCGGCCTCCGCGTCGTCGTCCAGAAACGCGAGAGAGCTCCCGCGCGCCTGCCGCGCGCCGAGGTTGCGTCTCGTCGCCGGATTCCGGGACTCGGCCGACACCCACTCGACCGGGATCTTCCAGGCGGGATCCAGAAGCGGCTCCGTCGTGGACACGACCACGACCTCGAACGCGGGAGCGCCCTCCTGCGCGGCGAGCGATCGAAGGCACTCGCGAAGAGAACCCTCGACGCGGTCGGAGGCGATCACGACCGAAACGAACCGGGGCATCGAGTCATCTTACGCGCTGCCCGCCCCGCGTTTCGCGTTGCTCCTCGTATAATCCGGCGGTCGTCGATGCCGGACCTCACCCTCCCCGATCGGATCGATCTCTACCGGCTCATGAGGCTCAACCGCTCGCTGGAGGAGCGGCTCGTGAACCTCTATCGCCAGGGAAAGATCGTCGGCGGCCTCTATCGCTCGCTCGGACAGGAGGCGACGTCGGTCGGCAGCGCCCGCGCCCTCGAGGAAGGGGACGTGCTCGGGCCGCTCATCCGGAACCTGGGCTCGGTGCTCGTCATGGGATACACCCCGCGGGAAATCCTGACTCAGCACCTCGCTCGCGCGGCCTCCCCCTCCGGCGGGAAGGAGGGGAATCTCCACTTCGGCCGCCCGGAGCGCGGCGTCGTCTCCTCGATCTCGATGCTGGGTGCGCTCGTGCCGGTCATGGCGGGAATCGCGCTGGCCGCACGCATGCAGCGCAGGCGCACGGTCGCGATGACCTACATCGGAGACGGCGGAACCTCGACCGGCGCGTTTCACGAAGGCGTGAATTTCGCGGCCGTGCAGAAGCTGCCCCTCGTCGTGATCGCCGAGAACAACGGCTGGGCCTACTCCACTCCGTTCCGGAAGCAGACCGCGGCGAAGAGCCTCGCGGACCGCGCGCCCGCGTACGGGATTCCGGGCGTGAGCGTGGACGGCAACGACGTCATCGCCGTTTACGAGGCCGCGCGCGAAGCCGTCGAGCGCGCGCGGGCGGGCGGAGGGCCAACGCTCGTCGAGGCGCGGACGTACCGGATGAAGGGGCACGCCGAGCACGACGGGCAGGCCTACGTGCCCCCCGGAGAGCTCGACGACTGGGCGCGGCGCGACCCGATTGCGCGCCTCGCCGAGAGACTGCTCGCCTCCGGCCGCGTCACCCCCGGCGATCTCGAGGCGATCGACCGCCGGATCGCGGAGGAGCTCGACCGCGACGTCGCCGAAGCCGAGCGGTGCCCCTATCCGGCGGCCGCCGACGCGCTCGCCGGGGTCTACGCGGGGGGATCGGCCGACTCCGAACCCGCTTTCCTGCGGAGACTCGCCTGACCGCGCCGGCGATCCCCACCCCCGGGGAGACGTTCTACGTGGACGCCATTCGCGAAGCGCTCCTCGAAGAGATGGAGCGCGACGAGCGGGTTTTCCTGCTCGGCGAAGACATCGGCGTCTACGGCGGCGCGTTCAAGGTGACCGACGGCCTCGTCGAACGCTTCGGCGAAGAGCGGGTCCTCGACACGCCGATCTCCGAGACCGCGATCGTGGGCGCCGCCGTCGGCGCGGCAATCGCGGGCATGCGCCCGGTCGCCGAGATGCAGTTCGCGGATTTCATCTCCTGCGCGTTCGACATGATCACGAACTTCGCGGCGAAGTCGCGCTACCGCACCGGATGCGGCGTCCCTCTCGTGGTCCGCGGGCCGGCGGGCGGAGGAGTCCACGGCGGCCCGTTCCACTCGCAGAACCCCGAGGCGTATTTCGCTCACACGCCGGGATTGAAGATCGTGCAGCCGTCCACGGCTCACGACGCGAAAGGCCTGCTCAAGGCGGCGATCCGCGACGACGATCCCGTTCTCTATTTCGAGCACAAGTTCCTCTACCGGCGCGTGAAGGAAACGCTTCCCGGCGAGGACTACGTGGTTCCGATCGGAAAGGCGGCCGTGCGGCGCTCCGGGCGGGATCTCTCGATCCTCACCTACGGCGCGATGGTGTGGACGGCACTCGATGCCGCGCGGACGCTCGAAACCGAGGGCATCGACGTCGAGGTCGTCGACCTGCGGACTCTCTTCCCGCTGGACGAGGAGACGATCCTGTCCTCCGTCGGACGGACGAATCGCGCGATCGTCCTGCACGAGGCGACGCGCACCGGCGGGATCGGCGCCGAGGTCGCGGCGGTCCTCTCGGAAAGGTGCTTCGAGGCTCTCGACGCGCCGGTGGTCCGGGTGACCGCGCCCGACACTCCGGTCCCCTTCTCCCCGCCGATGGAGGAGTTCTTCCTTCCGGATGCGGGGAAAGTCTGCCGGGCGGCGCGCGCGCTAGTGGGTTATTGAGCCGAGTCGGAGAAGGGCGGCGCGCAGCCGTGCGTGGCGCTGGAGGAGACGCAGATATCGCGTTTCTTCCCGACCCGCCTTTGCGCGCGCAATTTCGACGAGGGTCTTCCGCTCCTGCCGCGACCAGCGCGCCAGATCCGGAACGAGATCGAGCACGAGGGCGAAGTTTTCGAAAGCCGCTTTCTCGGCGGCGCTCCAGCGCGCCGTCCGTGCGCCGATCATCCGGGAAACCCTCTTGCTCGCCTGGCGGCGGGCGCGCTCCGCGTCGCCCCCGTAACCTCGCCGCATCCGCCGCTGCACGGCGAGGCCGACGTTCCGAACGTGAAACCGGTCCCAGTCGCCGGCCCGAGCCGGATCGATCTCGTAGAGCACGTTGCCGGTGACGAGGCGTTCGAGGGTGCGCGGCGAGGACCGATAGGCCGGGTCGGAGGCGATCCGGCGTTCCTCCGCCTCGACGTTCGCGGCGATCTTGCGGGAAGTCGGCCGGAAGCCGAGCTTGCGGTAGAACCAGAAGGCTCCCGAATCGATCGCCTCGGGGTTCTCGTGCCCGAGCTGATACGGATCGATCGAGAACGACGTCACTCCGAAGAGCTGGTTCGCCAGACGCAGGACCCGGCCGAATATCCAGGCCGACTCCCCGTCGCGGAACGAGTAATAAATGTTGAACCCGATCTCGATCCGTTCGAAGAGCGCGAGCCCCTCGATGTAACCGACCGGCACGCCGTTCTTGACGATGAACCCGGCGAACCCGGCGCGAAGCGGCAGCCGCCTCGGGCGCGCCAGCCCCATGAAGAAGATCTCGACGCCGCGCCCCGCCCGCGCCGCCCGCACCGACGCGGGGTCCGCGTAGGTAAAGCCGTAGTACTCGCGGTACCGGAGCGCCGTCGCCCCTCGCGTCATGTCGACGACTTCCCGGCCCTCGGCGAGCGAGAGCTTCCGGATCGCCAGGGGCGGCGCGGCGGCCATCTCGGCGAGTGACACGTCCCGCCGGGCGATGAGCGGTCCCGGGTGGAAGGCGGTCCCCGGGGCTCGCCACCGCATGCGGGTGCGTGTGACCCGTCCGCTCCCGAGTTCCCAGGCGATCGGTGCGCGCAGGGCCTCGTAGCGCTCGGCGCGGTCGGACTCCGGGATCGGCAGACGCTCGATGCGTCGGAGCAGCCATGCGAGGTCGCGGCGGCCGTCGGGCTGCGCGGCGCGCAGCCACTCGAGGTAGGGAACGTTCGCGTCCTCGAGAGCTTCCTCCTCGAGCATCGGCAGGAAGCGCGGCAGAAGCGCCCGCAGCCGGTCGGTGTCGTCCTGTCCCTCCCACGCGATGTGGACGCGGCGCCTGAAGCGCGCCTCCAGCCAGCGCACGACGTCCAACGAATAGTCGGTGGTGATCGACGTTCCCGCGATCCCCGAGACCTCGGGACGGTCGAACGGCTCCATGTCGGCGCCGGCCCGGCGGAGCGCCTCGACGCGTGCGCCGAACCGCGAGAGCAGCGCTTCGGTCTCGCGCCGGACCGCGCGGTCGTGCGGGTACGCGCGCAGGAAGAGGACGGCCTCGTGAAGCCGGACCGCGCTCGGAGCGTCGGGAAGCTCCGCTGACCTCGCCTTCCGCAGCAGACGGAGCACGGCCCGGCCGCCGGGGCGCCGCTTCACCGCTTTCTCGAGATCGGCGAGCAGTCTCTCGATCCTGCGAGTCAACGGATCTCCCCGAGGACCCTTTCGACCGCGGCGAGGTCCGGGTCGATCTCGATCGGACGGTTCGCCCGCGGCGGCGGCGGGTCGGCCTCCTGGTGATATCGGAGCAGGAGTCCCGGGTCTTTCAGGATGTGTCCGGTCAGCACGGCGACGACCCGATCTCCCGGGCGGATCACGCCTTCCGCCGCGAGTTTCCGGGCGCCCGCCACGCTCGCGGCGCTCGCCGGCTCGCACCCCGCGCCCGAAGCGTCCACGACCGCCTTCGCCTCGAGAATCTCGTCGTCGGATACGGTGGCCACCACGCCGTCCGTGGCGCGGATCGCCTGCACCGCGCGGTCGTGCGACGCGGGATCGCCGATCCGGATCGCCGTCGCGATCGTCTCGGCTTTCACGGGTTGACGCCTTGCGAAACCCCCGCGGAAGCTCCGCGCGAAGGGGCTGGCGCCTTCGGCCTGGATCGCCGCGAGGCGCGGCAGGCGCGAGACGAGCCCGGCGTCGCGCGCTTCGATCAGAGCCTTGCCGAACGCCGACGTGTTGCCGAGGTTGCCGGCCGGCAGGGCGATCCAGTCGGGCGGGTTCCAGTCGAGCTGCTCGAGCATCTCGAACACAATCGTCTTCTGGCCCTCGATCCGGAAGGGGTTGACCGAGTTCACCAGATAGACGTTCAGTCGCTCGCTCGCCTCGCGGACCAGGGTGAAGCACGCATCGAAGTCCCCGCGGACGAGGAGGGTCTTCGCGCCGTACGCCAGCGTCTGCGCGAGCTTGCCCGCCGCGACCTGACCCGCGGGAACGAAGACGAGCGCGGGCAGGCCGGCGAGCGCGGCGTAGGCGGCGAGGGACGCCGACGTGTTCCCGGTCGAAGCGCACGCGACCGCCCGCGCGGCCACCCGCCGCGCCTGGGTGATGCCGACCGTCATGCCCCGGTCCTTGAAGGACCCGGTCGGGTTCATGCCTTCGTGCTTCAAGAGCAGCTTTTCGATCCCCGCCCACCGCGCCACCGGCCCGCGCTCGAGGAGCGGCGTATTTCCTTCGGGGTACGTGACGATTCCCGAGCCGGCCTCCGGGAGGACGAGCTCCCGGAACCGCCAGACGCCGGAGGCGTCGGCTCCCGGCCCACCCCGGCGCCCCGCGAACAGGTGCCGAAGGTCGGCGCCCCGGAGCGACGGCGGGCGATGGCGGACCTCGAGAAGCGCCCCGCAATCCGGACAGGAGCTGCGCGGCAACGAGGCGGGGAACTCCGCCCCGCATCCCGGACAGGCGTGCCAGCTCGAACGCTCGGCGCCCATGCGCGTCAACTCTCGACACCGACGACGCGGGCGCCAGCCGCGTCGATGGCCCCGACCCGGGCGACGGCCGGGATTCCCGCCGACCGGTACGCCGCGACCATCACCTTTCCGATCCGGCGCGCGGCCTCGTCGCCGACCGCGAAGGCGAACGACGCCGGCCCGCTGCCCGAGATCGAGCAGCCGAGGGCGCCGGCCTCCAGGGCCGAACGCTTCGCCTCCACGAAGCCGGGGAGGAGCGGCGCCCGGGCCGGCTCGGCGATTCGATCCTCGATCGAACGGCGCAGCAAATCGAAGTCGCGGATCGCGAGCGCAGCAACCAGGGCGCCGACGGACGCGGCCTGCGCGAGGGCGACGGGAAGCGGGACCGACCGGGGAAGGCGCTTTCGCGCCTCTTCGGTGCGCAGGCTCTGCTGCGGCGCGACGACGACGACCCGGAGCTCCCCGGGGAACGAGAGCCGGACGACGTCGATCGGATCGGTCGTGCGGATCAGGACCACCCCGCCGAAGAGAGCCGCGGCCACGTTGTCGGCATGCCGCCCGGACACGGCGGCTTCGGCGTCGAGGCACGGCTCGAGCAGCCTTTCCCGGGAGAGCGGGCAACCGAGGAGCTCGTTCACGGCGACCGCGGCCGCGACGGCCGAGGCCGCGCTTCCACCCTGACCTCCCGAGAGCGGAAGGCCCTTCTCGATCTCGAGGGTCATCCCGGTCGAATCGGCCGAAGCCATCGCGCGCACTCGCGCGGCGGCGATGCCCGCCGTGTTCTTCTCCGGCTCGCCCGGAATCTCCGGATGGCCCGAGGATCGGATCCGGATTTCCCGGCTCGCCGATCGTTCCGCGGTGACCGTGTCGCCGGCGCCCGTGACCGCGAGGCCGAGGATGTCGAGACCCGGCCCGAGGTTCGCGACCGTGCCCGGCGCGAATGCGCGAACGCGTCTCACGTCCCGGCGAGCTCCGCGACGTCGTTGAAGATCCCGGCGGCGGTGACCGCGAGGCCGGCTCCCGGGCCCTGGATCACGAGCGGGTTCGTCCGATACCGCCGCGTGGTGAAAGCCACCTGGTTGTCGGAGCCGGAGAGCCCGGCGAACGGGCTTGCCGGCTCGACTTCCGCGAGACGGACCCGGATGCGGCGCCGCGTCACCGAGGCGAGATACCGGAGCACGCGCCGGCGCGATCGGGCGCGCGAGACGCGCTCTTCCCACGCGGGATCGAGCTCCTCGAGACGCTCCAGGAAGCGCGCGCGAGGAATCTTCCGCATGCGTGGCGGCACCAGAGACTCGACCTCGACGTCTCCGGGCTCGCCGCGGAATCCGAGCAGCCGCGCGAGGATGAGCGCCTTCCTTCCGACGTCGGCGCCGGAGAGGTCGTCGCGCGGATCGGGCTCCGTGTATCCCCGCTCCATGGCCAGCCGCAGGCTCCGGGAGAAGGGGCGGCCCTTCTCCACTTCCGTCAGGAGGAAGCCGAGCGTGCCGGACAGGCATCCTTCGATCTTCGAGACCCGGTCTCCGGACTCCACGAGCTTGCGGTAGGTGTCGAGGATCGGCAGGCCTGCCCCGACGGTCGCCTCGAAGCGGAGCTCTCTTCCCCGGGCTCTTGCGGCGTCCCGGAGGCGCTCCGCCTCTCGACGGGAC
>DATIBN010000264.1:0-29147 GCA_035457525.1 Thermoanaerobaculia bacterium | reverse complement strand
CCGCTCCCGCGGCGCGCGCCTCCTCCCTCGATTACCTCGGGAGACTTCGCGCGCCGCGACCAGAGTTTGGAACTGGGACCTGGGACTGAAAAAAAGCGGGGGCCGAAGCCCCCGCTCAGAAATCGTCGAAGAAAACCTGCCGCTACCAGGCGACGCGAAGCCCGAGCTGCACCTGCCGCGGATCGCCGTTGCCGCTGCGGATCGTACCGTCGAAGTTGAAGATCAGGTTCGTCACCTCGGGCGCGAGGAAGTTGTCGCTGTTGAAGAGATTGAAGGCCTCCACGATCGGCTCGATCGTCAGTCCACCGATCAGGAATTCCTTCGAGATCCGCATGTCGAGAGACGAGTACTTGTTGTCCTTGCGTCCGTTGTTTCGGGTCACGATGGTTCCGTCCGGCCGGATGCGGTCCGAAGGCCCGGCCACCTGCCACGGGTTGGCGGATGGAGTTCCGTCCGGCTTCAACGACTGGGGCTGCGCGGAGCGGAAGGAGTATCGCGCGTTGACGTTGATGTCCCAGGGGGCCTGCCACAGGAACCAGGTGTTGAAGCGATGCCGCTGGTCGCGATCCGAGAAGCCGTACTCGGCGTCCAGATCCGTGATTCGCGCATAGCGCAGCGTGAAGGGGTCCCGCTCGTTGTCGTCGTCGGAGCGGTCCTTGGAGTACGTGTAGTACGCCTGGAAAGCGTAGCGGTTCGAGAGGTTCTTGTTCAGGCCGACCGTCCAGCCCCAGTACCGGCTCCGGGCGTTGGACGTGACGGTCCAGAGGGTTCCGATCCCGTTGGTTCCGTCCGGACCCAGGCCCGAGCCCCAGGCTCGCACGTTGGGGTCGTTGCCGAGCAACGCGTCGTTCTGGTTCAGGAAGCGCGTGACGTTCTCGCCCTTGGCGTAGTTGTATTTCAGGACGCCGGCGAGCCCCGGGATGATTTCCCGATCCACGCCGATCGACCACGCGGTCGTCTTGGGGCTGCGGAAGTCCCGATCGAAGACGTAGACGTCCGGATGGTCGGGGTTGCCGATCTGCGATGGCGGGAGGAGG
Organism: Thermoanaerobaculia bacterium; assembly: GCA_035457525.1. Taxonomy (GTDB): domain Bacteria; phylum Acidobacteriota; class Thermoanaerobaculia; order UBA5066; family Gp7-AA6; genus Gp7-AA6. The sequence continues at coordinate 28,110 of DATIBN010000264.1, read as the reverse complement.
TTCGGATACGCCGGAGGCAGCGGCCCGCCGAAGTTCCGGAACGTCGAGTCCCGGTAGATGGTCTGGCCGATCGACCCGTTAGTCGAACGGGAGGAAGCGAGGTTCAGCGCCGGCACGCGTCCGTAGAAGATCCCCCATGTGGCCCGGGCGACGGTCTTGCCGTCGGCCCACGGGTCCCAGGAGATCCCGAGGCGCGGCTGCCACATCTTGGTGTCGTCGGGGATCGTTCCGTCGGAGGGGAACTCCTGGCCGTCGCGGGTCGTTCCGATGAAAGGAGCAAAGAAGACCTCGTCGGGCGGCGTGCGCGGGTCGGGCTGATAGATCCCCTCCCACCGGAGTCCGACGTTGATGGTCAGGTTGCGCATCGGCTGCCAGCTGTCCTGGAGAAAGGCGGCGAGCTCCTCCTGCGCGATCGACTGCGTCCCGGCGTCCTCCACGGTGCGGCCTCCGACACCGGCCTGCTGCAGATAGAAGATGACCGGGCCGGTGACGGACTGGCCGGCGGGGCACGAGCCGGTCTGGGACGTCGCCCCGCCCGAGCACTCCACGTAGTTCGGATTGGCCGCGTAGTTCAGGAAGCCGTCGGTCGAGCTGAACTTCCAGATCCCGTTCGCGAAGCCGAGGAAAGTCTGCTTCGAGACGACGCGGCTCCACTCGGCGCCGATCTTGATGGAGTGGTTACCCGTCACGATCGAGAAGTTGTCGAGGAGCTGCGTCCGCGTGTCGTAATACTCGACCGGGATGAAGAAGGGCATGCCGAACCGGTAGCCGCGACCGAAATCGAACGCGGTGTCGGGCAGCGGGCGGCCCGTCGAGGTGACCGTCGGGCCCGGATAGGGGCGCGGCCGGTCCTCCCGGGAGTATTGACCGCGCAGCTCGTTTAAGAGATCGCTCGTCAGCGTCGAGATGACCGAACCCCCGATCGAGTAGGACCAGTCCTTCTCGGTCGCGTTCGAGCTCACGCCCCACGAGTCGACGTCGAAGGTGCCGTTCCGCTGCTCGGAATAGGAATAGGCGTACCGCAAGGTCGCCAGGTGCTGGTCCGTAGCCCGCCAGTCGAGCTTGATCAGACCGACGAACGCGTCGTCGGTCCTCTCGATCGGACCGTTCTCGTCGGGAATCCCGATGGAGTTGAAGTAGTCGACCACCCTCTGCTCGATCCGCGCGGGGTCGTCCTGCTTGGTCGAATCTCCCTGCTGCGCGTCGGCGCCGAGGAAGTAGAAGAGCCGGTCGGGAATGATCCGGCCGCCGAGTGTGAAACCTTCCTGCCACTGCGTGAGGTCGAACTTATCCGCGGTTCCGCCGCTGGGCCTGGCCGCCTTCGCCGACATGCTGTCGTCTTTGTAATAGACGTGCGCCGAGCCGTGGAGCTCGTTGGTCCCGGACTTGGTGATGACGTTGACGAATCCTCCCGAGGACCGCCCGAACTCCGCGGGCGCGCCGTCGGCGACCACGACGACCTCCTGGACCGCGTCGAGGTTGAACGTGAAGGGCGGCCGCTGGCCACCGCGCTGCTCGCCGAAGAAGGGGTTGTTGAAGTCCTGGCCGTCCACCGAGACGTTGTTGTGGATCCCCTTCTGGCCGTTGATCGAGAGCTCGTCGCCGTCGGGGCCCTGAACGATCGTTACGCCCGGGGTCAACTTCGTGAAGTCGAGAAAATTGTGGGTCTCGTTTGGCAGGTTCTGGACGGCCTCCTGGGCGATCATCGTCGCGCCCGCGGTGCGCGCGGTTTCGACGACCGGGGCCTCACCGGTGACCCGGACCTCCTGCTGGACGCCGGAAACCTGCAGGGGGAGTCGCAGGTTGACTTCCTGGCCGACGGAGAGATTGATGCCTTCGCGGACGAGGGTCGCGAACCCGGGGAGGCTGACCGTGATCCGGTACGGGCCGAGGGGCAGAAGGATTGCCCGGAATCGCCCCCCGGTGTCGGTCGTCTCCGTCTTCTCGAAGTTCGTCGCGGTGTTCCGGATCGCCACCGAAGCGCCGGGAAGCGCCGCGTCGGTCTCGTCGACGACGGTGCCCGATATGACGCCCGTCGTGGCCTGGGTCTGAGGGAATCCGGAGGCCGGCAGGAACGCCAAGAGTGCGAACGCGACGAGCGTCGCACGCCACCAGGTCTTCGCCATTGGAATCCTCCTTGCTGCAGAAACCGGCGGTAAATCTTTGTCGGTGAATTGTTGGCCGAATCTAATCGCCGCGGGAGCGCCAAGTCAACGTCGAAGGGAAGCGAAGGTCGGGTTACGATATTCTCCGCCGCTCCTGAGAGCTGATTCTTCCTTGACGACCAACACAATCGTCTTTCTGGTCCTGCTCGTCGCGGGCTGCGCGGGGATCGCCATATCCTTCGCGCGCGCCCGCTCGCGCGCCGTCTTCGTGGAGGACGGCTTCCACGAGCCGGGTCGCCGCACTCTGGCGGTCGCCCTCCTGACGGCGGTCCTCCTGCTGACCGTCGCGATTCCCTTCGCCGGCGGCTTCGCCGGCGCTGCCCCGGAGACCGAGAACCTGACGGTGCTCTCCCTGTTCGCGGTCCACGCGATCCTGCTTTTCTTCCTCGCCTGCTACTACGCCCTGTCCGGCCGCCATTCCCTCGTCGACTTCCTGAAAATCCGCAGCGCGAAGCCGCTCGCGGACCTGTCGGCGGGGATCATGATCGGCGCGGCCGGCTGGCTTCTGACGATCCTCGCGGCGATCGGCGCCGTGGGCATCTGGTGGCTCCTCCGGAGATCGACGCCGGGCTCCGAGGAGGGCGCCGGGGTGTCCCCCACGATCCTCTGGATCGTGTCCCAGCCCGTCTGGGTCAAGGTCTCGATCGTCGTCTCCGCGATGGTGGTCGAGGAGCTCTTTTTCCGCTCTTTCCTTCAGACGCGGGTCGGTCCCCTCGCCGCGACGCTCATGTTCACGGCCGCGCACGGGGCTTACGGCCAGCCGCTCGTGCTCATCGGAATCCTCGTGATTTCGGCGGTGCTCTCCCTGACGTTCGCGATCTACGGAAACGTCCTGCCGTGCATCGTGGCGCACGGCGTCTTCGACTCGATCCAGATGTTCGTGTTGATCCCGCTCGTCACGAAGGCTGCGGCCGGCTGAGCCGACCGGGCCCGGCTCAGGACTTCGGAGCCGCGACCTCTTTCGCGAGCCCCGGGAGATTGGGAAGCTCGGCAAACCCCAGCGAAACGACCACGTCGCTGCCTGCCCGCCAGATGCGCGGCGCACCCGCGCGGCCGCGCCGCGCCTTGTCGAGAGCCGCGGCGAAGACCTCCGCGGTCGCGGGGGAGTCGAATCGGATCCGCCAGAGGTACGAGTAGTCCTCCCGGCCGGCGAGGTAGAAGGCCAGACGGTCTCCCCGCCAGCCCGAGGCGGCAGCCGACGCCTCCTCCTCCGGGATGGAGCGCTTCAAGAGGAACCGGATCGCCCACTCCCCGACGGTGTCCGAGTAGAGGAAGCGCGCCCGCGGCGGGGCGAGCATCGCCGGGTCCGGGGGGAGCAGGTCGCCGGCCGGCACGATCCGGCGCTCGGGGTGGAGAATTTCCGAAGTCGAGAGGGGAGGGTCGGTCCAGAGCCGGTCGACTTCCTTCCAGCCTCCTCGGGTGACCGCCCGGCGCACGTACGCCGTTCCCTCGACGTACGGAAAGAACAGCTGCTCGACGAAGAACGGGGGGAGATTCTTGGGGGCGTTGGCCTGCTCCAGCGCGCCGGCGGACAAGAGCGGAGCGAGCGCCTCTTCGGCCGCAGTCTCCGCCCCCGGCAGGTCCTTCAGGGCGACGCGCACCATCACGAGGGTGGCCTCTCCCTCCAGGAGACACTGCAGCGCGAGCGCCCGGTCGCCGTCGTCGCGGAGCGACTTGAAGCGTCGGTCGAGCCGGAGCGACTGGTCCTGGAGGGCATGGGTCAGCTCGTGGGAGAAGAGGAGACGCTCGGAGAGATCTCCTCCCCCCAAGTCTTCGAGCGCCTCCTTCGTTCCTCCCCGGACGACGAAGAAACGGCGCGGCTCCGGGTCGTAGAAGGCGATCACCTGCGACGCGTAGAAGTCGAGGAGCCGATCGACGAGGTCCGGGGTCTTCTCGATCAGCCCGAGGACCGACAGGGAGCGGAGGGTCTCCTCGGGAGAGGCCGGAAAGGACTCGGCGAGCTTGACCTGGAGGAACTTGCGCAGCGCCACGCCGTCGATCTCGGAGGCCGGAACGGGTCCCTCGAACCGGCGGCCCCGCACGTCCTCGACGAGCCGGGAAACCTCCCGGATCCTCGCGGGCAGGAGCGTCGAGGCCCCGCACAGGAGGACGGCCGCGAGGCCGAGGAGGACGGCGGCGGCCCGGTTTCGCTTCACGCGGGCAGGGTAGCATGCGGCCGTCGGGGTCCTCGTCTCCCGTTCCCGTCCCGTCTCCGGTCACCCGGGCATATGGATTAAGATGCGCCGATTTTGCCGCGACAGCGTGAATGACGACGACACCATCGTCCAACGACGCCGGTCCCATCCGGATGTCGCTTTCCAGCCGATTCGAGAACATCGAGTTGGCGCAGCACCTTTGTGGCAAACTGCTGGAGGGGAGGGAAGTTACCGAGGAGACGAAGCACTGGCTGCTGATGGCGTTGCGCGAGGCTCTCGCGAACGCGATCAAGCACGGGAATCGTCAGGACCTCTCCAAGCGCATTCATCTGGAAATGGACGTGGTAGGGCCGAACTTGCAGATCTCGATCCGCGACGAAGGGGAGGGTTTCGATCCGGCGGCGGTGGACGATCCGCTCGCCCCGGAGAACCGCCTGAAGACGTCGGGGCGCGGGATCTTCTATATGAAGACGTTCATGGACGACGTCCGCTTCCGCAAGCTCGAGGGGGGCGGGATGGAGATCGTCCTGACGAAGAATCTGAGCTCGGGTAAGGAGAAGGAGGGAAACCGGACATGAAGGCGAACGTGCGCGAGGTCCAGGGGGTTTCGATCGTCGACCTGAAGGGAAAGATCACGATCGGCTCCGGGGACGTCCAGTTGCGCGAGATCATCAACGGTCTCGTCGACAAGGGCAAGAAGAACATCCTGATCAACATGCAGGAAGTGACGACCATCGATTCGTCCGGGATCGGCGAGCTCGTCGGCTGCTACACCTCCGTGACGAACAAGGGGGGGAAGCTGAAGCTCCTCCATCTTCCGCCGAAGATCAACGACGTGCTCACGGTCACGCAGCTCATCACGGTGTTCGACGTCTACGAGTCGGAGCCGGAGGCTCTGGCGACGTACGCGGCCTAGGCCCTCACCCGGGCCGGCGCTTAGTGCGCGGCTCGAGAGCTGAGGGCCGAGCACCCGCTTCCCCGGTGGTTGGAAGTCGCGGCGCCGCGGCGCCCCACGAGGGCGCGTTCGAGCGGTACGCGGTCACCGCCCGCCCCGGGCTCGAGGCGGCGCTCGCGCAGAACCTCCCGGCGGCTGCGCGCGGGACCGGTTCTCTCGCGGAGGCGCTCGAGTACGCCGTGCTTTCCCCCGGGAAGCGGATCCGCCCCCTCGTCGCAATGGCGGCCGGCGATCTCCTCCGCGCACGACCCGCCGGCCCGCTCGCCGTCGCCGTCGCCGTCGAGTACGTCCATGCGGCCTCCCTCGTCCTGGACGACCTGCCGTCGATGGACGACGCCGAGCGCCGCCGCGGCCGCGCGGCGCTTCACCGTGTTTACGGAGTCGCGACGGCCGAGCTCGCCTCGGTGACTCTGCTCGCGCGCGCCTTCGAAACCGTCGCCCGCGAGAGCGCGATCCCGCCGGCGGCCCGGACGCGGATCCTGGAGGAGCTCGCGGGGGCGGTCGGCGCGGCGGGATGCTGCGGCGGGCAGGCCGCGGACCTCTCGGCCGACCCGGGGGCGGTCAATCTCGAAGACCTCGAGGCAATCCACGCGCGAAAGACCGGCGCGCTCTTCGTCGCCGCCGTGCGCGGAGGAGCGCTCGCCGCCGGGGCGGGCGAGGGGCCGCTCGAGGCTCTGACGATCTACTCCCGCAATCTCGGGCTCGCCTTCCAGATCACGGACGACCTTCTCGACGTGGAAGGCGATCCCGGCGCGCTCGGGAAGGACGCGCACCGCGACGCTCACCGCGCCAACTTCGCGACGGCCCTCGGCGCGGAGACCTGCCGGGCGCTGGTCGCCGAGCTCCTCGAAACGGCGGTCGCGGCGCTCTCGTCCTTTCGCGGCCGGGCGGCCGTCCTGGTCGACGTCGCGCGGTTCGTCCGCGAGCGCCGCTCGTGAGCGGGGAATCTCCGCGCCCGACCCTCGACGAGGCGCGGGATCGGCTGCGCCGTCTGGGCTACCTGCAGGGAGGCGTCGCGCGCTTCGTGTTCGGTCGCGCGATGGCGGACGCGTCCGGGCTCGTGCTCGCGATCCTTTTCGCGGGGGCGATCGCGCTCGCGCTCGCGGAGACGGCCGCCGTGGCTTCGACGCAGTTTCGCTACGAGGAGTCTCCCCGGGCGGTCGTGCTTCTCTTCCTGGAGCTCACGGTCGTCGCTCTCCTTCCGGTCGGGCTGTTCGCGGCCGGCGTGGCGGTTGCTGCGGCGCGCTCCCGGCGCCCCGGACGCGACGGCGCGGCGCTCGCGCTGCTCGCGGCGGGCGGGATCCTGGCCGTGTGGCTCGTCGGGACCTGGCGACTGGTCGGAGGGTCAGGTCTTCGACCTGACCCCTCTTCGTTCCTCTGGGGAATTCCGGTGACCGCCGCCGCTCTGCTGGCAGGCGTCACGACCCGCACGGCGTTTCTCGCGCGCGCGTTCGCTCGGTCCGGCCTTCTGCCGGATCGCCCGCGCCGCGCGATCCTCCTCGTCGCGGCGGGCGTGGCGCTCTCGATCGCGGCGATCGTGCTGGCGACCCGGCGGGAGCCGGCCCGCGCCGCGACGCCGCTCCCCTCGCCGCGCAAAATTCCGGTCGTGGTGGTGGGGATCGACGGCCTCGCGCTCGACACCCTCCACGAGGCGGGTGAGAACGCCATCTCGGGGCTGCTTTCGCGCGGGACCATCGGCTGGTGGCCGGCGCGACTGGCATCGCCCGCGGAAATCTGGACCGACCTCGCGACCGGAGTGCCCGCGGCGCGCCACGGCGTTCGCGCGCTCGAGTGGGTCCGGCCCTGGGGGCTGCCGGCGCTGCGGCCGCCGTTCGGCACCGCGTGGTACTTCCGCGGAGTCGGCCTCGCGGCCGGAAGCGTGAGCCGGGCCCCGGTGTCGGCGTGGGAGAGGAAGACCCCCGCGTTCTGGGAGGTCGCGGCGTCGGCGGGTATCCCCTCTCTCGCGGTCGGCTGGTGGGCTTCGGGACCCTGGCCCGGCGCCGACGTCGTCGAGAATCGCGAGGTACTCGCGCGGGCGGCGGGCGGCCTCGACGTGGACGCCGTCGCGATCACCGAGTTCGAAAAGCGCTTCCGCGGCCGGTCGGTGGCGGCCGTCTATCTGCCGGGCGCCGACATCCTCCGCGAGGACCCGGCCCGGCGCCGCGCGGCGCTCGCCCGGCTCTGGCTGGTCCTCGACCGGCTCATCGTCCGCGCGCGCAACGGAGAGTTCGTCCTCGCGGTGATCGCGGCCGACAGCCATCCTTCGCGCGTTTCGCGGGGACGGCTCTTCGTGTTCGACGGCCGATCGCCCGGACGCTCCACGCGGATCGAGCCGTTCGACGTGGCGCCGTCGGTCCTGGCGCGGGCTGGGATCCCGGCTGCGCGTGACCTCGCCGGACGTCCCGCGGGGTCGCTCTTCGCGAGCGGGAGCCTCGAGACGACGACGGTCGCAAGCTACGGCGACCGCGTTGCGCCCCCCCTCCCCGCGCGCCGCGACACCGATCGCGAATACCTCGAGAAGCTGAAGTCGCTCGGCTACCTCAATTGACGTAACTTTCGCCACATGAAAGCCGTTTTCTTCCGCCGCCACGGGGGCAACGAGGTCCTCGAGTACGGCGACCGTCCGGACCCGTCGCCGGGGCCGGGCGAGGTCGTGGTCGGCGTCCGGGCCGCGGCGATGAACCACCTGGACATCTTCGTGCGCGACGGCATCCCCGGGGTTCCGCTGCCGCAGATCCCCGGCGCGGACGGCGCGGGCGTCGTCGAGGCGATCGGGGAGGGGGTCTGGGGTCTCACACCGGGAGACCGAGTCCTCGTCCAGCCCGGCCTCTACTGCAACGTCTGCGAGTTCTGCCGCTCGGGCGAGCAGAGCCTCTGCGTCAAGTACGGGATCGTCGGGGAGCACGCGCCCGGGACGTTCGCCGAGAAGGCGCTCCTGCCGGCGCGGAACCTCTTCCCGATCCCCGGATCGCTCTCGTTCGAGCAGGCGGCGGCGTTCCCGCTGTCGTACCAGACCGCCTGGCGGATGATCGTCACGCGCGGCGGCGTCCGGCCGGGCGACTCCGTGCTCATCCACGGGATCGGCGGCGGGGTCGCGTGGGCGGCGCTCGAGATCGCGCTCCTCTGCGGCGGCCGGGTGATCGCCACGACCTCCGGCGAAGAGAAGGCCGCCGCGGCGCGCGCGGCGGGCGCCGAGCTCGCCGTGGACTACACGAAAGAGGACGTGGGAGAGGCGGTGCGCCGACACACCGGTAAGCGCGGCGTGGACGTCGTCGTCGACTCGGTCGGAGAACAGACCTGGATGACTTCGTTGAAGGCCGTGCGCCGCGGAGGGCGCATCGTCACCTGCGGCGCCACGACGGGCCCCAACCCGCCCGAGGAGATCCGGTTGATCTACTGGAAGCACATTTCGATCCTGGGATCGACGATGGCGAATGACCGAGAGTTCCGGTCGCTCATGGCCGCCGTCGCATCGGGTCGTCTCCTCCCGCGGATCGACCGGGTGCTGCCGCTGTCGCGGGCGCCGGAGGCGTATCGACTCCTCGAAGAGGGGAGGCAGTTCGGGAAGATCGTGCTCGTGCCGGACGCCGCGAAGAGAGAGTGGCCGGACGGCGACTAGTTTGACGGAGTCGCCCCTTTCGATCCTGCAGGTCCTCGAGAAGGGGAGCTTCACGACCGGCAGCGTCGTCCAGATGTTCGAGCTCGCGCGCGGACTCACCCGACGCGGGCACGCCGTCGGGGTGGTGTCGCGGCCCGACGGCGACGTCGGCCGGCGGAGCGCCGGGGAGGGGATCCCGTTCTTCCCTCTCCCGCTCGAGAACGAGTTCGACCTGGCGAGCGCGCGCCGCCTCGCGCGGATCTACGACGAGCGCGCGGTGGACGTCGTCCACGTCCACAAGGGGATCGCGCACTCCGCGGCTCTCTTCGCGACGCTCTTCGCGCGCCGCCGGCCGGTGCTCGTGGTCAACCGGGGCGTGTCTTTCCCGCTCGACCCCTTCGCGGCCCTGAAGTATCGGATAAGGCTCGACGCCGTCGTGACCGTCTGCGAGGACATCAAGCGGGTCGTCGTCGCGTCGGCCGGAGTTCCCGCGGCGAAGGTCCACGTCGTCTACGCGGGCGTCGATCTCTCCCGCTTCGACCCGGCGCGGGCGGACGGGAGGCGGATCCGGAGGGAGTGGGGCGTCCCCACGGAGGAAGCGCTCGTCGTCCAGGTCGGGGCGCGGGAGTGGAAGGGATGGCGGGACCTCGTGTCCGCCGCCGCGATTCTCGCTCCCGATTCTCCGCGGCTCACGATGGCGATCGTCGCGTGCAAGGACGACGCGGAGAAGGAGCGCGTCCGCGCTTTTGCCCGGGAGAAGGGAATCGCGGGCCGCGTCCTCGCGATCGGGTTCCGGACGGACATGCCCGACGTGCTCGCTGCGGCCGACGTCGTCGCGGACCTGTCTTACGAGGGGCTCGGCATCACCGGCACAATCCGCGAGGCGATGGCGCTCCAGAAACCCGTGGTCGCCAGCGCTGCGGGAGGCAACCCGGAGCTCGTTCAGCACGAGTCATCCGGACTCCTCGTTCCTCCGCGCGATCCGGCTGCGGCCGCGGGGGCTCTCGCGCGGGTGCTCGGTAGCCCGGACCTCGCCGGGCGGCTCGGGCGGGCGGCCCGCGAACGGGTCGAGAAGGGTTTTTCGACCGAGGTCCGGCTCGACCGCATCGAGGCGCTGTACCGGCGCCTGGTCGCTACCTCCGGAAGATCGAGAAGAGAAGCGAGAGGAGTAGCGACAACAGTAGACAGGTGACGATCGGGAAGACGAACGTGAAGCCGGGGCGGCGGACGACGATGTCCCCGGGAAGCCGGCCGAAGTACTTCGAGACCACCGGCCAGAGAACGGTCGCCAGGACCAGGACGAGTCCCGTGACGAGGAGCAGAGTCCGGACGGGCGACCCCACGCGCCGATTATGACCAACCCCGGGACCCCGAGCGGGAGCTTCCGAATCCGCGACCTGCCGCTCGAGGAGCGGCCCCGGGAACGCCTGGCCCGCGCGGGCCGCGCGGCGCTGTCGGGAGAGGAGCTCGTCGCCCTGCTGCTCGGTTCGGGCGCCCGCGGGGAGAGCGCGCTCGACTGCGCGCGCCGTCTCCTGTCGAAGAATGGAGGTTTGACGGGGCTCGCGGGAATGACCGGGGGCGAGCTCGCCCGCGAGAAGGGGGTCGGCCGGGCGCGCGCCTCCGCCATCGAGGCGGCGATCGAAATCGGGCGGCGCCTCGCCTTCGAGACGCTCCCGGCGCGCGACCTCTTCAACGAGCCGGCTCTCGTGAAGGACTACCTGCGCCGGACGCACGGCGACGGGACCCAGGAACGAACCGGCGCGCTCTACCTGAACGCGCGGAACCGGCTGCTGCGCGACGACCCCGAGATCTACCGCGGCACGCTCGACCGGGCCGTGGTCGAGCCGCGGGAGCTCCTGAAACGCGCGTTGCTGTCCAATGCGGCGGCGCTGATCGTGTACCACAACCACCCTTCGGGCGACCCGTCGCCGTCGCGGGAGGATCGCGAGTTCACCCGGCGTCTCGCCTCCGCCGCAGATCTCGTGGGGCTCCGCCTCCTCGACCACGTCGTGGTGGGCCGGGAGGGATGCGTCTCTTTCCGGGAAGCGGGCCTCCTGTAGCCGGGGGTCAGGTCTCCACCTGCCACATACGGGGTCAGGTCTCCACTTGCCACCTCGCTTTCGCAAGGATGGCAAGGCCACCGAGGCGGGTCGATCGCCGTACGGATCAGTGAAGACCTGACCCCTTCCTGTTATCTTTCCCGACTCCCGTGAAGACCTTCTACGCGACCACGCCGATCTACTACGTCAACGATTTGCCCCACATCGGGCACATCTACACGACGGTCGTGGGCGACGTCCTGACCCGCTACCACCGCCTGGTCGGCGACAAGACGCGATACCTGACGGGGACCGACGAGCACGGCCAGAACATCGAGCGGGCCGCGGCGTCCCAGGGCGTCACGCCGATCGGGCTGGCCGACCGGGTGGTGGCTCGTTACCACGAGCTCTGGCGTCTCTTCGAGATCGCGAACGACGACTTCATCCGGACGACCGAGGCCCGGCACCGGCGCGGGGTCGAGGAGATCGTGCGTCGCATCGACGCAGCCGGCGACCTCTACCTCGACCGCCACGAGGGGTGGTACTGCGCGAGCTGCGAGGCGTTCTACACCGAGAAGGAGCTCGTCGACGGGAAGTGCCCGGTCCACGACCGGCCCGCCGCCTGGCAGTCGGAGGAAAACGTCTTCTTCCGGCTGTCGAAGTACGCGGAGCCGCTGCTCGAGATCTACCGGTCGCGGCCGGAGTTCGTGCGCCCCGAGAACCGGCGCGCCGAGGTGATGTCCTTCGTCGAAGCGGGCTTGAAGGATCTCTCGGTGTCGCGCACCAACGTGAAGTGGGGCGTGCCCTTCCCCGGCCGGCCCGGGCACGTCGTCTACGTCTGGCTGGACGCTCTCACCAACTACGTCACCGCGCTCGGCTTCGGGTCCGAGGACGACCGTCTCTACCGGGAGTTCTGGGACAACGCGGATGGGCGGCGCGTGCACCTGATCGGCAAGGACATCCTCCGGTTCCACGCGATCTTCTGGCCCGCCTTCCTGCTCTCCGCCGGACTGCCGCTGCCGACGAGCGTCTGGGCGCACGGCTGGTGGCTGCGCGATGAGAGGAAGATGTCCAAGTCCGTCGGCAACGTCGTGCGGCCGGATTCGCTCGTCGCCGATTTCGGGCCCGACGCGCTGCGGTACTTCCTGATGCGCGAGATGGCGTTCGGACAGGACGCCTCGTTCTCCGACCAGGCGTTCCTCGAGCGCTACAACGCGGACCTCGCCAACGACCTCGGCAACACGGTCTCGCGGGTGTCGGCGCTCTGCCGTCAGGCGTTCGGCTCTTCACCGCCCGAGCCGTGCGAGGAGAACGAGGTCATCGCGGCGTTCGGTCGAGCGCGAGAGGACTATCGGGCCGCCATGGACGAGCTCGCCTTCCACCGCGGGCTCGAGACGATCTGGAAGTTCCTGTCGGAGATCAACGGGTACGTCGTCTCCCGCGAGCCGTGGAAGGTCTTGAAGGAGGAGGGCCCTTCGGCGCGGCTCTCGCGGATCCTCTACGCGGCGTCGGAAGGCGTGCGGCTCGCGGCGGGCCTGCTGTGGCCCTTCATGCCGGCGACCTCGCGGAAGATCTTCGCGGCGCTCGGCGCCGCTCCCGAAGACCCGAAGCTCGCGGACCTCGAGTGGGGACATCTCCCGACGCGCGCTCCGATCTCGGCCGCGGAAGCGCTCTTTCCGAGGGTGGACACGGCGGAGTACTTCCGCACGAAGGAGGAACCGGCAATGGATCAGTCGACCGCGCCACCCGAATCCGACGGACGCATCTCCATCCAGGATTTCCAGAAGGTGCGGCTCGTCACCGGCCGTGTCGTCGAGGCCGAGCGGGTGCCGAAGTCGAACAAGCTCGTGAGGCTGATGGTCGATCTCGGAACCGAGAAGCGGCAGGTCGTCGCGGGCATCGCCGGACGCTACGAGCCGGAGGCCCTCGTCGGCAGAAACGTCGTCATCGTCGCGAACCTGGCGCCGGCGAAGCTGATGGGCGTCGAGTCCAACGGGATGGTGCTCGCGGCGACAGTGGGGGAAAAGGGGGAGCCGTCGCTCCTCGAGGTGCCGGCCGACGTGCCGCCCGGGAGCGTCGTCAAATAGCCGGGCCCGTCCTCGCCGACTCTCACTGCCACCTGCAGATGGGGGAGGGCGTCCTGTCCGACGTCCTCTCCCGCGCGCGCGCCGCGGGCGTCGAACGCTTCCTGGTCCCGGGCACGACGCCCGTCGACTCCGCGCAGGCGGTCGCCATCGCGGCGGCGCACGATGGCGTTTCCGCCGCGGTCGGCGTTCACCCGCACGAAGCGAAGGACTTCGATCCCGACCGGGACGGTCCGGGACTCGAGGCGACGACGCTCGTCCCGCAGGTCGTGGCGGTCGGCGAGGTGGGCCTCGATTTCCACTACGACCTGTCCCCCCGCGGCAAGCAGGTCGAGGTCCTCGAGTGGATGCTCGATCTCGCTCGGCGGCGCGGCCTGCCGGTGATCCTCCACAACCGCGAGAGCGGCCCCGAGCTCCTCGCGCTTCTCGAACGGCTGGGACCGCGCGAAAACGCGGGCGTCTTCCATTCGTTCACCGAGACGGCCGAGTACGGCCGCCGGGTGCTCGCCCTGGGATACCGGGTCTCCTTTTCCGGAATGATCACCTTCCGCGGGGCCGACAACGTCCGTCAGGCTGCCGCGGGCTTGCCGCTCGACGCGCTGCTCGTGGAGACCGACTCGCCCTACCTCGCGCCCATGCCGCATCGCGGAAAACGGTGCGAGCCGGCGTTCGTCGTCGAGACCGCGAAGAAGCTGGGCGAGATCCACGGCGTCGGCCTCGACCGCGTGGCGGAAGCGACGACCGCGAACTACGAGCGGCTCTTCGCGCGGCGGCCGGCGTGACGCGCCCCGGTCGGATCTCCCCGCGGGAGTTCGAGGCCATCGTGGACGAAGCGCTGGGCGGCGTGCCGGAGGCATTTCGCCGCTATCTCGACAACGTCGTCGTGGTCGTCGAGGAGGAGCCGTCCGACGAGGACTACGACGAGACGGACACGCCCGACGACGAAGAGCTCTTCGGGATCTTCCGGGGCGCCCCGTATTTCGAGCGGGACCGGGCCGTCACGAACCTGCCGGCGCAGATCGCGATCTTCCGGGGGCCGATCCTGCGGTCGTGCGAGACGCGGGGAGAAGCCGTGCGTGAGATCCGCGACACCGTCGTGCACGAGCTCGGGCACCTGCTCGGTCTGGGGGACGAGGAGATGCCTTATTGAGCAGCGGCCGCTCCGCCGCCCGCAGGGCGGCCGAAAGCCGACGTGGAGGGGTCAGACTTCAGTCTGACCCCGGATACTCGGATCCAAAAAAGAGACCGCCCCCTGCGGGGCGGTCTCGAAAGAGTCCGTTCTCGAAGCGCCTTACCGCACCCGGACCGGCGCCTCCAGCGTGAACGCGACGGTGCGCCCGGCCTCGATGGTGAAGTCGAGGTCGCCGGTCGCCGCCGCCACTCCGGTGCCGACCGCCGCGCCGGCGGCCGCACCCTTCAGCGTCGATTCCGTGTCCTTGCCCAGGATCTGTCCCACGATCGCTCCGACGGCCGCGCCGCCCGCGATGTACTCGATGTTGCGCTTCGTGTGCGTCTTGCCCACGCGGTCGTAGGCGGACGTCTGGATCGGAACGGTTCCCCCGCGGGTCTCGAGCTCCGTCAAACGGAACCGAAGCTCCGCCGGGCGCGCGAGCTTGCCCGAATCGACGACGTGCTCGATCTTCCCGGTCACCCGGCTGCCGGACGGCGCCACGACGGTGCCGTCGTCCGCGAGGATGTCGTCGAGCAGCTTGCCCCGCACGGTGTCACCGACCTGCGCCGTCGCCGACGAGATCGCCTCGTCGAATGCGACCCGCAGGATGGTTCCCTCCGGGATCTCGCGTGAGGCGCGCGCGGGCTCGGGGGGAGCCTGACGCTCCTCGGAGTATCCGGGCCGGCCTTCCCGCGTCGACGTGGTCTGGCGAGTCTGTTTCACGGTGCGCCGCTTCACGGCGTTTCGCTGCGACACGACGACGGGATCCGCGGTGATGACCGCCGTGTCCGCCGGCTGCAATCCCGGAATGGGCGTGTATGCGGCTTCGGGCACGGGGCCCGCGGTCGGGGTCACGACCACGACCGTTTCGGTCGCCGTCTTGCGGCACGCGGCGGACCCGGCGACGAGCGCCGCGGTCAGGACCGCCAGCGAGAGAATTTCGAGCTTTCGGTTACGCATTTCGGATGACCTCCTTTGCTCCACCGGCGGAATCAGCAAGCGATGTGCCCGGACCGGGCGTCCGGCCGGGACGGCGATTCTCTTTCCCCTCAGCCCTTTACGAAATCCGTCCGCCGACGGATGTCCTCGGGGGATGTCACCTTTTGTGGCCGCGAGGACCCCGATCGCGGTCGCGGTTGGGGTGGCCGAAGTGGTCCCCCTCGCGCGGCTGCCGCCCCTCGTTCGGGCCGACCTCCTCGCCCGGACCCACCGGCGCCATCGCGAGCTCGGTCTCGAGCTCCTCCTTGGAGAGGGCCTGCTTGCGCGACAGCTTGATCTTGCCCATCGGATCGACGGCGATGATCTTGACGGTCACCTCGTCGCCTTCCTTGACGACGTCGGTCGTCTGCCGCACCCGGTACGGGGCGAGCTCGGAGATGTGGACCAGGCCGTCCTGTCCCGGGAGGATCTCGACGAACGCCCCGTACGGCTCGACCCTCCGCACCTTGCCGGTGTAGATCTTGCCGATCTCGGGCTCCTGCGTGAGTCCCTCGATGATCTGGATCGCCCGGAGCGCGGCCGCCTCGTCGGACGAGGCGATCGATACCTTGCCCGAGTCCTCGACGTCGATCTTGCAGCCGGTCTCCTCGATGATCGAGCGGATGGTCTTTCCCCCCGACCCGATGACGTCGCGGATGCGGTCTCTCGGAATCTGCATCGTGAAGATCCTCGGCGCGTAGGGGGAGATGTTCGGGCGCGGCCGCTCGAGGGCGGAGGACATCTTCTCCAGGATGTGGAGCCGTCCGACCCGCGCCTGCTCCAGCGCCTGCTCCAGGACCGCGCGGGGAAGGCCCTTGATCTTGATGTCCATCTGGAGGGCCGTGATTCCCTCGGCCGATCCCGCGACCTTGAAGTCCATGTCGCCGTAGTGATCTTCCTGCCCGGCGATGTCCGTCAGGATCGCGAAGCGGTCGCCTTCGCCGACGAGACCCATCGCGACCCCCGCGATCGGGGCCTTGATCGGGACGCCGGCGTCCATGAGCGCGAGGGTGCCGCCGCAGACGGTGGCCATCGAGGAGGAACCGTTGGATTCGAGGATGTCGGAGACGACGCGGACGGTGTAGGGGAAAGAGTCTTCGCTCGGCAGGACGGTGGAGAGCGCACGGCGAGCCAGGTTGCCGTGGCCGATGTCGCGCCGCGACGGGCCGCGCATGAACTTCGTCTCGCCGACCGAGAAGGGCGGGAAGTTGTAGTGGAGGAGGAACGTGTGCTCGCTTTCCCCCTCGTACTCCTCGATGATCTGCGCGTCGTCGGAGGTTCCGAGCGTGGCGGTCACGAGGGCCTGCGTCTCGCCGCGGGTGAAGAGAGCGGAGCCGTGCGTGCGCGGGAGCAGTCCGACTTCGCAGGAGATCGGGCGGACCTCGTCGAACGCGCGGCCGTCCAGGCGTTTCCGCTCGCCGAGGATGATTTCGCGGGTCAGGATCTTGACGAGGTCGTCGACGGCCCGCGCGGCCTGCGCGCGCCGCTCTCCGAGCTCCTCGGGGATCACCGCGACCGCCGCCTTCTTGAGCGCCTTGATCTCGGCGTAGGACGCGATCTTGCCCGGCATCGTCAGGGCGGCGCGCATCGGCGCCTCCCACTGCGTCCGGATGTCGGCAAAGACCTCCGGCGCGTAGCTCTCGGGCGCGACCCAGGCCGGTTTCTCGAAGCCGCCCTTCGCCTGGAGGTCTTTCTGGCCGGCAACGATCCGGCGGATCGCTTCGTGCCCGAAGAGGATCGCGTCGAGCATTCGCTGCTCGCTCACCTCTTTCGCCCCCGCCTCGACCATCACGACCGCCTCCTCCGTCCCGGCGACGATGAGGTCGATCTCGGAGCGCGCGCGATCGGCGTTGGGCGGGTTCAGCACGAGCTGTCCTTCGATCGAGCCGACGCGAACGGCGCCGATCGGTGAGTAGAAGGGAACGAGCGAGCACGTGAGCGCGATCGAGGCCGCGTTCAAGGCGAGGATGTCGGGGTCGTTCTGGCCGTCGGCCGAAAGGACGAAGGCGATCACCTGGGTTTCGTGCTTGAAACCCCTGGGGAAGAGCGGCCGCAGCGGCCGGTCGATCAGCCGGGACGTCAGGATCTCCTTCTCGGTGGGTCGGCCCTCACGCTTGAACCATCCGCCGGGGATGCGTCCCGCGGCGTACGTGTTCTCGCGGTAATCCACGGTGAGCGGAAAGAAGTCGACGGCCTCCCGGGGCTCCTTGGCGAACACGGCGGTCGCCAGAACGACGGTGTCGCCGTACCGCACAACGGCGGCGCCGTCCGCCTGGCGGGCGATCTTGCCGATCTCGATTTCGAGGGACTTGTTTCCAACGGGGATCGAACTCTTGTGGATCATGGTTCTTCCTTCTGATCGGTGACCCCCGGCGGGGCCGAATCGGGCGGAAAGACGTCCCCGAGCTCCCCTCCGCGCGCAGGCGGAGCGGCTCGGCGCCGGCCGGAGAATTCGGTTACTTACGGATGCCGAGACGCTCGATCAACTTGTGGTAGCGGTCGGGATCTTCCGACTTCAAGTAGTCGAGCAGACGGCGGCGGCGACCGACGAGCTTCAGGAGACCGCGGCGGGAATGGTGGTCCTTGGCGTTCGTCTTGAAGTGGTCCGTCAGGTAGACGATCCGATTCGTCAGCAGCGCGACCTGCACCTCGGGCGAGCCCGTGTCGGTGTCGTGGGTTCGATACTGCCGAACGATGTTCGGCTTCTCGGTTCGATGCTCGGTAACGTTCACTTGTCCTTGTCCTCCAAACTCACTCGATTCACTCTTTTTTTTACAAACGGACAGCCTAACACAGCCCCTGTGAATGTCGCGGGGACAGGTCCCACGGACCTGCACCCGCCGCAGTCCCCGCGCGATTCCATCATTCGGCCAGCACCAGCTTCGGCCGGATGAGCGCGACCCCGCGGTTTCCCATCGGCGTCACCTGGCCGAGAGCCACCATTTCGTCGGAGGGCCCGACGAGCGCCACCCAGTCCCCTTCGCGCGAGGCGACGCCTCGAGCCGGAATCGACTGGCCCTTGCGGATCTTCCACGTCTCCAGGGAAGCGAGCCGCACGCGCTCGAACGGGAACTGGACCCGCGAGAGCGAGACGGCGTGCGGCGGCGCCATACGCTCGGCCGGAGTCATCGCCTCGAATGCGTCGAGGGTGACGGCGTCGCCCACTTGGAACTGCCCGATCCGGGTTCGGCGCAGGGACTCGAGGTGCGCCCCGCATCCGAGCTTTTCGCCGAGCTCGCTCGCGATGGACCGGATGTAGGTCCCGGAGGAGCAGGAAATCGTGAAGGGGAGCCGCCCGTCTTTCAGCCCTCCGAAGGAGAGCTCGTTGACGCGCACCTTCTTGGGTACGACCGGGACGCTCTCACCCTTGCGGGCCATCTCGTAGAACTTGCGGCCTCCGACTTTCTTGGCCGAGTACGCCGGGGGCGACTGGAGGAACTCTCCGCGGAACGCTTCGGCCGCCACCTCGACGTCTTCGCGTCGGATGCCCGCGGGGTCGCGGTCGGGACCGACCGACTCGCCCTCCCGGTCGTACGTGGTGGTCGCGCGGCCCAGGCGGATCACCCCGTCGTAGGACTTGTCCATCAGGGTGAAGAAGCCCTGAAGCCGGGCGGCCTCTCCCGCGCAGAGGAGCAGGAGCCCCGTCGCCATGGGGTCGAGCGTCCCGCTGTGGCCGATGCGCGGAAGGCCGACGGCGGCGCGCACGCGCTCGACGACGTCGTGGGAGGTGAGCCCGGCCGGCTTGTCGAGAAGGAAGAGGACGCCCCGGCGGAACGGATCGACCGGCCTCACGGCTCCTCTTCCCGCTCCGGCAGGACCTGCGAGAGGAGCTCGTCGATCCGGGCGCCGCGCTCGTAGGATCGGTCGGGCTGGAAGAAGAGCTCGGGCGCGTAACGCAGCCCGCAGCGGCGTCCGACTTCCCTTCGAAGATATCCAGCGGCGCGCGCGAGACCCTCTCCGGCCCGGGCGAGCGCGGCCTCGTCGCCGCGCGACGTGTAGTAGACGCGCGCGGACTTCAGGTCCGGCGGCATCTCGACCTCCGTGATCGTGACGGTCTTGACGTCCGGGTCGTGAGCCTCCGTCAGCAGGAGGAGGGACAGCTCGGACCGGACGAGGTCGGCGACGCGCTGGCTGCGACGGGATTCTTTTTTCATCGGTCACACCCTGGGATCCCGGGCGCCAGCGGCCGGAGGGACCTCTTCCGATCGAGGGAGAGATCCTTCGCTTCGCTCAGGATGACAAGGCCGTTACACATGGATGAACTCGTTCCGGTAGTTCAGCAACTCGCCGTCGAGGTTGTCCTCGACGAAAGCCAGGATCTTCTGCAGGAGCGCATCGAGCGGAACCTGGTCCGGCCCGACGACCGCGACCGCGAGCTCGGCCCGCGCGAGCAGGTCCTGCGATCCCACTTCTGCCGTCGAGACCTCGAACTCGTTTCGAACCCGAGCCTTCAGGCTGCGGACGATCATCCGCTTTTCCTTGAGGCTCCGGCATCCGGGCAGGTGCAGGTCGTAGATGGCGTAGGCGAGAACCATGGTTTGTGAGGCGTGAGACGAAGCAACGCAGATCTCGTCTTACGTCTTACCTCTTCACGTCTTACGCTTCCATGACCCCGGCGGTCTTCTCGACCTGGTACGCCTCGATCACGTCGCCGACCTTGACGTCCTGGTAGCGGTCGAGGCCGATTCCGCACTCGAAGCCCTGCTTGACCTCGGAGACGTCGTCCTTGAAACGCCGCAGCGAAGCGACCTTCCCGTCGTAGATCACCCGGTTGTCGCGGAGCAGGCGAACCTGCGAGTTCCGCCCGATCGACCCCTCCGTGACGTAGCAGCCGGCGACGACGCCGAACTTCGGCACGCGGAAGGTGTTGCGCACGTCGGCGCGGCCCCGCGCGACCTCCTTCAGTGTCGGATCGAGCAGGCCTTCCATGGCCTTCCGGATCTCGTCGGTCACGTTGTAGATGACGGTGTGGAGGCGGATCTCGACGCCCATCTTGTCGGCTTCCGACTCGGCCTTCTTTTCCGGCCGGACGTTGAAGCCCACGATGATCGCGCCCGACGCGGAGGCGAGGAGCACGTCGTTGATGTTGATCGCGCCGACGCCCACGTGGAGGAGCAACACCTTCACCTGTTCGTTCGAGAGGTTTTTCAAGGCCTGGGAGAGCACTTCGGCGGAGCCCGCGACGTCCGTCTTGACGATGAGCGGGAGCTCCTTGATGCGCCCCTCCTGGATCTTGTTGAAGAGCTGGTCGAGCGACATCTTCTGGCTGGCGGCCATCGCCTTCTCGCGCTCCCGCTGCTGCCGGAAGGCCGCCACTGAGCGGGCCTTCGCTTCGTCCTCGACCACCTGGAACGCGTCCCCGGCCTGGGGCAGGTCCTCGAAGCCCGTGACCTCGACGGGCGTCGCCGGTCCGGCCTGAGTGAGTCTCTCCCCCCGATCGTCGGTCATGGAACGCACGCGGCCGAAGACCGATCCCGCGAAGAAGACGTCGCCGACCTTGAGCGTTCCGGACTGAACGAGCACCGTCGCGACGTTGCCGCGGCCCGCCTCCCGTCTCGCCTCGAGGACGGCGCCGCGCGCCTCCTCGCCGACCGGAGCGGAAAGCTCCAGGAGATCGGCGACGATCAGGAGGAGCTCGAGGAGCTGCTCGATCCCCTGCTTCTTGAGCGCCGAGATCTCGGCCGAGGGCACGTCGCCGCCCCACGACTCGAGCAGGACTCCCTTGTCGGCGAGCTCTTTGCGGACCCGGTCGGCGTTCGCGTTCGGTTTGTCGATCTTGTTGATGGCGACCACGATCGGCACCTTGGCGGCGCGCGCGTGGTCGATCGCCTCGATCGTCTGCGGCATCACCCCGTCGTCGGCCGCGACGACGAGGACGACGATGTCCGTCGCCTTCGCGCCGCGGGCGCGCATGGACGTGAACGCCTCGTGGCCGGGAGTGTCGAGGAAAACGATCGGCCGCCCGTGCACTTCGGCTCGGTAGGCCCCGATGTGTTGCGTGATGCCGCCGGCCTCGCCCTCGGCGACCTTCGTCTGGCGGATCGCGTCCAGGAGCGACGTCTTGCCGTGATCGACGTGGCCCATGACCGTGACGACCGGTGCGCGGGGCGCGCGGGGGGTCGCGGCGGCGGCGGCTTCGGCGGGAAGCGCCTCCGCCCCGCTGCGCGCGAGCTCGAGCTCCTCCTCGAAGGAAACGACCGCCGCCTCGACCCCGACTTCCTTGGCGATCTGGATCGCCGTCGGCGCGTCGAGCGTCTGGTTGACGGTCGCGAGGATTCCCCGCTGCATGAGGAGCCGCTGGATGTCCTTGGCGAGCACGCCGAGCTTTTCGGACAGTTCCTTGACCGTCACTCCCTCGGACAGGAAGATCGGGCCGGTCGGCATGGGCTTCTTGAACTCGAGGAGCTTGCCCGAGTCGTGCGCGCGCGTGGATTTCGCGGCGCGGCGCAGCGCGGACTTCGAGACCGGCTTGGCTTCCGCCACGGCCTCGCCCTCTTCCGCCCCTTCGCCCTTCTCGATCAGCGGGAGCGAAATGTCGGAGTACGTGTCCTCTTCGTAAGCGCCCACGAACTCCCGCAGATCGACCTCGTCGGCGACCGTGATCTTGGGCTTCGCTCCGCGCTTGGCCGCCGGCTTCTTGGCGTCCTTCTCGTCCTCTTTCTTTCGCTTTGCCGGACCCCGCTCCGCCGACGGGGGGGGAGCGGCGGTGCGTCCCGCCGGTCCCATCGGCCGCCCGAGCGGCCCGGGCCTTCCGGCCGGGCCACCGGGCCGGGGCGGCATTCCCGCCGGACGCATGCCGGGGCCACCCGGGGTCGGGCGATACACGGAGGGTCCGGGGCGGCCGGGTGAACCGGACGCCGGGCCCATCGGCCGGCTGATCCCCGCGGCCGGACCCATCGGCCGGCCCACGCCCGGCCCGGTCGGTCGCGCCGCGCCCGGGCGCGCCATTCCGGCCGGACCGCTCGGAGCGAGGGGACGCCCGACTGCGGGTCGGGGCGGCGGCAGAACGATCTTGCGCGGGAGCGGCGGCTTCGGGGGCGCCGCGGGCTCCGGTTCGGGCTCCGGAGGCACGACCGCGGTGCGCGCGGGCGGCTCGGCGGGCTTCGCCTTCGCTTCGGCCGGAGGCGGCGGCGGAACAGGAGGAGGTGCGGCCGCGGGTCGCGCCGGGGGCGGCGCCGGCTCGGGCTCCGGCTCGGGCCGCGCGGGTGCCACGGGCACCGCCGGTTTCTCCACGATCTTGATCCGCGAGAGCGCGCTCTTCTGCGGACGGAACGTCCTCGCCTCGGTATCGCGGACGATCAGCTGCTTGGGGGCGTGGGTCTTGCCCTGGAGGATCGCGAGGACCGTCGCCTCGTCGAGCGCCGCCTGCGGCGACTGGACGTCCACGCCGATCGACTGAAGCAGGAAGAGGACTTCCTTGCTTCCGATGCCCATCTGGGCGGCGAGCTCTTCGACCCGGATCTTTCCCAAACGCTACTCCTGAACGATCGTTTCCGCGGCGGGACGGGGCGCTTCTTCCTCTTCCTCGCCGGCAGATTCCGCCGAATCTCCGGCCGAGACCTCGACGGCCTCTTCCTCGACTTCTTCCACTTCCTCTTCGACTTCCTCTTCCATGGGCCGTGGGTTGCGCACGTCCTCTTCGGCCGCTCGCGCCGCCTCGAGGATCTTCGCGGCGGTCGCCTCGCCGATGCCCGGGATCTCCGCCAGCTCGGCGGCGCTCTTCTCGAGAAGGTCCGAGAGCGTCGCGATCTCGGCCGCGGTCAGCCGCTCCGCCATTTTCGGCGTGATCCCCGGCACGTCGGCGACGGGCATCTGCTTCAGCCGCGACGCCATCAGCATCCGGGTGAGCGCCTCGGCGACCTCGCCCTTGACCTCGGTCTCGCCCTTGATCTCGATCTTCATGCCGATGAGCGCCGACGCGAGCCGGACGTTCTGCCCCTTCTTGCCGATCGCGAGCGAGAGCTGGTCGTCCTCGACGACGCAATCGAGGCTCATCGTCCCGTCGTCGTGGTGGATCGGGGAGACGCGCGTGATCTTCGCCGGCGCGAGCGCATTCTGCGCGAACGTGATGAGGTCGTCGGAATACAGGATCACGTCGATCTTCTCGCCGTGGAGCTCGCGCATGATCGACTGAACGCGGCTGCCGCGCATGCCGACGCACGCGCCGACCGGGTCGACGTCCCGCTCGCGCGACCGCACGGCGACCTTCGCCCTCTCGCCCGGCTGGCGGACGGCGCCCTTGATGACGACGGTGCCGTCGTAGATCTCGGGGACCTCCATCTCGAAAAGGCGGATCAGGAGCCGCGGGTCCGTACGCGAGAGCACCAGTTGCGGGCCCTTCGGATTCTTGTGCACGTCGTACAGGATGGAGCGAATGCGCTCCCCCTGGCCGTACCGCTCCGCGCGCGACTGCTGATCTCGAGGGATGATCGCCTCGCTCTTGCCGAGGTCGACGATCATGTCTCCCCGCTCGAAGCGCTTCACGGTGCCGCTCATCAGTTCCCCGACCTTGGGGAAGTACTCGTTGTAGATGTTGTCGCGCTCCGCCTCGCGGACCTTCTGATACAGGACCTGCTTCGCGGTCTGCGCGGCGATGCGCCCGAGGCCCATCGTCTCGCGGTAGACGCGGACTTCGTCCCCGAGCTGGACGTCGTCGACCTCGGTCGGCGGCTCGCCCTCGGCTCCCGGCCGCAGGACGCGAAGCTCCCCGCCGATGCCCTGCTTCTTCACGAGCTCTTTCGCTTCGTCGAGCAGGATCTGCGGCGGCGGCTCCTCCGACTCGGTGTCGAGCTCCGCGACCACGGTCCGTGGCGAGTAGACCGTCATCGCGCCGGTTTGACGGTCGATCAAGGTCACCATCGCTTTGTCGTGGTAGAACTTCCGCGCCGCCGAGGACATGGCTTCCTCGAGCGCGCCGAACATCTTCTCGGCGTCGATGTCTTTCTCCCGCGAGACCTGTCGGATCACCGACGGATCGATGTTCATCGGACCCTTCGACTCCTAGTCCTGGCGACTAACCGCGGCGCTCCGGCCACTCGTATTCCAACCGTGCCTGCCGAATATCGCCGAAACGGACATTATAGGTTTTGCGATTCTCCTCATCAACGACACGGAGGACGTCCTTCTCGACGGAATCGAGCCGTCCGCGCAGGTTTCGGCTCCCCGCCGCGTCGGCCGGCGTCCCCGACGTCTCCGGCACGACCGGCGTTTCCGTCTTCACGCGTACGCGTCGTCCCACGAACCTCCGCGCATCCTCGAGCGAGTAGAGCTTCCTCTCGAGGCCGGCGGAAGAGACCTCCAGGGCGTACGAGTGCGAGATCTCCTCGGAGGCGTCGAGGAGAGTCGAGACCTCCCGCGACACCGCTTCGCAGTCTTCGACCGAGACGGGGCTCCCGTCCGCGCGCTCGAGGACCAGTCGGAGCACCGACATCCGACCGGTCCCGGAGGGCTCGATCGCGAGCAGGCGACATCCCTTCTCGCGCGCGATCGCGGCGATCTCGTCCTGCGTCTCGGCCCGAAGCGGCTTCATTCAACCGGTCCCCCTGGAAAACAAAAAGCGGGCCTGCGCCCGCCTCCATCTCATCGAGAGCCGTCTCTGTTTATCAGAAGACCGTCCTCCTCGCAACCGCCTGAGTCCTAAGTCCAAAGGGGAGAGTGGATGGCCGCCCGGCCCGGCTCGGCTCAAACCGAGAATCGGGGGGGAGATGAGAGTGTTACGCCTGAAGGGCCAGCGCCCGACAACTGCACATCGTGTTCGAAATCGTCGAAAAGGGCCAGAAGTCGTTCCCGCTCGAGAGGGCGGTGCTGCTCTCGATCGTCGCGCACGTCCTCTTGCTGATCGCGCTCCTTTCGACGCCGGCGAGCCTCGCCCCGAGGAACCCGGAGCGCGGCCTGCTCGGCGCGCTCATCCCGAAGCCCTCGGACGAAGAGAAGATCCCCATCGTCTTCAAGGAGGCGCCCGGGCTCGCGCGTGACAACCCGCGCCCCTCGGACTACTCCGACAAGGACCGGCGGGCGGGCGGGGGCGACCGCTCCCGGCCCCGTTCCTCCACGCCGTTCATCGACCCGCGCTCCGGAATCGCGGGTCTGGAGCCGGGGCGGAAGGGCGCCGACCGGGGTCCCGCGACGGCGCAGCTTCGGCCGGTCCCCCTCCCGCGGCGGGGCGAGGCTTCGGGCAAGGACTCCGCGAGTGAGCACCCGACGATCTTCGGTCCGGAGGGGGGGCGCTCGGACTCCCCGGTGGCGGGGGGGGCGGAAGCCCGCGCCGGGGCTCCGGACGGACGCCTGGCCAGCCTCGATGCCGCGATCCGGCAGGCGGCCCGCGACACGGCGGCCGGGGGCGGGCAGGAGGGGGGCGGGTTTCCGAACCCGGAGGGGGGATTCGTCGACTCCGGACCGCTCTCCTTCGACACGACCTGGTACGACTGGGGCCCCTATGCCGACGAGATGGTGCGGCGGATCAAGCTGCACTGGGAGATCCCGGAGCTCGCCCGGCTCGGCTGGAAGGGGAAGCTCACGATCCGCTTCTTCATCCTGGCCGATGGGCACGTCGCCGACGCCAAGATCATCAAGGGCTCCGGGATTCCGCCGTTCGATTTCGCGGCGCTCCAGGCGATCCTGAAGTCGTCCCCTTTCCGGCCCCTTCCGTCGGACCTCGGCTCTTCGAGGGAGGGAGTCACCGTTACCTTCTTCTACAACCTGCGTCCCGAGAGGGAGGGGCGGCCGGCCGGAACGAAGTGAACGCCGCAGAGGAGATTCGAACCGCCCTGGAGAACGCTCGGACGATCGCGGTCGTGGGCTGCTCGCCCAACCCGGGGCGACCGTCCAACGCGGTCGCGCGGTACCTGATGGAGCAGGGATACCGGATGATCCCGGTCAACCCGGGACACCGGACGATCCTGGGGGAGACGTGCTATCGGACGCTGGCCGAGATACCGGAGGAGGTCCCCGTGGACATCGTGGACGTTTTCCGCAGGTCCGACCATGTCGCGGAGATCGCCGACGCGGCGATCGAACGGGGGGTCAAGTTCTTTTTCATGCAGCAGGGGGTCGTGGACCCTTCGGCCGCCCGCCGGCTGGAGGCGGCCGGCATCCCCGTCGCCATGGACCGGTGCATACTGGTCGAGCACGCGAGCCGCGGGCTGCCTCCCCGGAATTTCGAGGCTTCGGAAAGGCGTTAAGTCGTTGACCGACAGTCGCCGGCTCGAAGGGGAAGCGACGCCGCGCCGGATTTGAACTTTGAACTTTGCAACCACGGACTTTATGAACGGCAACAGTCCCGCATAAAGGGAGCGGGTATAGGAGCTGTAGAAAAACCATGGAGAAGTCCACCAAGAGAGCGCTTTCCTTCTCGGTCCTGATCGCGGCCGCCGTGATTTTCGGAATGGTGGTCGCGAGCTCGGTCAACGTCACGCCCCGATCGGAAGCCCAGCGGGAAGCCCCCGCGCGGGCGAGCCGCTCGGGCTCGATGCTGTTGCCGTCATTCGCCGACATCGCCGACGAGACGATGTCCTCGGTCGTTTCGATCACCTCGACGGAGATCGTCAAGGGATCCTCGCGCCGTTTCTCGAGCCCGTTCGGAGGCGGCCAGGGGCAGGGCGATCCGTTCGAGTTCTTCTTCGGCCCCCAGCAGCGCCGCCGCGACCAGGGCGACGACGAGGAGCACAAGGAGCAGCAGGGCGGGACCGGTTTCGTGATCTCCGACGACGGGTACGTCGTCACGAACTACCACGTCGTCGAGAACGCCGACAAGGTCGAGGTGCGGCTCTCCAACCGCGACCGGTTGACGGCGCGGATCGTCGGGCGCGACCCCGCGACCGACCTGGCGCTCCTCAAGATCGACACCCGACAGCAGTTGAACCCGCTGCCGCTCGGCGACTCCGACCGGCTCCGCGTGGGTGAGTGGGTGATGGCGATCGGCGATCCCCTGAACTTCGACAAGACCGTCACGGTCGGCGTCGTCTCCGCCAAGGGCCGCTTCGGCCTGACCGCGGACCAGGCGACCCGCTCTTTCGAGAATTTCATCCAGACCGACGCCGCGATCAACTTCGGCAACTCGGGCGGCCCGCTGATCAACGTCAACGGCGAGGTCGTCGGGATCAACACCGCGATGTTCCGTCCCGCTCAGAACATCGGCTTCGCGGTCCCGGTCAACACGCTGAAGAGCGTCCTTCCCCAGCTCCGCGAGAAGGGGAAGGTGATCCGCGGATTCCTCGGCATCAACATCGAGAACATCGATAGCGACAAGGCCGCGGCATTCAAGCTGCGCAACCTCGACGGCGCGTTCGTTCAGTCGGTCGAGCCCGACAAGCCCGCCGACCGGGCCGGAGTCAAGCCCGGCGACACGATCGTCCGCGTGGACGACGTTCCCGTGAAGGACACCCGCGATCTCATCGGATACGTCTCGGGCAAGGCGCCCGGCAGCAAGGTCCGGCTGGGCGTCGTGCGCGACGGCCGGGAGACGACCCTGACCGCAACGCTGGCGGAGCGCGACGTCGCGAGCGCCAGCGAGCAGGAGGAATCCGGCAAGGCGGCCTCCGAGGACTCCCGGGAGCGCATCGGGATCTCGGTCACCGAGCTGACCCCCCAGGTCCGCCAGATGCAGAACATCGCTCCGAGCACCAACGGGCTCCTCGTGGTCCACGTCAAGGAGGTCTCGCCCGCGGCAGACGCGGGGATCCGGGAAGGGGACATCATCACCGAGGCGAACGGCCGGCGGATCACGTCGACCGATGAGTTCGGCAAGCTCGTTTCGGGCGCCCGCAAGGGCGACTATCTGAAGCTGTACGTCCAGCGGCCGTCCCGCGGCGGCAACTCCGTCTCCTTCTTCGCGCTGGTGAAGATCGAGCAGTAGAAGACGGTTTCGAGGCACTTCCGCTCGCCCGCCACCCGGCGGGCGAGCTCCTTTTTGTGTCGCGGGGACAGGCCTTGGCCCGCACCCGCAACCCTCTTTCGCGGGGACAGG
>DATIBN010000263.1:0-4323 GCA_035457525.1 Thermoanaerobaculia bacterium | reverse complement strand
CCTCCTCCGAGCCCCGCACCGACCGGAATCCGTTTCGTCAGCCGGATCCGTGCGTCGGCGGGTCGTCCCAGCCGGTCCGCGAGCGCCCGGGCCGCACGGACGACGAGGTTGGATTCGCCCGGCGGTACCTCGAGGCCCTCGCACGAGAGCTCGAGCCCCCGGCCGGGCGCGACCTCGATCGAGTCGGCGAGATCGATGGAGACGATCCGGGACCGGATCTCGTGATAGCCGTCGGGCCGCCGTCCGCCGACGCGAAGCTCGCGGTTGATCTTCGCGGGCGCCTCTCCCCGGAGGATCCGTTCCGGGTTCAAGGCTCGCGGTTCAACGTTGTGGAGCCGG
Source organism: Thermoanaerobaculia bacterium (assembly GCA_035457525.1). GTDB lineage: Bacteria > Acidobacteriota > Thermoanaerobaculia > UBA5066 > Gp7-AA6 > Gp7-AA6. The sequence goes on along the minus strand of DATIBN010000263.1, from coordinate 3,984 downwards.
GCCCCCGGTGTCGACGGGCTCCTTCGCGACCATGGTCAACTGGAGCACCTTGCCGGAGCGGCGGTCCTCGATCGTGATCTTCTCGGGCCAGGGATCGAGTCGGCCCGAGTAGGTCGCGACGAGGTCGGCCTCCGGGCGTTCGATCGTGAGGGTCTCGACCCGCGTCCCCGGGACGTCGAGGACGGCTTCGACCCGCTGGGCTCCCGGAAAACGCAGGAGGCTCTCGCCGGCGCGCGCTCCCTCGACGCGCGGCGCGCTGCGCCACACGCCGGCGAGGACCGCTCGCAGCTCCTCCGCATCCAGCGGGATGGGCTGCGCGCCCTTCGCCGCGAGCACCCCCGACGAATAGGTCGCGACCGGCGAGCCAAAGGGGCCGGTGAGGGTTGCCTCGATCCCGTCGGGCCGCGCGAGGACGGCGAGAGTGCCGGGGAATTTCACCAGTCCCTCGGACATCTTCGCGTCGTAGAGGATGCGGGCCGGGCCGAGCGAATCCGCGCGCTCGAGGGCGGTCTGCCACGCGTCGAGTGCGAGCCGGGAATCTTCCGCGCCCGCCGGGCCGAAAGCGGGCCGCCGGGTCGCGCAGGCCGTGGTCGCGGCGACGGCGAGGACGAGCGCGAGGATGGTCCGGAGCGGCGGCGAGGAACTAGCTCTTTCGGGCAAACCGGGCGAGCTTCTGCCGCACCTTCTCGGGCTCCTCGTGTTTCAGCTCGAGGGCGCGCTCCCAGTGGGCAATGGCCTTCGCGACGTCCCCCTGCCGCTCCGAAAGATCCCCCAGGTGCTCCTCGATGGTCGGGTCGTCGGGCTCGCGCTGCTTGGCCTCGGCGAGATAGGTCTGGGCCTTCTCGAGTTTTCCCAGGCGGAAATAGACCCAGCCGAGCGAGTCGAGGTAGGCGCCGTTGCGCGGCTCGCGGGACACCGCCTTTTCGAGGAGGTCGAGCGCCTCCTCCAGCCGGATCCCTTTTTCGGCCCACATGTACCCGAGGTAGTTCTGCGTCGCGGAATCGTTCGGTCGCTCCTGGAGGAGCTTCTGGAACGTCTTCTCCGCCTCTCCGGTCGCGCCCGATCGCTCGAGCGCCGCGCCCAGACGAAAGAGGGCTTCGGAGCTGTCCGGAAAGCGGACCGACGCCTCCCGGGCGATCCGCGCGGAGGCGTCGAAGTCCTTGACGCGCGCCGAGACGTCGGCCGCCGCGAGGACGTCGTCGATGTCGGCCGAGGCGGCGAGCTTCGCGAGGGCCTCCCCGGCCTTCTTCCGGTCGCCCGTGCGGTGCTGGAACTCGGCCACCAGGGCTTTCCACTCCGGCTTGTCCGGCTCGGCGGCGGCCGCGGCGCGCGCGACCTCGAGGCCGGCGGCGAAGTCCTCTTTCTCGCGCGCGGCGGTCACGAGAATGCGCACGGCCCGCGGATTGACTTCCGTTCCCTTCACCGCCAGCGGCCCCAGGATCTGCTGCGCCTTCGCGTAGTCCTTCTGGAGCACGGCCAGGTACCCGAGCTCGACGGTCGCGGCGTCTCGCGCCGGGATCTTCTTCGGGTTGTCGGCGGCGCGTCGGATTCCTTCGTCGATGAACGTCTTCGCTTCCGAGAAGCGCCGCTCGCGCATCAGTTCGCCGGTCAGCGCGCGCCGGGTGGCGTCGTCGTCCGGGTCTTCCACGATGAGAGCTCGGAGGATCTTCTCTCCCTCCGGCGAGCTGCCCTTCTCGAAGAGCACCTGGGCGAGCAGGCGGCGGATCGCGCGGTTCTCCGGGCGCTTCGCGGCGAGATCCCGGGCCCGCTTTTCCGCCTCGGCGAACCGCCCGGCCCGCGCGAGATCGAGCGTGATCCGTTCGGGGATATTCGGGTTCTCGGGGTCGAGCTTCTCGAGACGCTGGAGGAGCTCGAGCGCCTGGTCGAGCTGGTCGTCGTCCTCGTAGAGATCGATGAGAGACGCCGCGCTCTCCCGGTCCTCGGGATTCAGCTCGAGGAGCGAGCGGTAGATCGCCTGTGCTTCCCGGGTGCGGCCGCTCTTCGCCTTCGCCTCCGCGGCGATGCGGGCCAGGGCCGGCTGCGCGCGCGCCTCACCCGCTTCCTCGAGGACCTTCGCCGCCTCGGCGGCCTTGCCTTTCGCGAGCAGCGCGCGCGCGAGCGGCGCGGCGATCGACGGGTCTCCGGGCGAGAGCTTTCGCGCGGCCTCGAGCTGCTCGATCGCGTTCGCGAGGCGCGAAGGATCCCGTTCGGCGGCGGCGAGCTCGAGCGCGCCGAGGAGTCGCCGGCCCTCCACGAAGTCGGGGTCGATGCGGACGACTTCCTGCGCCTGCTTCATCGCCTCGTCCGGCACGTTCAGGTCGCGGAGAAGCTGCGCGTACTCGAACCGCACGACGGCGTCCTGCGGCACGAGCTCGAGGACTTTGCGGTAGAGGTCGAGCGCCTCGCGGTAGCTGCCCTCGGCGATCGCCGATCGGGCGCGGAGGAAGGTCTTCCGGCTCTCGCGCAGATCCTGGGCCGCCAGGGTTCCGCAGAGGAGGAGCGCCGCGACGATCGCGGCAGCACGCGCTTTCATGATCGACCAAACGCCGGAGGTGCCGTGTTCATGCCCGGAGCGAATGTAGCATGCGACCGCCAAAGCGCCCCGGAGGCTCGGAGGTGGCGGACCGGGCCCGGAAGTTGTGCCGCCTCAGAGATATAATGCGCCACCGTTTCGGAGGAGCGAATGATCAAAGCCGACATCGTGGACCTCGTCGTCGATCTCGCCCGGATCCCGCGGGCCAAGGCCGCGACGGCCGTCGAGACCGTCATCGAGTCGATGCGGTCCGCGCTCGGAGCCGGCGATCGCATCGAGCTGCGCGGCTTCGGCGTCTTCCAGGTGAAGCGGAGGAAGCGCGGCATCGGCCGGAACCCGAAGACGGGAGTCGAGGTCACGATCCCGCCCGGCAACACGATCCGCTTCAAACCGGGGAAGGATCTGCGCGATCTGCCCTGACGTCCGGCTGATATAAGCCTCGCGTGGAATCGGAGAAGGATTCCCCGCCGCCGACGCCTTTCGATTCGCCGCCCCGCTGGGAGAGAGCCCGCCGCTGGCGGGTCCCCGAGCACCCGCTCTTCCATCTCGCCCTGCTCGTGGCGACGTTCGTCACGACCACCGTCTTCGGAGGCGCCGTCTTCTCGGCCGGCGGCGGACCGCTCCGAGGCGGCGCGTTCTCCGACGGCTTTGCCTTCTCGATCCCGCTTCTCCTCATTCTCGGAATCCACGAGCTCGGCCATTACGCCATGTGCCGGCGGCACGGGATCGCGGCGACTCTCCCCTACTTCCTGCCCGCCCCGATCCCGAACTTGATCGGAACCTTCGGTGCTCTCATCCGCATCAAAGAGCCGATCCGTGACAACCGGGCCCTGATCGAGATCGGAGCCGCGGGCCCGCTCGCCGGCTTTCTCACCGCGATACCGTTTCTCGTTTATGGGGTCGTGCACACGCGGTCGATCGGGCCGCAACCCGTCCGGCCGGGGACCGTCCTCTTCGACTACCCGATCCTGGTCCGGTTCATCCAGGACCTCACGGGCACGGACCGCTTCACGAGCACGACGGTCCAGGAACATCCGGCGTTCATGGCCGCGTGGTTCGGGCTGCTGGTCACGGCGCTCAACCTGCTGCCGATCGGCCAGCTCGACGGCGGCCATGTTCTGCGGGCGGCGGTCGGACGCCGCCAGCCCTTGATCTCCTACGGCGTGCTGCTCGCCGCCGCGCTCTCGGCGACACGGGGGCCCGTCTGGGCGTTCTTCTGCCTGATCACGGCGCTCTTCGTCGGCGTCCGGCACCCCCCGGTCGAGAACGACGGCGAGCCTCTCCCCTTCGGCCACAAGATGCTCGCGCTCGTGTGCCTCGCCGTCTTCCTGCTCTGTTTCACACTCGTGCCGATGACGGTGATCTGAATGGGGTCAGGTCTCCACTTGCCACATGCGGGGTCAGGTGCCACAAGTGGGGTCAGGTCTCCACTTGCCACATTGCTTCGCAAT
>DATIBN010000262.1:0-4724 GCA_035457525.1 Thermoanaerobaculia bacterium | reverse complement strand
GTCTCGGGGCTCCTCTACGAAATCCTCGACTCGATCGTCGACGAGTACTTCGAGTTCTTCGACGACCTGGGAGACCGGTTCGAGCGGGTCGAAGACGAGATCTTCGAGCACTACGAGCAGGTCAACCTCCGGCGGCTGCTGGACCTGAAGAAGGACCTCGCGCTCCTGCGCCGGATCGTGGCGCCCGAGCGAGACGCGGTCAACGTGCTGCTCCGGCGCGACCCGCCGATCCTGGACGCCGCCCGGATCTTCTACTACCAGGACATCTACGACCACTTGATCCGCATCGCGGACTCGATCGACACCTACCGCGAGCTCGCCACGGGGACGCTCGACGCGTTTCTCTCCATCCAGAACAACAAGCTCTCGGAGATCGTGCGGAAGCTCACGATCGTGTCCACGGTCTTCCTGCCCCTCATGTTCGTCACCAGCTTCTTCGGAATGAACTTCGCGCGGCTCACGGACGCGGGCGACACCCTTTTCGTGACGGGCATGCTCGTCATGGCCGTGCTGGAGGCAGCGATCCTCCTCTTCCTGTGGTGGTGGGGAATCCTGGGGCACCGGAGAGCCGATTGATTCCGGCGCGCAAGCGCTGGGGTCAGCACTTCCTCATCCGCCCCGAGACGGCCCGCCGGATCGTCGAGGCGTCGGGAGTCGGCCCGGGCGACACCGCCTTCGAAGTCGGGCCCGGGGAGGGCGCACTGGCGCGCCCTCTCGCCGAGCGCGCCGGCCGGCTGCTCGCGGTCGAGATCGATCCGCTCCGCGCGGAGGCTCTCGAGAGAGAGCTCGCCGGGAGGGAGAACGTCCGGGTCTTCCGCGGCGACGTTCTCGAAAAGCGATTCGCCGACTGGCTCGCGGAAGCGGGCTGGGAGCCCCCGGCGATCCTCGTCGCGAACCTGCCGTACAACATCGCGACCCACGTGCTCACGCGCGCGATCGAGGAGGCCGGCACCTTCACGCGAATCCTCGCCACCGTGCAGAAAGAGGTCGCCCGGCGCTTCGCAGCGGTTTCCGGGTCGGACGACTACGGCTACCTTTCCGTTCGTACCGCGGCGTACGCCCGGGCGCGGGTTCTCTTCGATCTGCAGCCCGGCGCGTTCCGCCCTCCGCCGAAGGTGACGTCGAGCGTGCTCGAGCTCGTCCCGAGGGAGGCCACGTTCGAGCCCGCGGCCCGCGATCGCGCGCTCCGCCTCGCGTCGCTCGCGTTCCGGTTCCGGCGCAAGACGCTCGTCAACGCCCTTTCCTCCGCGGCCGACCGCTCGCAGGTCGCGCGCGCGCTGGAAGACATCGGCCGGGGCGCGAGGGCGCGGGCGGAAGAGCTCTCTCTGGACGACTACCTGGAGCTCGCGGCCCGGGTCGAAGCGGCATGACGGGGACCGCGGACCTCGCGCTGGTCGCGCTCGGGGGCCTCGGCGAGTTCGGCCGCAACGTAATGTGGCTTTCCTTCGAAGGGTCGAATGTCGTCGTCGACGCCGGCGTCTCGTTCCCGGACGAGACCTTTCCCGGCATCGACCGGATCGCGCCGGATCTCTCTCCGCTCCGGGACGTCCGGATCGACGCGATCCTCCTCACCCATGGTCACGAAGACCACGTCGGATCGCTTCCGCTGCTGGCCGAGTGGTGCCGCGCGCCCGTTTACTCGCTCCCCTTCACGATCGCGCTCGCCCGGCGGCGACTCGAGGAGGCCAGCGTGCCGGTCGAGCGGCTGGTCGAGGCCCGCCGGGGAGAGCCGATCCGAGCGGGAGCTTTCACCTTCACGTTTTTCCGCGTCTCCCATTCGGTCCCGGACTCCGCGGCGATTCTGATCGAAGCGGGAGGGTGGCGCCTCCTGCACTCCGGAGACTTCAAGCTCGACGCCGACCCGCCCGACGGTGAGACGACCGACGTGGAGGGATTGACGGCCGCGGCCGCCGCCGGGATCGACCTCGCCCTCGTGGACTCGACCAACGCCGAGCGCCCGGGCCGCGCGCTCTCCGAACGCGTCGCCGGAAGCGGGCTCGCCGCGGCGTTCACCGGCGCGCCGGGCCGGATCGTGCTCACGACGTTCTCGAGCCACGTTTCGCGGATCTCGCAGGCGGCGGACGCCGCGCTCGCCCAGGGCCGGCGCGTGGCGATTCTCGGCCGCAGCATGCGGACGATTGCCGAAATCGCCGAGCGCTTCGGCCGTCTGCGGATTCCCTCCGGTTCGCGGATCGCGTCCGCCGACCTCAAGGAGGCGGACCCCGCGCGGGTGCTCTGCCTGATGGGCGGCAGTCAGGGGGAGCCGTTCTCGGCGCTCTATCGCCTCGCGCTCGACGAGCACGCGGACGTCAAGCTCTCCGCGGGGGACCGGGTGCTCTTTTCCGCCCGGACGATTCCGGGCCACGAGAGATCCGTCAACCGCGTCACCGACCATCTCGTCCGCCGTGGGGCGAGCGTCTTGAAGGAGACCGAGCCTCCGATCCACGTCTCCGGGCACGCGCACCGCGACGACATCGCCGACTGGCTCGGGATGCTGCAACCGCGGGCGGTGCTCCCCGTGCATGGCGAGGTGCGGATGCTCGCGGCCGCGGCGGAGATCGCGAGAGAACGCGGACTCGCTCCCGATCGCGTTCCGCTGCTCGACAACGGCGACCGCCTGACTCTGACGTCCTCGGGCCTCACCATCGAGCGCGGCTCGGTGCCGACCGGAAAGATCTTCCTCGATTCGCGCCCGGAGACGGTGGACCTGGAGGTCGTGCGGGACCGCCGCCGCCTCGCGGAGGAGGGGTTCGTCGTCGTCCTGGTCCACGGCCAGGAGATCGCGGTCGTGTCGCGCGGCGTGGCCCGCGACGAAGGGGGACTGGCGGCGTACGTGTCGCGCGTGGCTCGCGAGGTGCTCGACCGCGCGACGCCGGAAGAACGCTCCGACGTCGAGTGGCTGCGGTCCGAGATCGCGCTCGCCGCGAAGAGGGTCTGCCGCCGGGAATTCGGAATTCGTCCGGTGATCGTGCCGGTCATCGCATAGGGGCGACCAGGTTGACGTGGATTCAGGCCGTCTTCCTCGGATTGATCCAGGGACTGACCGAGTTCCTGCCGGTGTCCTCCGACGGACATCTCTCGGCCGCCGAGATGCTGATGCCCGCGTTCGCCCAGGTCGGCGTGCTCTTCGACGTCATGGTCCACGTCGGCACGCTCATCGCCGTGTTCATCTTCTTCCGGAAGATGCTCGTCGAGGACGTGAGCGGTCTGCTGGCGAGCGATCCCGGCCGCCGGCGCGACGCCTGGAGGCTCGCACTCCTCGTCGTTGCCGGGACGATCCCGACGGGCCTCGTGGGGTTGATGTTGAAGAGGGCCGTCGAGGCGTCCAAGCAGAACCCGAGATTCGTGGGAGTGATGGAGATCGCGACCGGACTCTGCCTGCTCCTGTCGCTCCTCGCGCGCGATCGGGGGCGCGAGCGACACGAGACGACGGCCTGGGACGCGGTCCTGATCGGGATCGTCCAGGGTCTCGCGGTTCTCCCCGGCCTGTCCCGATCCGCCACGACGATCGCGTTCGCGCTGCTGGTCGGCCTCTCCCGGCAGTGGGCGGTCACCTTTTCGTTCCTCCTGCTCCTGCCGGCGGTGCTCGGCGCATCCGTTCTCGAGCTCTGGGGCGCCTGGAGCGAGAGAGGCAGCGCCTTTTTCGCGGGGCCGGACTTCGCGAAGTACCTTGTCGGGGCGGCGGTCGCCGGGGTCGTCGGATACTTCGCGATCGGATGGCTCATCCGAGCGGTCAACGCGAAGCGTCTGCACTGGTTCGCGCTCTATTGCTTCCTGTTCGGCCTCCTCTTGATCTTCCTGATGCCGGCCGGCCGGTGAGCGCGTTCGATCAGCGCATCAGGCTGCGGCGGTTCCAGCGCTCGGCGTGACGGCTCGCCATCCGGATGACGCCGTAAACCATGACGCAGAGCAGGAAGTCGAAGGCGAGGCCCAGGTCGAACACGAAGGGCCGATGCTGGAGGGCCGGCGGGAGCCCCGGAAAGAGCACCAGGAAGTAGATTCCGTTTCCCGCCAGGATCGCCGCCGTGTACTCGATCCAGCGTCGCAGCGTCATTTCGCGAGTCTACCGCCCGGTTCCGGAGCGAACCCCGGTCCGAGGCCGGGATTGCGACGGTCTAAGATTCCGTTCTTCAGCGCACGGAGGACCTCTGGGACGCAAGACATCGGCGCCGGACAACGGATTTCTGCTCGCCGCGATCCTTCTTTCCCTCGCCCTCCCGGGGATCGGGGCCGCGGCGCCGCAGGCTGAGCCCGCCTCGGACATCCCGGCGCCGGCGACCCGACCCCCTTTGACTCTTTCCGAGGCGCTCGCCCTGGCCGGCCGGAACAACGAGCTTTCCGGGATCGCGACGGCCCGCATCGATCGCGCGCGGGCGCTTCGAAGGCAGGCCTACTCCACGCTCCTTCCGGATCTGACCTTCGATGCCACCTACACGCGCCGTTCGCGGGAAGTGACCCGCACCGTCGACGACGAGGAGATCACGGTCCAGGCGATCGACGCCTTGAACGGCACTCTGACGGTCGAGACCGACATTCTCGACGTCCGCGCCTTTCCGGTCGCCCGCAGCGCGGCCCGGAACCTCGAAGCCCAGGAGAACGCGTCGGGTGAGATCCGGCGGGCGCTCGCCTTCGACGTCGCGGCGAGCTTCTTCGCGGTGCTGTCGGCCGAGCAGCTGAGGGACGCGGCGAGCCGGCGGATCGAGGTCGCGCAGGCGACCGTTTCC
>DATIBN010000261.1:0-3965 GCA_035457525.1 Thermoanaerobaculia bacterium | reverse complement strand
GTCTTCCAGACCTTGAAGTCCACGTTCAGCGCCAGGTCGGTCCGCGTCATGTCCTCGAATCGGAACGGGGCGCGGCCGCCGCCGAAGTAGTAGTTGACCGCGACGGGCGGGTCCTCGTAGCCCGGGTTGTCGACGAACGGCCGCGTGTCGATCGTCCCGAGCGCGCTGTACGCACGGCCGGACCCGTAGCTCTCGAGCACGGTCACGTTGAAGTTCGCGAACCGCGTGACGAAGTCGTAGCCGAGCCACACGCGGGCCTGGTGGCGCTGGTCGCCTTCCAGGTAACCGGTCGGGCTGTTCTGCCGGAACTGCTTGTACTCGGGATATTCCGCGGCGCTGCCCGGAATGGGCCCGCTGACGAAGTTCTCCGGGTCGAGGTTGCCGGTCAGGCGCGACCAGGTGTAGTTGCCACCGGTGAAGAGGCCGATCGGGAACCGGTAGGAAAACTGCGTCTGGACGGCCGTGTACTTGCGGTCGTACCGGTCGTCGTTGCCGATGATCGCGAGGTCCGTGAAGTTACCGAACTGGTCCTCCGGCGACGGCCCCGTTTCGAGGTCGATGCGGCTCCCGTAGAAGTCGTCCCAGTTGCGGTAGATCAGGTCGAGCTTCGCGAACCCGCGGGACCCGAGCGCCGAGCCGACGCCGACCACGTACTCCTTGACGTTCGGCGACGTCAGCGAGTCGGGCAGGATCTGCGATGAGAGGCCGGGGACGTCCTGGAGCCGGGTCGGGCGGCTGTTGACGCCGCCGATCGAGTTGAACCAGTCGAAGAACGCCTGGATCGCCTGCGCGTTGGTCAGGAGCTGTTCGGTCGGCACGTTGACTTCGCAGTTGATGCACGGACCGCGGTAGAACCAGTCGAAGGTGGCGTTGACGCCCGCCGGAGAGGTGTCGTTCGCGACCCCGAGCGTCAGGTTGGCGACGTACTGCCCGTAGCCGGCGTTGATGACGAGCCGCCCGTCGCCCGCGACGTCATAGTGCGCGGCGAGACGGGGCGAGATCGCGGAGTCGTCCGAGACCGGGAAGCCCGCGCTGTTCTCGGAGCGGTTCTTGTCGTACCGCAGCCCGACGTTGAACGCCCAGTGTTTGCCGAGCGAGATCCGGTCGTTGACGAAGATCGACTCGGTGTTGAAGTCGGTGCCGCGGGTCTCCTGGAGGATCGGGGTGTAGCGGAGGAACGTGGAGTCGCCGGGCGTGCGGAAGACCGGAAAGACCTGGTCTCCCCGGATGATCGCGCTCGTGGCGAAGATGCGGAAGTCGCTGCCCGACTGGTGATTGTTCGCGAACTGGAAGTCGTGGAAGTGCTCGTACCCGAGGCGGATGTCGTGCGCCCCCAGGTTGGCCGTCGAGAGGAAGTAGGAGGCCTTCGCGCTCCACCCCTCGTTGTCGCGCTGCTCCGGCGTGTCGTTCGAGAACGTCGGCGAGTTCCAACGGGCGTTCCCGCGCGACCGATCGAGGAGGAGCGTCCCCCGCTCGAGGTCCGTGAACGGCGAGCCGGAGTTCTCGAACGTGAACTGCTTCTTCGAGTATTGCGCTTCGACGAACAGGTTGTCGGTGAGGACGCCGTTGTAGCTGATGCCCAGCAGCGTGTTCGGCGTCTGACGGGTGACGAGGCTGTCCAGGTCGAGGATGTTCGTCGTGAAGGAGTTGTTCACCTCCTCGTCCTGGATGTCGATGTAGCTGCCGACGATGTTGTGGCGCGCGGTCGGCGAGACAGTGAGCTTGCCCTCGATGCGCCGGGTGTCCCGGATGTTCTCGTACGCAATCGCGGAGAAACCGCTGGACCCCGGTCCCGCCGTGGGGTTCGTCTGGCGCGACGTCGACGTTTTCGCCGAGCGGAATGCAGCGAATCCCCAGATGTGGTCCACCCAGACCGGACCACCGAGCGTCGCCTCGTAGACCGGGTTCGTCTTGTCGATTCGCGGGTCGAGGTCGCGGCTCTCGTTCAGAGGATCGTTCTCGACCCACTTCTCGTTGGTGAAACTCGTTCGGAAGGAGCCGGACAGGCTGTTGCCTCCCGACTTCGTGAGCGCGCTCACGACACCGCCGGTGAAACGTCCGTACTCCGCGGAGACGTTGCCCGTGATGACCGTCGTCTCCTGGATCGCGTCCTCGATGAAGAGGTCGTGCGGCTGCCCGCGCAGGTTCTCGTTGACGACGACTCCGTTGATCAGGAACAGGCTGTCGAAGGACGGCGCTCCGGAGATGGCGATCGATGCCAGGCGATCGTTGCCCCCCGGACCGTTGTTGGTCACGCCGGGCGCCAGCAGCGTCGTCGCCGCGAGCGTGCGGGCGACCGGAAGCTTCTCGATGAACTCCTTCTTGTAGGTCGCCGCAACCTGGGGTGACTCGATCGCGGCGGCTTCACCGGCCTCGCCGGACACCGTCACCTGCTCCGTCACCGCGCTCGGCCGGAGCTCCACGTCGACGCGGTCCATGCCTCCCGCCCCGAGCGACACGGACCGCTCGACACCGGTCATTCCGGAGAGCGCGAACCGGACCGTGTATTCGCCGGGAGGGAGCAGGTTGAAGATGTAGTCGCCGTTGCTGCTGGTCGTGACGTCACGCGTGCCCTGGAGCGCCGGCGACGACACGGTGACCGTCACGCCCGGAAGAGGGGTGTTTCCCTCGGACGTGACCTTGCCCGTGATGGATCCCGTCGGGAGTCCCTGCGCGACTGCGAGCGCGGAGGCAAGGACCGCGATCGCCGAGATCGCGAGAGCTTTTCGCGTGAGCATGCACGCTCTCCTTTCGTTGTCCTCTTTCCGTTTTCCGTTTTCCGACATCGCGGGTGCGGAAGAGCAACGCGGTTGCCACGGTCCATCGGAAGCGTCGTGCCACGAAAGGCGCGCGACCGGGGACGAAGGCGGGCCGCCCGCGGACGAACCGCGAGCGGGAGAATCTCCGTCACCCGAGCGCTTCAGATCTCCGGATGCTTCGTCAATTCCTTGAATCGCGCGGTGCGCTGCCGCCGTCGCGGCTCCGCCGCCGCCCCGTGGTGCACGCCAGAAACCGAAGGACGAACGAGCGGCGCTACGGGACCGCCGGTGCCGGCGCTCCCGACGGTCGCGGCGCATTCGATCCTCTGGATTTCGACAGCTTTTTGCGCATCGCTCCGCGAGCGCCCGAGTCGTGCGCACCCGCCCGCCGGAAAAACTATTTGAGCGTCGTCCTCGGAAAATCGCATTTCGTCCCGCGTCGGCGCGGGGCGCCGTTCCGGCGGCAGCCAACTTGCTGTCCCACGAGGGCGTGCGGCGATCCGCGAAAACTTTTTCTTCGTCCGGCACGTTAGGACATCGAGGAAGCTCTGCGACCTTGAAACGGCTCGCGGCCAGAAGGGTCATCGCACTGGCGCTCGCGCTGGCGGGCCCCGGCGTGGCCACGGGCGACGTCGAGTCCGTCTTCGACGGAGGATCCGCCGCAGTCTCGCGCCGCCGCACGATCGAGCGATCCCGGCGGCTGCTCGCCGACGTCCTGGAGCTCTACCCCGGCTCGACGGTCGCGGTGGCCCTCGACGATCAGCTCGTGTGGTCGGCGGGATTCGGATACGCGAACGCGCGCCGTCAGATCCCGGTCACGTCGACGACGCAGTTCCGGGTCGACACGGTGGCGGAGGCGCTGACCGCGACGGCGCTCCTTCGGCTCGCCGAAGAGGGACGCGTCGACCTCGACGCCCCGGTGCAGCGGTACGTGCCCGCGTTCCCGGAAAAGGCGTATCCGATCACGCCGCGTCTGCTCGCCGCTCACCTCGCCGGCATCCCCGCGATTCCGGCGGAGCGCTGGACTTCCTCCCGGAACTGCGAGAAGCCGGAGGATGCCTTCCGGTACTTTTCCAACCTCGCGCTGTCGAGAATCCCGGGAACGCGCTTTCTTCACTCGACGGCGGGGTACGTGCTCCTCACGGCCGTCGTCGCGAACGCGTGCGGGCAGGACTTCGTCTCCTGCCTCCAGGACAAGGTGCTGCG
>DATIBN010000260.1:0-9813 GCA_035457525.1 Thermoanaerobaculia bacterium | reverse complement strand
ACCCATGCGTCGAGCGGTCAGTCTTCCCCTTCTGACGGCGCTCGCGGGCCTGGCCGCAACGGCGGCCGCGGCACCCCGGCCGGAGCGTCCCGACATTCGCCACGCGGTTCTGGCGGAAGCAAGCCCGAGCACGCCGGAGATCTCGACCGCGGACCTCGAAAGGATCCTGAGTGACGCAAGTGCGACCGTCTTCGACACCCGGCCCTTCCGGGAGTTCGCGGTGGGCCACATACCGGGGGCCCGAAACCTCTCCGCCAAGCCGGGCGTGGCCATCTCGCTGTACGTCTCCGACGCGGCCGAGGTGGGACGGGTGGTCGGCGGGGACCGGAAGGCGGCGATCGTGCTCTACTGCAACGGCCCGTTCTGCGGCAAGAGCAAACGCCTGGCCGAGGAGCTCCTCGCGGCCGGCTACAGCAACGTCCGCCGGTACCAGCTGGGGATACCCGTCTGGCGCGCGCTCGGCGGTGTGACCGAGATCGAGCCGGAGGGGCTGGCTTACGTCCTCGGCGGGGACGCGACGGCGGTCGTGATCGATGCCCGGGAGCCCGACGCCTTCCGGGCCGGGACGATCGCCCGAGCGCGAAACCTGCCCCGGAGCGGGGTGCTCGACGGAAAGGACGTCGGGGAGGTCAAGCGGGCGAAAGACGACGGCCGGTTGCCGATGGAAGATCACAACACGCGGCTGATCGTCGTCGGGTCGAGCGCCGAGGAGGCACGCCACGTCGCCCGGGCCCTCGCCCGTGAGGCGTTTCACAACGTGTCGTATTTTCCGGGTCCGTTCGAGCAGGCGCGCGCTGCGGCGAGGGGCGTCCGCACTCCCGTGCCGCAGCCATAGTGAAGTGGGTCCTCCTGGGAGCCGTCCTCCTCGTCCTCTTCGTCATCCTGGAGGGAAGGCGACAGGAGAAGAAGTACGGCCGCTCCCGCGGCGGTAGCCTGATGCGCGCCGGGCTTCTCGATTTCCAGCGGCACCTGGAACCGGAGAAGAAGGTCGAGATTCTCCTCGAGCAACGGGAGCGCACGTTGGAGCTCGAGTCCGGGGACGAGCCGATGAAGACGCGCCGCGAGGCAATCCGGGAAGGAGGAGACATGTCCGCGACGAACGCGAGTCTCGCGAGAAGGTGGTTCGAAGAGGTCTGGAACGACCGGCGCGACGCCACGGTCGAAGAGCTGATGCACTCCGACGCCGTCGGTCACATGGAAGGAATGGAGATCCGGGGCCCATCGGAATTTCTCTCGGCGCGCGCCACGCTCCTCCAGGCCTTTCCGGACCTGCGGGTCGAGGTCGACGGGGTCGTCGCCGAGGGGGACGACGTCGTGGTGCGCTGGTCGGCGACGGGTACCCATCGCGGAGAGGGCCTCGGCTTCGCGGCGTCGCGAAAGTCGGCCGAGTTCCGCGGGATGTCGTGGCTCCACTTCCGCGAGGGTCGGATCGTGGAGGGTTGGGACGCCTGGAACCAGGGGCGGCTGCTTCAGGATCTCCAGTCTCCTTGAAGCCGCACGATCGCATCGGGCGAAGCCAGGCGTCCTACTGATGGAGTTCGACGTCCGGGTCAAGACCGCAATCTATGGGTGGATTGCCGACACGACCCGGGCGCCTTCGGCGGACGAGATCGCCCGGCACCTGGGGGAGACTCCGTCCGAGGTGCGCGCCGCGTTCGCCCGGCTCTTCGGCAAGCGCGTGCTGTTTCTGGAGCCGGACGGCGAGACGATCCGCATGGCGCCGCCGTTCTCGGCCGTGCCCACGCAGCACTCCGTCAAGGTCGGGGATCGGACCTACTTCGCGAACTGCTGCTGGGACTCGGTGGGGATTCCCGCCGCACTGCACGCGGAGGCCGAGGTCTTCTCACGCTGCGAGCAGACTCTCGAGCCGATTCATCTCCGAGTCGGGAGGAAGGGACCGGTCGACCCGGAGCCTGCCGTCGCGCACTTCGCCGTGCCCGCGGCCAAGTGGTGGGCGGACCTCGTCTACACCTGAGCGACGATGCTCTTCTTCCGGTCGGAAGCGCGCGTGGGTGAGTGGTGCGCGGAGCGGGGACTTCCGGTCCGGCCGATCGTCAGCCTGGAGCAGCTCTGGAAGCTCGCAGTCGCCTGGTACGACACCCGGCTCGATCCCGACTCCCGGCGCCCGCAGCCCGAGGAGATCCGGCGGATCTTCGCCGGGATCGGACTCCAGGGTCCGTTCTGGGACCCCCAGTCCGACGAATTCGGCTGATCGGGGCGGATCTTGCCGGATATGATTTTACATAATCTATCTTATCAGACGTTCCATACTGGCCGGCTTGACTCTGCCGCCGAGGCCACGGACTCTTCCCTGTGATGCGCCTGCTCTCTCGTGCGGTCCTCCGGGAGATCGGACCCCCCTTCCTCCTGGGGTTCGCCGCCTACACGTTCATCCTGCTCGTCCGGACGATCTTCATGATGACGGAGTTCTTCGTCCGCCGCAGCGCGAGCCTGGGAGAAGTCGCCTGGCTCGTCCTCCTCTCGATTCCGTGGATCGTTGTCCTCACGCTGCCGATGGCGTTTCTCCTCGGCGTCCTGATCGGCGTCGGGCGCCTTTCGTCCGACTCGGAGCTCGTCGCCCTGCGGGCCTGCGGCGTGGGCCCCGGCGCGCTCTACCGCCCCGCCCTCGGAGCGGCCGCGGTGCTGTCCATCGGCGTGTTTCTCTTCTACAACCTCGTGCTGCCGCGGGCGAACGAGGCGCTCACCCGCTCCATGGCGCGTCTGGCCGCGACCTCCGTCGTGAACCTCGTCGCCCCCCGGACCTTCCGCGAGCCCCGGCCCGGCGTGACCCTCTTCTTCGACCGGGTCGGCCGGGACGGTCGTTCGTTCGAGGGGGTGTTCCTCAAGCTCGGCGAGGACGACGACAAGACCGACCGGGTCATCGTCGCCCGCCGGGGAGCCCTGTCGCTCGAGGGCGGCAAGCTCTGGCTCGACCTCCACTCCTCGGTGGTCCACGAGGTGGACCTGGCGAATCCCTCCCGGTATCGCACCAACCGCAACGAGTTCCAGCGAATCCTGTTCTCCGAAGACATCGAGATGACGGCCCAGGAACGGATCACGTACGCGAAGGGGCTCCGCGCCCAGTCGCTCCCGGAGCTCGTCGCGACCGCGCGCCAGATGAAGAGTGTCTCACCGGAGCGGCGACGCCTTGCCTTAGTCGAGATCCACAAGAAATTTTCGATTCCGTTCGCTTGCTTCGCCTTCGCGGTCGTCGGGATCCCGCTCGCGGAGACGTCCCGCCGCGGCGGCAAAGGAAGCGGGTTCGCGCTCTCGCTGGCGATCCTCGTTCTCTACTACGTCCTCATCTCCAACGGCGAGACGTGGGCGCAGGAGGGACGCATGCCCGCGGCGATCGCCATGTGGCTGCCGAACGTCGTGCTGATCGCGATCGGCGCTCTCGCCGCGCGGAGGACGGGACGGGAACGCGGCCGCTGGCGGCTCCCCCTCCTCCGGCGGCGCCGGAGAGTCGTGGCGGCGGCCGACGCGTCGCGGAGCGCGTGGTTCTCGGGGCTGCTGCGGTTTCCGGCCCTCCTCGACCGATACGTCCTGTCGCGGTTCCTCTCGACGCTGCTGCTCGTCGTCGCGTCGGTCCTGCTCCTGTCGCTCATCGTGGACTACTCCGAGCAGGTCGACGAGATCCTGAAGAACCACCCGGCGACGGAAGTGGTCCTCGGCTACTACCGCGCCTTCCTCCTCTCAATCTCGATGGACGCCGCTCCGTTCGCGATCCTGCTCGCCACGCTGATCTGCCTCGGCATCTTCTCGAAGAACAACGAGGACACGGCGTTCAAGGCGAGCGGCATCTCGGTGCGACGCCTCGGCGCTCCCATCGTGGTCGCGGCCGGGCTCGGAGCGATTCTCGCGTTCGGGATCGGCGAGTACGCGCTCCCGATCGCCAAGCAGCGGGAGATCCGATACAGGAACGTCATCAAGGGCCATCCGGAAGACTGGAAGTTGCGGACCCCCGCCGAGCGCAACTGGTACTACGCGCGCGACGGCCGGATCTGGCACCGCGAGGAGACCGACCCGTCGCGCGGACTGCTCGTCGCCCCGTCCATCTTCGAGTTCGATTCGTCCTTCGAGCTCCGGCGCCGCTCGGCAGCGCGCGAAGCCGCCTGGGACGGCGGAACGAGATCGTGGCTCCTCCGGCAGGGATGGACGCGCGCTTTCGACCGGGGTGAGACGGTCTCGTTCGGGACCTTCCTGGAAGAGCGCACGGCCGGAGAACCCCCCGCCGCCTTCGCCGCCGAGCGGCGCACGCCGGACGAGATGCGCTTCCGCGAGCTCCAGAGGTACGTCCGGCGCCTGAAGAGGACCGGCTACCCGACCGCGAGCCTCGAGACCGCGCTCCAGTGGAAGCTCGCCCGTCCCCTGCTCCTGCCGGTGATGGCTTTCCTCGCGCTCCCCTTCGCGTTCCGGATCGGTAAGCGCGGCGCGCTCGCCGGCATCGGGGTGGGCCTCGTCCTGGGAATGGTCTTTCTCGTCTCCACCGCGTTCTTCACGAAGCTGGGAGACGTGGAGGCGCTCCCTCCGATCCTCGCGGCGTGGTCGCCGCACGTCCTCTTCACGACGGCGGCGAGCTTCCTCCTGGTGAGACTCAGGACCTGAGCCGGGAGAGAACCCGTCTTTCTTAGGTGCCCTCTTCCCAGGAGGTCATGTATCGCCGCTGCTCGGAGGTGGGCGTGTCGATCTCCGTACCCATGGCCGCGAGCTTCAAACGGGCGATCTCGCGGTCGATGTCCTCGGGCACGGGGTACACCCTCTTCTCGAGCGACGCATGGTTCTTCACCATGAACTCGGCGGCGAGAGCCTGGTTCGCGAAGGACATGTCCATGACGGACGCCGGGTGGCCCTCCGCCGCGGCCAGGTTGATCAACCGCCCGTCGGCGAGGAGGTGGATGCGCCGGCCGTCCGCGAGCGCGAACTCCTCGACGAACTCCCGAATCCGCCGCCGCGACCGCGAGAGAGCCTCGAGCGCCGGGATCTCGATCTCGACGTTGAAGTGGCCGGAGTTGCAGACGACCGCGCCGTCCTTCATGACCTCGAAGTGCTCGCCGCGCAGAACGGACTTGTTCCCGGTCACGGTGACGAAGAGGTCGCCCAGCGGCGCGGCCTCTTCCATCGGCATGACGCGATAACCGTCGAGCGCCGCCTCGATCGCCTTCGTCGGATCGATCTCGGTGACGATGACCTGCCCGCCGAGTCCCCGCGCGCGCATTGCGACGCCGCGCCCGCACCACCCGTATCCCGCGACGACGACGTTCAAACCCGCGACGAGCAGGTTGGTGGCGCGAATGATCCCGTCCAACGTGGACTGCCCCGTCCCGTAGCGGTTGTCGAAGAGGTGCTTCGTCTTCGCCTCGTTCACGGCCACGACCGGGAACTTGAGGACGCCCGACTGCTCCATGGCGCGCAGCCGGATGACCCCGGTCGTCGTCTCCTCGGTGCCGCCGATGATCCCGGAAAGGAGCGACGCGCGCTCCGGCGCCGGCAGGCCCGCCGCCCACTGGCGGATGACCGGGTCGACTTCCGCGTCCTTCCCGAGCGCGAGAAAGAGCAGCGACGAGACGAGGTCCGCCCCGTCGTCCATCGTGATGTTGGGACGGTGGGCGAGGGCCGCGCGGATGTGGTCGTAGTAGGTCGCGTGATCCTCCCCCTTGATCGCGTACACCGCGACCCCGTAGTCCGCGACGAGCGAAGCGGCCGCGTCGTCCTGGGTCGAGAGCGGGTTCGAGGCGCAGAGGACGAGGTCGGCTCCCCCGGCTACGAGCGTACGCGCGAGGTTGGCGGTCTCGGTCGTCACGTGGAGACACGCGGACAGCCGCGTCCCGGCGAGCGGCTTCTCCTTCTCGAAGCGCTCCCGGATCTGCCGCAGGACGGGCATGCTCGCGTCCGCCCACTCGATCCGGAGCTTGCCCGACGGAGCGAGCGCGAGATCCCGGACGTCGTGGCCGGTCCGGGCGGCGACGGCCGGGCTCATCGGCCGGCCGCCGCGGGCGCCGCGTCCACGCCGGCGGCGGTCGCGAGCTCGGCGGCGCGATCGACCCGCTCCCACGCGAATTCCGGACGGCCGAAATGGCCGAACGCCGCGGTCGCCTTGTAGATCGGCCGCCGCAGGTCGAGCGTCTCGATGATGCCGCGCGGGGTGAGCACGAAATGCTCTCGGATGAGATCGACGATCTTTTCCTCCGGGAGCTTGCCGGTGCCGTACGTCTCGACGTGAACCGAGACCGGATCCGCCACGCCGATCGCGTAGGCGAGCTGCAGGAGCACCCGGTCGGAAAGCCCGGCGGCGACGATGTTCTTGGCGATGTAACGGGACATGTAGGCCGCGGAACGGTCCACCTTGGTGGGGTCCTTGCCCGAGAACGACCCGCCTCCGTGCGGCGCGCTCCCCCCGTAGGTGTCGACGATGATCTTGCGCCCCGTGAGGCCGGTGTCGCCCTGGGGGCCGCCGATGACGAAGCGGCCGGTCGGGTTGACGTGGAACTTGGTCTCGCGCGTGATGAGGTCGGCGGGAATGACCGGCCGGATGATCTCTTCGATCACCGCCTCCTTCAGGGCGGGGTGCTTGATCGCCTCGGCGTGCTGGGTGGAGACGACGATGGTCTCGACCCGGATGGGACGGCGGCCCTCGTACTCGACGGTGACCTGCGATTTTCCGTCCGGCCGGAGGAAGTCGAGCTCCCCTTTCCGCCGCGCTTCGGACAGGCGGCGGACGAGACCGTGCGCGAGCGTCAGCGGGAGGGGCATGAACTCCTCGGTCTCGCGGACGGCGAAGCCGAACATCATTCCCTGGTCCCCGGCGCCGCCGGTGTCGACGCCCTGCGCAATGTCCGGAGACTGCGGGTCGATCGAGGAGATCACCGCGCACGTCTCGTAGTCGAAGCCGAACTTCGCGCGCGTGTAGCCGATCTCTTTGATCGTCTGTCGGACGATCGACGGCAGGTCGACGTAGGTCTTCGTCGAGATTTCTCCGGCGATGAACGCCAGCCCGGTGGTCACGAGGGTCTCGCAGGCGACGCGACCCATCGGGTCGTCGCGCATGACGGCGTCGAGCACCGCGTCGGAGATCTGGTCCGCGATCTTGTCGGGGTGCCCCTCGGTCACGGACTCCGACGTGAAAAAGTGCCGGCCGTTGTGAAGCATTCAGCCACTCCTCGGGGTCAGGTCTTCACGAGTCATCGCGAACCGTCGTTTTGCCGGAAAGCTCTTGCCATCTCGCGTAGCGAGTGGCAAGTGGAGACCTGACCCCCAAAATTGTGAACGGCGCAGACTACCATCCCGCTCGGCACCGAGGCAACGGCCTCAGTCGGTGGGAGCGTCGGCGGGCGCCCGTTCGAAGAACCAGAACACGTTGCGCCCGTAGGCGCGGCGCGCACCGGAGACGAGGCCGGCGACGTTCGGCGGGTCGGCAGCGGAGTCCGTCTGCAGGACGAGTTTCCCTCCCGGCGCGAGCAGCTCCGCGAGTGAATGCGAGAAGGCGGGTTTCACCGCATAGGGCGGATCCGCGAAGACGACGTCGAACGTCTCGCCGTGCCGCGACAGCGTGGCCGCGGCGTCGCGGGCGTCCTCCCGGAGGAGCTCGTGCTCCTCGGGCTGCGCGCCGCACGCCGAGAGGTTTGCCTCGAGGGCCGCGCTGTCCTTCTCGACGAAGACCACCCGCGACGCTCGGCGAGAGAGCGCCTCCAGCCCGACCGCGCCGCTTCCCGCGAAGAGGTCCAGGAAGCGGCTCCCGGCGACGTCGTCCTGGAGGATGTCGAAGAGCGCCTCCCGGGCGCGCGAGGAAGTGGGACGGGCGCTCTTCGGGACTTTCAAGGCGCGGCCCTTCCAGCGGCCGGAGAGGATTCGGGGAGCGGCATTGCGGCGGCTCAAACCGCGCTCCTCACCTCGACTCTCCCCGCGAGCGGAGAGAGGGTCGCGTCCGTCATCACTCCGGCGGCGAGAACTGGAACCGCAGCTCCTCGATCTTCACGAATTGCGAGTACGGCTCGTTGACGCCGGCGATCTCGACGACCCCCTTCTCCCTGTCGATGCGGAGGACCCGGAACATCGCGCCGTCGAATCGCTTCAGGAGCGTCCCGGCCGGGAGAGCGTCCGCGGTGAAGCGCGAGGCGGGAGCAAGCGGGTTCGTGAAGATGCCGCGAAGGCCCTCGAGCGCCGACCGCAGCGCCGCCGATTCCGCCGTCAGCGGCGAGAACTCGTCGTATCGCACCTTCTTCACCGCACCGTCCTTGCGGGTGACCGTGATCGAAGACTGGGAGGAGAACTCCCCCGTGAGCCCGGTGCGCAGGTCGTCCGCCACGCTCCAGACCTCCGGGCGCGCGAAATACGAGCAGTAGAACTCGAGCTCTTCGGGCGCGAGAGTCTTGCGCCGGAGCCGGTCGCCCGCGGAATCGACCGTCTTCCAGATCACCGTGGCGTCGGCGAAGAGCGTGATTCGCTCGTAGCCTTCGCGGGACTGACGCACCCACTCCACGCAGAACGTCGGTTTCACCGGGGAGGCGGGAGGTCCGGCGGCGTTGGACGCGAGAGACGAGACTATAAGGACAGCGCTCGCGATCACGACCGCACCGACTTCAGCGCGAATGCGAGCTCTTCGTCAACTCGGATCGTTCCGTCGCGCCGCGCGGACAGGGTGGCGGAGAGCGCCCGGCCGATCGCCGGGCCCGCGGGGACCCCGGCTTCCAGGAGATCACGGCCGCGGATCGTCAGGTGCAGCCCGGCCGCCTTTCGCGCCTCGAGCAGGCAACGCGCGAGTGGAACGGACAGGAGCGCGGCCGCAGCGATCAGCTCGTCGGCCGAGACCCCTTCGATCGCGGCGATCCGGCGCGGAAGAGGCGCCCGGGCGGCTGCGACGAGCCCTCTTGACGTGTGCGGCCAGCGACGCACGGCGGCGCCCTCCCTCCGCGGCAAGTTCAACCGCTCCGCGACCGCCGCCGCCATCCCCTCGCTTCCCTCACCCATCCATGCAAGAAGGTACACGAGCCAGGTCGGTGCGGGACCGGGTTTCGACGCGAGGCGCTCGGCCGAGCGGAGGCGGCGGAGCGTCGCCGCATCGAAGGCGAGCGACGGGTGCAGGGCGGCGGCGAGGCCCAGTCGCCCGAGCTCCCGCACGGCGCGGCCGCGGTCGGCCTCGGAGAAGATGAGCGCGAGCTCCCGGCGGAGCCGGTCGCCCGACACCGCGTTCACCGCCCCGCTTTCGACCGCGTCGCGGATCCATCGCCGGGTCTCCGGATCGATCGTGAAACCGAGGCGGTTCGCGTACCGAACCGCCCGGAATGCCCGCGTGGCGTCGTCGGAGGGCGAGCCCGGGTGGAGCATGCGGATCCGTCTGCGCCGGAGGTCCGCCCGCCCGCCGAAGGGATCGAGAAGGCGGGGGCGGCCGCGCCGCGCGATCTCCATCGCCATCGCGTTCACGGTGAAGTCGCGCCGCGCGAGGTCGTCTTGGATCGTTCCGGGACGTACGCGCGGAAGCGCGCCGGGCCGGTCGTAACTTTCCTTCCGGGCGGTCGCCACATCCAGGCGTTCTCGCGAGGGCGTTTCGACCACCGCCGTTCCGAACCGGCCGTGGAGCTTCACGGGAGCTTCGAGCCGCCGCGCGAGGTCGCGGGCGAATCCCGGCGCATCTTCCTCGACGACGAGGTCCACGTCGGCGATCTGCCCGGGCCTCCCCAGGAGCAGGTCCCGCACCGCGCCGCCCACGAGGAAAATCGGGATCCGGCGCTCTCGCGCGAGAGCTCGCGCAGCCGAGACCCGCCGCGCGATGCCTTTCGGAAGCGGCGGCGCGGCGGCCCTAGAAGTGGAAGTGGA
>DATIBN010000259.1:0-19464 GCA_035457525.1 Thermoanaerobaculia bacterium | reverse complement strand
GAAGATCCCGCCGGCGCGCGCCGAATATGCCCCGTAATAAAGAGGACTGGGCGCGGCGGCTCGAGTCGCCCCTCCTCTTCCTCCACCTGGGCGCCCTCGCCCTCGCGATCGGGCCCGCGCTCTTCTTCGGTGCGATCGTCGCTCCGGCCGCCTTCCGGCTCCTTCCCACGCGTGACCTGGCCGCCAGCCTCACGAGCCCGGTCCTGTCGGCGGCCTGCGTGCTGGCCGAGGTCGCCTTCGGGGTCCTCTTCGTCACGTCGTGGTTGCTGACCCGCGACGGCGTTCCGCCCCTGACCCGAAGCCTCCTCACCCGGCTGCCCATCGCCGGCTTCTTCGCCGTGCTCGTCATCCGGGAGCTGCTCATCCCGCCGATCGACAAGATCCGCGCCGAGGCGCCCGGGCTGATCGACAACCTGCCGGCGGCGGACCCTTCCCGCCTGCTCCTCGACCGTTACCACCGCCTCGCAACCGGCCTCTTCGGGGCCATGCTCGTCGTGGCCTTCGCGGTCCTCGTGCTGACCGCGCGGCTCCTGGCGGTGCGGCGCGGCCAGGCGCCGCCCCCGTCGGCGTCCCGCCCGCCGGTGCCGAAGCTGCTCGACCTGAGTTAGAGCTTCCCCTGTCATCCTGAGCGAACCGAAGGATCTCTCCCTCGTCGAGCGAGAGATGCATCGTCGCTTCGCTCCTCGGAATGACAGATGAAGGCTAGGTTCGCCGCTTCCTCACGAGCGCCTGTCCGACCAGCAACACCCCGGCAACCACCAGAGCCCACGGCCAGAGGCTCTCGATCCGCCCCAGCACGTCCAGGATCGGAGTGTGCTGCACGAGCGCACCGAAGAGCGCCACCGCCACCAGGATGACGCCCGGCACGAGCGGAGACGGGCGGCGGCCGGCGTGACCCGCGACGCGGTCGAGGAGCGCGACGAGGAGGAACCCGGCGCCCAGGCCGAGGACGATCGTCGCCCAGGGGGGCAGGAGCGCCGCGAGCGGGTCCCGAAGCAGAAACCCCGCGCCCAGGCCGAGCAGCACGCCGGCCGGCAGGAGCGGGCCGCGGAAACCCCGGACCGCCGAGAGGACGAGAAAGATCGTACCGATCAGCGACAGCGTCACGCCCGGCCCGGAAAGGTGGTACGTCCGCGAGAGGAGGAAGAACCCGCCCAGCACCAGGAGCACCAGGCCGGCGGTCAGGCTGCGGCGGTCGTTCACGCGTCTCTCCGCGGGACGGGCTTGTCTCCCTCCCAGACGTAAAACCCCTCTCCCGCCTTCTTCCCGGTCCTTCCCTCGGCGACCATCTTCTTCAGGATTTCGGGGGGCCGGAAGCGCTCGCCGGAGAGCTCCCGAGCGAGCCCTTCGGCAATGGCGAGGCGCACGTCGAGTCCGACGAGGTCGCTCGTCTTCAACGGTCCCATCCGGTGTCCGTAGCCGAGCTCCATGGCCCGGTCGATGTCCTCCGCCCGCGCGACGCCGTCCTCGACCATGCGCATCGCTTCGAGCCCGAGCGCGACCCCCAGACGGGAAGTGGCGAAGCCGGGCGAGTCGTTCACCCGGATTGCCTCCTTGCCGAGCGACCGGACGAAGAGAAGCGTCCGCTCGACCGTCGCGTCGGAGGTGTCCTCCCCGCGGACGACCTCGACGAGCGGCATCGCCGCGACCGGGTTGAAGAAGTGGACTCCGATGATCCGATCGCGCCTCCCGGTCGCGCGGCCGATCCGGGTGATCGAGAGGGAGGACGTGTTCGAGGCGAAGATCGCGCGCTCGTGACACAGGTCGTCGAGCTCGCTCATCACCATCCGCTTCAGATCGAGCGCCTCGGGAACCGCCTCGATCGCGAAGTCGACGTCGGCTGCGTTTTTCAGGCGTTCGACGACCCGCAGCCGCCGGTGGGCGTCCTCGACGGCCGGCGCCAGGAGCTTGCCCCGCTCGACCGCCCGAGCCCAGGAGGACTCGATTGCCCCGCGGACGTGGCGCTGGGCCTCCGGGTCGGCATCGAAGACGAGCGTTTCGTGGCCCGAGAGGGCGCACGTGCCGGCGATCCCGCGCCCCATGACTCCGGCGCCGACGACGAGGACCCGCATCGGGCGATCGTAAAACGGAAAACGGGAAAGGGGAAACGAGGAGGCGGCTCCGCGCCGTTTTCCGTTTTCCGTCTTACGGCTCAGGATCCGAGGAGTGCCACGGCGTTGTCATAGAGAATCCGCTTTTTGGCCGACTCCGAAATCGGGAGGGTGAGGAAGTCATCCACGTTGCGTCTCATCGACGCGATGCCGGGGCTCGGAAAGTCGGTTCCCCAGAGGCAGCGGTCCGAGATCTCCTCGAGGCGGGGGAGGTATTCGAGGAGCTTCCGCGGGGGGATGCCGGAGAGGTCGAGGCGCACGTTGGGATGCCGCCGCGCCAGGAACACCGCGGTCGTCATATAGAGCGGCCGCCCGGCGTGCGCGAGCACGATCGGGAGCCGTGGGAAGTCCACGGCGACGTCGTCCACCGCCATCGGGTCGGCGAACCGGTTGCGCGCCCCCGGAAAGACCGACGTCCCCGTGTGGATCATGACCGGACGGCCGTGCTCCTCGGCCGTCCGGTAGATCCCGGCGAGCGCGTCGTTGCCGGAGAGGTAGTCATTGGCGGGGAAGAGCTGGTGCGGCGGGTGCACCTTGAGCATCCGGATGCCGAGCTCGAAGAGCCGGGACGTGTCTCCCCGGGCGTCCTTCGTGCGCCGGGGGTGAACCGAACCGACCGCGACCAGACGGTCCTCGTGGCCCGAGACGTACCGGGAGACCCACTCGTTCACGGATTCGTCGAAGCCGATGACCTCCGGCGCGACGTAGTTGATGAGCGCCACCCGCTCGATCGCCTCCTCGTCCATCAGACGGAGGAGCTCGGCGGGGTCGCGAATCAGGCGTTCGAGGCGCTCGGTGTCGCTCCGCGCGCGGGTCATGAGGTCGCGGCTCGAGGGGCGGAATTGCTCCCACGGCTGCACGTGGACGTGGCAGTCGAAGACTTTGAAATCCACGGAGCGCTAGAAGAAGTGCGAAAGGCCCAGCCGGAGCCGCAGCCGCGGGCGGTCGGGCGTGTCGGAGATCTGGGAGCCGATGACCCCGAACGCGACGGTCTGGATCCCGATCCGCTGCCGCGCGCCGACCTCGACGTCCAGGATCGCATTGCCGGTGATGAGAGGGCTCGAGCGCACCGTGGCGTCGGCGAGGATGAGGGTGTCCGTCCGCCCGGCCGCGCTCGCCAGGAAGTCGACGGCGAGCCCCCCCTCGAGCCGGTCGGCTCGTTCGGTCGGCACGATGTCTCCCAGCCGTGTCCACCGGACGCTGCCGTGGACCCGGAAGGCGCCGAAGGACCGCGTCGCGATGCCGCCGAGCTCGAGGTCGGTGCCGCGCGAGTCGAGGCCGGTCGGGAAGACGACCCCGACGCGCGCGGCGAGCGCGGGGCGTCGGGCCCCCTCCGCGACGAGGCCGTAGAGCGCGTGGAGCTCGAGGTCCCCCGACGAAATCCCGCGCAGGGCGTTTCGGCCGGGCCGCGTCACGTAGCGCTGCGCGGCGCCGATCTGGAGATCGCGCAGGACTCCGTAGGTCAGGGAGAGGCCGGGGCCCTGGTCGTTCAGGCCTCCACGGCGGAGGTTGTACGTCCAGTCGATCGCGGCGGAGAGGGCGCGATAGGGGATCGGGGTGGCGTCCTCGACGGCGAGCGGCCGCTCCGGCTCGAGATTGGGGAGGATCTGGGCGGGGAGGAGTGATGCTGCGAAGAGTCCCGCGGCAAAGAGAGCGCCCGTCACCCTGACCCTCCCCCCGGAGGGGAGAGGGAACTTGCGGCCGCTACTCGACACCGATTCCTCGAGTCGGGATCCGATAACGCTCCGCGACGGCCTTGAGCAGCGCGTCGCGCTCGCGCCGGGACCCGGGGGTCGCCGCGCCCGGCACCAGCGCGCCATAGACCTCGACGCGGAAGCGCGCCAGCCGGTCGAGGTTCTCCGCGATGGCCGGGTACCGCTCCGAAACGATGGGGGCTGCGACGCGATACGTCGCTTCCGACTGGGTCAGGTCGCGCGAGAGCGACGCGTCGAACTCGGCGATGGTGTCGCGGACCTTCCACCGCTGCTGGCCGAAGTCGGCAGCGGCCAGCCCCTCCGCGGCGAGAATGAAGAGACGCGTGCCGGACAGGAGGATCCGGGCGGACATCGGCGCGAGCTGGAACGCCAGCGATTGCGACGCTTCCGACGGCGGCTCCGACAGCGCCCACGGCTCCCGCCGGTACGCCTCGAGCGCCCGGGCGAGCCGCTCCCCCGTCACGGTGGGCTCCGCGTCGGCGGACGCGAGGATGTCGCTGACCTGCTGCTCGAACACCTGGCCCCAGTGAAGGGCGTGGAAGACGCTCGACGCTTCGCGCGCGAA
This sequence comes from Thermoanaerobaculia bacterium, assembly GCA_035457525.1. Taxonomy (GTDB): domain Bacteria; phylum Acidobacteriota; class Thermoanaerobaculia; order UBA5066; family Gp7-AA6; genus Gp7-AA6. The sequence goes on along the minus strand of DATIBN010000259.1, from coordinate 15,073 downwards.
GTTCGGACAGACGAACACGGCCTCCGGCGGGAATCGGGGCGGATTCGCGAGGAGCTTCAGGAGGAACGCCGAGAACTCGCGGTCGAGCTCCGGCGTGACCCCGACTCTCCAGGCGATCTCGAGCGCGCGCCAGCGCCCGTACCGGACGGCGTTCAACCGCGAGTCCAGGTCGGGGAAGAAGCGGTGGACCGAGTTGTTGTAGCGCCCCTTCGGCCGGAAGGGCTCGGAAGAAACCCCCGACGCGTCCGCGGCGGAGATCGCGGCCGCGCAGAGAACGGCGGCGCGAGCGGCCCGGGAAAACCGCCTCATCATCATCCGGGGCATAGCCTAAGCCATCAGTCCTGGACCCGCGCCCGGACGACGAGAAGCGTCAGAAGGATCCCCGCCACGCCCACGAAGAGCGCCGAGGCCGGCCCGAACCGCTCGGCGACGGCGCCGGCCTGCAGGTTCCCGATCGGCACGAGGCCGAGCCAGGCGAGCGCGTAGAGAGAAATGACGCGGCCGCGGAGCCGGTCGGGAGCCGTCGTCTGAAGGAGCGTGTTGATGAGCGACGCAGACGTCGACATGGACGCTCCCAGGAGCGCGAGGCACGCGAGCGAGACCACGTACTGCCTCGAGAGCGCCAGACCGAGAAGCGATATCGCGAACCCGAGGGCCGAGACCATCACGGCGCGTCCTTTGCGTCGAAAATCGCCCCGGGACGCGAGGAGGAGGGCCGAGGACGCGGCGCCGAGGCCGACGGCGGAGAGCATCCCGCCGAGTCCCTCGGGGCCCACGTGGAGCAGCTTCCGGGCGAAGAGCGGGGCGAGGGTGACGGCCGGCGTTCCGAACACGGCGAGCGCTGCGGCGATCGCGAGCAGCGGGAGGATGATCCGTCGCCGCCGGGCGAAGCGGACCCCGATCCGGAGGTCGACCCACGCTCCCCGGCTGCCCGGCCGCCCTTTTCGCAGCGAGGGAAGGGCAGCCAGGGCCGCAATCACGGCGAGGTAGGAGATCGCGTTCAGCAGGAAGCAGCCGGTCTCACCGAAGGCCGCGATCGTCAGTCCGGCGATCATGGGCCCGATGACGCGCGAGAGGTTGAACTGCATCGAGTTGAGCGAGATCGCATTCAGCAGGTCTTCCCTCCCGACGAGGTCGAGGAACAGGGACTGGTGGGAGGGCATCGTGAACGCGTTCGCCAGGCCGTTGACGATGGCGACCGCCGCGACCAGCGGGACCGACACGAATCGGAGTCCCGTCGCCGCGGCGAGGACCAGTGCGCAGATCATCTGCGCGCACTGGGTGGCGAGCAGAAGCTTGCGGCGATCCACCCGGTCCGCGGCCACGCCGGCGAGAGGAGCGAGGACGAGAGTCGGGATCGATCCGACGAATCCGACGAGGCCCAGGATCAGAGCCGAGTCGGAGAGGCGCAGCACGAGCCACCCCTGCGCGACGACCTGCATCCACGTTCCGATGTTCGAGAGGAAGAGGCCGATCCAGTAGCGGCGGAACGGCCGATGGGAAAGCGAGGAGAACATGCCGCGGCGCGGCCGCATCTCCCCGCGCGGCGGCGCGACGCCGAGATTGGGGCCGGCCGGGCGGAGAAAGGCCTCGTGGGCCTGGGCCGGGACGGGGGGCTCGGCGTCGCTCATCCGCGGGAAACGGAAAACGGAAAACGGGAAGAACGGGAGGTGAGGCTCGACGCGACGAGGACGACGAAGTTCACTCCCGTTCCGAGGAGGACCGGGTCGACGCCGAACGCGAGATCCGGAAAGAGCCGCCCGGCCGCCGCGACGGTTCCTCCCGCGACCATCGCCGCGATCGCGCCCCGGGGGGGCACGCGCGTCCTGCCGGGCAGGAGCGCGGCGAGCACGGGAAGGATGATGCCCGCGGCGAAGATCGAATAGCCGAGCTTCAGCGTCTCGACGACGTTCGAGCCGAGCGCGAGCGCGACGAGGAGCCCGAGGGCGCCGTACACGGGCGCCAGGGCGCGGGCCGCCGCCACGCCGGGGCTGCGGCCGAGGAAGGCGGGAGCGATGTCCCGCACCGTGACGGCGCACGCCGAGAGCAGGACGACGTCGGCCGAAGTCTGCATGGTGGCAACGAGGCCCACGAGGACGAGCGCGGCCGCCGCGGGCGGGGCGAACCCGACGACGGCCGCCGGCAGCGCGTCGGCGGGCGAGACGGGCGGCAGCGCCTTGCGCGCGGCGAGCGCGATCGCCGCCACCGCGAGCCCGAAGACGACCTTGGACGCCGCGGCCAGGAGCGCCGCGTGCCGCGCCGCCCGCTCGTCCCGCGACGACAGCAGCTTCGCGTAGACGTCGCTGCCGACGAGGTGGGGCAGGCCGATCAAGACGAGGAGAGCGAGGACGTCGCCGGCGGAGAGGTCCGCCGCGACGGGGAAGCTCCAGGCCTCCGGCGGCAGGCCGCCGAGCCCGTGGGCGCCCGTGAGCGCGTAGTAGAGCGCGACGCCCGGAATCGCAGCGAGCATCACGCCGTACTGGACGAGGTCCGTGCGCGCGACCGCGAACTGTCCGCCCAGCGCGGTGTACGCAACGAAGACGGCGGTCGAGGCGAGGAGCGCGGGCAGGGGCGGCACCCGAAGCGCGGCGGTGAGGACGGTCTGCGTCGCCGTGACGAGAAGCGCGAACCACACGATTTCGGAAACGAGGACGAGAACCGCGGCCGCGCGGCCCGCCCCCTTTCCGTAATAGCGCCCGACGATCTCGGGAAGGGTGACCGCCCCCTCGCGCCGCACGCGGCCCGCCAGGAAGAGTCCGAGCAGCGCAAGCCCCAGGGCTCCGGCGAGATCGAGCCAGAGGCCCGCGATGCCGTGCGCGTACACGTACGAGGCGAGCACGATCGTCGTCGACCCGCCCGTCGTGAGAGACGCGAGCCCGAGAAAGCTCCAGAACGTGGAGAGGCTCCGATCGGCCACGAAATAGGAGGCCTCGTCCCTTCCGGCGCGACGGCGATAGAGGAAGCCGACCGACAGGACGGCGAGGAGGTAGGCGCCGAGAAAGACGAGAGTCGGGACCTGCAAGGTCGGGAGCTATCCCTGCAGATCTCTCACGACCGATTCCATCAGGGTCACCGCGACCGCCAGAGCCCGTTCGTCGATGGCGAAGCGGGGCGAGTGATGCGGCCGATGCGGACCCTCCGGCGCGGAGCCGACGAAGAAAAAGCAGCCGGGCACCCGGTCGAGGTACACCGACATGTCCTCCCCGCCGAGCGTGCGCGTTTCGATCTCGACGTTCTCCTCGCCGAGCAGGCGGGTGGCCGCCGCGATGACGCGGTCGGCGATGCGCGGATCGTTCACCACCGGCCGGTTGACGCGCCGGTAGTCGAGCCTTGCGGTCAATCCCGCCGCGGCGGCCGTGTGCGTGACGATCCGCTCGATCCGTCCGGGCATCGCCGCGCCGGTCGCTTCGGTGAACCAGCGCGCGGTCCCGGTCAGGCGCACGGACGAAGGGATGACGTTGAACGCGTCGCCGCCGTGAAGGGTACCGATCGTGACCACCGCGGGATCGAGCGGCGAGACCTCGCGCGACACGATCGTCTGAAGAGCCTCGACGATCCGCGCGGCCGCCACGATCGGGTCCGTCGTCTCGTGGGGAGCCGCTCCGTGGCCGCCGCGCCCCTCGACGACGATCTCGAACTCGTCGACCGCCGCCATGAGCGCGCCCCGGTTGACCCCGATGCGGCCCACCGGCATCTGGTTCCACAGGTGCAGCCCGACGGCCGCGCGGACGCCCTCCAGGACACCCGCCTCCGCGCACGCGCGCGCGCCGCCGCCCGTCTCCTCCGCCGGCTGAAAAACGAGGCGCACCGGGCCCGCGGGCCTCTCGACGAGTCGCTCCGCGGCCGCGAGCGCGATGGCGACGTGGCCGTCGTGGCCGCACGCGTGCATCTTTCCGGGCGTCTCCGCCTCGAACTCGACGCCGCTCGCCTCGACGATCGGCAGCGCGTCCATGTCGGCGCGGACGAGGAGCCGCTCGGCGCCGTCTTCCAGGTCCGCGACGACTCCCGTCTTCGCGACGCCCGTCCGCGGGGTCGCGCCGAGCGACGCAATGCGGCTGGCGACGACGCCGGCCGTTCGCGTCTCCTGGAACGCCAGCTCGGGATGGCGATGGAGGTCGCGTCGCGTTTCGACGATCCGCCGGTACTCGGCCTCCGGCAAGCCGCGGAGGAGCCTGTCGAGGAGATCCGGGCCGGAAGGCACGCGACGATCTTACAGAAGGCGGCAGCTATGATTCGCGCGTGATACCGCTCGTTTCCCGGGAGCTCGATCGATATCTGATCGAGCTCTTGCCGCCACGGGAACCCGTGATCGCGGAGATGGAAAGAGTGGCGCAGGAGCGGGACATTCCGATCGTGGGGCCCGCGGTGGCCTCGCTCCTCGCCCTGCTCGCGCGCTCGATCCGGGCCGTCCGCGTCTGCGAGCTCGGCAGCGCGATCGGTTACTCCACCGCGTTCTTCGCGCAGGCCGTGGGGGCCTCGGGCACGGTCGTGTACACCGACGCCAGCGAGGGGAACGCGCGGGAGGCCCGCGGGTACCTCGAGCGCCTCGGGCTCGCCGACCGCGTGGAGATCGAGATCGGGGAGGCGGTCGCAACGCTCGAGCGGAAGACCGGCGAGTTCGACGTCGTCTTCATCGACATCGACAAGGACGGATACCCGCGGGCGCTCGAGGCCGCCGCGCCCCGCGTGCGTCCCGGCGGCTACCTCCTCGCCGACAACGTCCTCTGGTCGGGCAAGGTCGTCGACCCCGACGTCCGCGACCGCGCCACGGAGGGGATCCGCGAATTCAACCGGCGCCTCTTCGCGCGCCCCGACTTCGAGTCGGTCATCGTGCCGCTGCGAGACGGCGTGGCGATCGCCCGACGCATCGGAGACTGATGGACCGGGAAGACCTCTTTCGCCGTTTCGAGTTCCTGGCGTCGACCGAGGAGCTCGACGTGTTCGAGGGCGCTCTCCTGATCGCGGCCCTGATCGACCCGGCCGAAGACCTGGAGGCGGCCCGGGCGAAGGCCGCCGAGCTGGGGCAGCAGGTGCGCGACCGTCTTGCATGGGGGGAGCCCGGGATCGACGCGCTGCGCCAGGTCCTTTTCGTCGACGCCGGATTCCAGGGGGACCAGGAGACTTACGACGAGCCCCACAACTCCTCGGTCGCGAGCGTCATCGGGAGGGGGCGCGGAATGCCGATCACGCTGTCGATCGTGACGGTCGAGGTCGCGCGCCGCGCCGGGATCCGGCTCGCCGGCATCGGACTCCCGGGCCACTTCGTGATCGGGGGGCCGGACCTGCCCGAGGAGACGTACCTCGATCCCTTCGATGGGGGAGTCCTCCGCGACCGCGACTCCGTCGCCCGCCGCGTGAGCGCCGTGTTCGGCTCGCCGCTCTCGCTGCCCGACGAGATCTTCGCGCCGGACACCGAGCGGTCGATCCTCGCGCGCGTTCTGTCGAACCTGCGCCGCTCCTGGGAGCGGCGGGAGAAGTACGCCGAGGCGCTGGAGACGATCCGATGGGCCGAGGTCCTCGATCCGGAGGAGCTCACGTACTCGCGCGAGCGTGGCCTGCTTCTTCTGAAGAGCGGGAGGACCTCCGAGGCCCTCGCCGCGCTCGAGACCTACGTCGAAGGCGCCTCGGGGGAGGACGCGGACGCGGTGCAGAAGCTCATCCGGGTCGTCCGCGAGCGCGGCCTGACGTCCGGAGGCGCGGAGCTCGTCACCCTCTCCCCCCAGCAGAAACGGATCTTCACGCTCGAGGAGGCCCGGACGCTGCTCCCGAAGGTGAAGGAGCTGACGTCCGACGCGGTGTTCAAGTTCGCGCGGCTGGCCGAGACCGAGGAGTCGGAGGAGGAGAGACAGACCGTGGTCGGCGAGTGGGCCCGCGAGATTCTCGCGCTCGGCGCCGAGATCAAAGGACTCTGGCTGGTCGACTTCGACTCCGGCGCCGGCTACTACTGCTGGAAGTACCCCGAGGCGTCGCTCGAGTATTTTCACGGATACGAGGAAGGGTTCGCGGGGCGTCTACCGCTGCAGTAGTTCTCCAGCAGACTCCGGGCGATCGATCACCCAGTAGGGCGTTTCGCCCGCCGCGGTCAAGCGCGTTTCGGAGAATCGCATCCCGAGCTTCTCCATGACCCGGAAGGAGGCGGCGTTGGGCCGATCCGCTCCCGCGAAAACGCGCGGGAGCGTCGTTTCCCGGAAAGCCCACTGAAGGATGGCGCGCGCCGCCTCGGTCGCGTACCCGCGCCCCCAGAGGCGCGGATGGATGCCGTACAGGATCTCGACGTCGCGCGTCTCTCCGATGTATCGGAGCCCGCAGAAGCCGATCAACTCGCTGCTTCCGGCCTCGAGCACTCCCCAGAACCCGAAGCCGTCCCTCTCGAACGACTCGATTCCGCCCCGAAGAACTTCTCCCGCCTTCTCGCGGGAGATCGTTTCACCGTCCCAGAGAAAACGACGGACCTCGGGAGCGGTCCAGAGCGCGTGGAGCGGGTCGAGGTCCTCCGTGCGCCACGGCCGGAGCGCGAGCCGGTCGGTGGCGATCTCGGCGATCCGCGGGCGGTTTGGGTGAGTTACGGCCAGCTCTGCCCGGGCGCGAGCTCGATCACCTGCGTGGCGAGGCCGCGCCGCTCGATGTAACGGCGCAGCTCCGCGGGCGTGCCCGTCAGGATCGGAAACGTCCCCCAGTGCATCGGGATCACGCGGGGTGCGTCCAGGAGCTGACAGGCCTTGGCGGCTTCGCGCGGTCCCATCGTGTAGAAGTCTCCGATCGGGAGCAGCGAGAGGTCGGGCTCGTAGAGCTCGCCGATCAACGCCATGTCCGCGAAGACGTTCGTGTCGCCCGCGTGGTAGATCCGGTACCCGTCCTCGAACGTCAGGACGTAGCCGCACGGGTCGGACGGGAAGTTCTTTTCGCTGCCCGCCCCGGAGGTGCCCGACGAGTGGACGGCGTGCACCATCCGGAACTCGATGCCGGCGACCTTCTGGCTCCCGCCCTTGTTCATCCCGGAGACCTTCTCCACGCCGTTCGCTCCGCAGTGGAGCGCGAGCTCGAAGATTCCGACGACGGTCGCTCCCGTCTTTTTCGCGAGCCCGATCCCGTCTTCGCCGAAGTGGTCGAAGTGACCGTGCGTCGCGGCGATCACGTCGAGTTTCGACAGGTCGAAGTCCTTCGGGAACTTCGGGTTGTTGCCGATCCAGGGATCGATCGCGACGCGGACGCCCTTCGGGGACTCGATCACGAACCCCGCGTGCCCGAGCCAGGTGAGCTTCCCGCCGAACTTCTTCTCCGCCATCTCAGAGGGTTCCCCATGCGACGCGGGGCGTCAGCGCTCGGACGAACTCCTCCAGTCCGACGAGGTCTTCCTGGTCGAAGCGCCCGACCTCCGGCGCATCGACGTCGAGCACCCCGCGCAGGACGCCGTTCTCGATGATCGGGACGACGATCTCGGAGCGCGACGCGGGATCGCACGCGATGTGGCCGGGGAAGCGCGTCACGTCCGGCACGACGAGCGTCGCCCGTTCGCTCGCGGCCGACCCGCAGACGCCTTTACCGACCGGTATGCGGACGCACGCCGGCTTGCCCTGGAAGGGCCCGAGCACGAGCTCCTCGCCGCGGAGGAGATAGAAGCCGCACCAGTTGATCGCGTCGACCGATTGGGCCAGCAGCGCCGCGGCGTTGGCGAGGTTCGCGAGCGCGTCCGGCTCCCCCGCGGTGAGCGACGCGAGCGACCGCGCGAGCTCCCGGTAGCGGTCGGCTTTCGGCAGCGTCGGGTCGATCGACGTCTCGAACACCGCGCGGATTCTACCGCGCGGGTCGCGCGCGACCCGGCGCCGCCGTCGTCTAGGATGTCGCGATGTCGCCCCTGCGCGGCCGCGCGCTCGCCGTATACGTTTTTCTCTGTGCGATCTGGGGCTCGACGTGGCTCTCCATCAAGGTCGGGCTCGAGTACCTTCCTCCGCTCCGGTTCGCCGCGCTCCGCATGGCACTGGCGTGTCTCGCGCTCGCCCCGTTCGCGTTCCGCCGCCGCGATCGCCGGCCGAGCGCCCGGGAGGCGCGATTCATCGCGCTCGCCGGCTTCCTCCAGATCGGCGTCTTCTACGCGCTGATCTTCGTGGCGCAGCAGTGGATCGAGTCCGGCCTCGCCGCCCTGCTCTTCGCGACGTTTCCGATCTGCGCCGGCGTCTTCGCGCACTTCCTTCTGCCGAACGAGCCGCTGACGCCGCGGACGATCGCCGCGGCGGGGCTCGGCCTCTCGGGCGTGGCTCTGATCGAGGGGGCCGCGCTCGTGCGGGCGCTGCAGGCGGATTTCGGCGCGCTCCTTTCCGGCGGCGGTCTCGTGTTCGCGGCCGCGATCGTGTCGGGGTTCGCGAGCGTCCTCGTCAAGAAGCACCTCGGCCGGGTCGATCCGATCGTGAACGTTTCGGCCGAGACGTTCGTGGGCGCCGTGTTCCTTCTGCCGCTCGCTCTGACCTTCGAGCGGGGGATGCCGGCGCGGTGGACGCCCGCGGCGATCGGCTCTCTCGCCTACCTCGCGATCTTCGGGACCGCGATCACATTCGCGGGCCTCTTCTGGCTCATCAAGCGCGTCCCGATCTCGGTGGTGAGCACGATCCCGCTCGTCGATACGTTCATCGCCGTCCTGCTCGGCGCTCTGGTCCTCGGCGAGCGGCTTCCGGCGCGGGCGCTCGCGGGGGGAGCGCTGATCCTCCTCGGCGTGTTTCTGGCGACGCGGGGGGGCCGGACGGAAGCGGCGGCGGGGGCCTGACGCCTACTTCTTCGGGCCGGGTTCACCGAACCGGAGCAGCCAGAGGTCTCCGGTGATCTTCCCGCGCGAGTAGATGAGCTGCTTGCCGTCCATCGAGAGGCGCGGATCCTCGATGAAGAGTCCGAACTCAGGGAAGTTGGTGACCTTCACGGGCTCGGCTTTGCGCCACCCCTGCGCCGGCCCGGGGACCCGGTACACGTTCTTGTGGTCCACCTGGTAGTAGAACCAATTTCCGGAGGGGGAGAGCATCGGATGGCCGCTTCCCATCTGTCCCGGCGTTGCGGCGACGACGCGCGTCTCCCCGCCGTCGATCGGACGCGCGCGAATCGTGATGGAGCTTTCGGCCGACGACTGGTAGACGATCCACCGGCCGTCGGGGCTTACCGTGTTCAACGGTGCCATCGTCGGCTCGTCGGTCACCTTCCGCGAGCGCCGAGTCGCGAGATCGTAGAGGTAGAGATACCGGTCGGCGGTCGAACAGTAGACGAGGCCGCGGTTGTCCGGCATCCAGCTCGCCGCGCGAGCCTTTTCGATCAGCCGCCGCGGGCCGGCGCCGTCGCTCGCCATCAGCCACAGGTCGACTTTCGCAGGTGCTCCGGTCGGAGCTCTCTCGAAGACGACCGCGCGGCCGTCCGGCGACCAGCGCGGTTGGCCATCGACGAACCCGGAGTCGGTGGTCAGTGGATACGCTGCCTGCCCCGGCTCGAGCCGGTAGATGCGACCGCCGTTCGCGAAAACCACGGATCGGCCGTCGGGGGAGAACGTCTTCCACTGGTTGTCGTTCCGGCCGGCGGTGAGCTCCTTTCTTTCGCCGGTCACGCGACCCGCTTCCGCGTCGAACGGCAACGTCTCGAGGTTGAATGTCTGTTCGAGCGCCGTGAACGCGATCTGCCGACCGTCGCCGGAGATCGTCGCCTGAGTGTTCGGTGCGATGCCCACGGTGAGAGGTTCGCCTCTTCCTTCCGACCTCCCCTTCCCCCCGGAGAACGGCACCCTCCAGAGCGACGAGTTCTTTCCGCGCTCGGCGGTCGAGTAGACGATCGAGCGGCCGTCCGGAGCCCAGACCGGACGACGCCCCGTGGCGAGGAGCTTCGCTTCACCGCCCCCGCTCGGAAGGACCACGACCTGGTTCGGATTCGCCTGTAAGAGAAGCCATTTTCCATCCGGAGACAAAGACGGGTAGAGAAGGAATCGACCCGTCATCCCGGCAGACACCTCGACGGGAATTTCCCGCGCCTCGCCCCCCGCGGCGGACACCCGGTAGATCGCCTTCTTGAAGGCGCCGCCGCCCGTGAAGACGAGAGAGGAGCCGTCGGACGACCAGGAAGGGAAGTTGCCCGACTCCGCGATCCGGCGCGGGCTTCCGCCGAGTGCCGGCATCACCCAGACGTCGCCGCCGGTCGCGGGAACGCCGAAATTCTCGTAGGTCAGGTGAGTCGTGCTCTCGCGCGTCGAGACGAACGCGATCTGCTTGCCGTCGGGCGAGAAGGCGGGCTGCACGTCGTCCGCGGGATTGTTCGTGATGTTCACGTCTGGCCCGCCGGAGACCTGCTTCAGGAAGATCTCGAAGTTACCAGTCCGATCGGAGACGTAGGCGATCGTCTCGCCGTCGGGCGAAAACGTCGGCTCTCCTTCGTATCCCGGATCGTTCGTGAGAGTCGTGAGCGTGACGTCGGCGAGATTCGGTCCGGCGGGGCGCGCTCCGGACCGGCCCAGGTACCACGCGCCCGCGGCGATCAGGCCAACGGCGAGCGCGCCGGCGGCCCGGAGGATGGGCCGCGGCCGGGGGGCCTGTGCCGAACCAACGGACAGACCCGGCCGCGAGACCCCCGATTCGAACACCCGCCGTGCGCGGCGCAGGTCGAGCGCGAAGTCCGCGGCGTGCTGGTACCTTTCGGACGGGTCCTTCGCGAGGGCCTTGCCGAGGATCTCCACGGCCTCGAGCGGAACCCTCGGGTTGCGCTCGACCGCGGAGACCGGCTCCTCGTTGATGATCGCGTGGAGGGTCTCGACGGCGCTCTTGCCGGAGAAAGGGCGGGCGCCCGTCAACGCCTCGTAGAGGACGAGACCCAGAGAGAAGACGTCGGTGCGGTGATCGACGGACTGGCCCCGCGCCTGCTCCGGCGACATGTAGGCGACCGTTCCGAGTATGACGCCGGTTCCGGTGCGTCCCTGCGAGGTGGGCTGCGGCGTCGCGGCCAGGGTTTCGAGGCTGCTCGCCAGGAGCGGCGTCGTCTGTCGTTCGACGAGCTTCGCCAGGCCGAAGTCGAGGATCTTGAGCTGCCCGGCGCGGTTGACGATCAGGTTCTCGGGCTTGATGTCGCGGTGAACGATCCCGGCTTCGTGCGCGGCCGCCAGGGCCGACGCCGCCTGCGCCGTCAGGTCGAGCGCGCGGCGGACGTCGAGCGGTCCGGCAACGAGAACCTCCCGCAGGCTCTGCCCCTCGACGTACTCCATCGCGAGGAAATCCCGGCCGTCGGCTGAGCCGATGTCGTAGATCGTGACGATGTTCGGATGGTTGAGAGCGGAGGCCGTCTTCGCCTCCTGGGCGAAACGGCGGCGCATCTCCGTGTCGGCGAGAAGTCCTTCGGGGAGCAGCTTCAGGGCGACCTTGCGCCCGAGCCGGGTGTCCTGCGCGAGAAAGACCTCTCCCATCCCTCCCTGGCCGAGCTTGCGCAGCAGCTCGTAGTGGGAGAGGGACGACCCCGTCTTCGGGTTCGCTTCCCGGCCCTCGAAAGTCGTGGGAAAAGGTTATCAGGCCGCGGGTTCGAGGCTCTTGATCATGACCAGGAACATCTTGAACCGGGTGATCGCCCTGACGGCGTGGGGTTGCCGCGCGGGAAGCTTCACGAGCTGGCCGCCCCGGAGGGAGTGCGCCTTTCCGGAGATCGAGATCTCGGCTTCCCCCTCGATCATCCACACGAGGGCATCGAAGGGAGCCGTGTGCTCGGAGAGTCCCTCGCCCGCGTCGAAGGCGAACGCCGTCACGGTTCCTCCGGGACTCTTGATCAGAGTCCGGCTGACGACCGCGCCCGACTGATAGGCGACGACGTCGGCCTGCGATGCGACACCGGTCAGCTCGGACGAACCGTCGGATCCCGACGTCACTTGAGAACCGGCAGCCAGCCGCGGGTCATGAAGTCCGACAGCGTGATCAGGATCAGGATCGCGAGCCACAGCAGATCGCCGGGGCTGGTGAGCCGACGGCGAGCCATTGGACGACGCGGAACCGCTTCAGGCTTCGGAGCTCCGGCGGGGATGCTGCTCACCCGATCACCTCACCGTCAACCAAACGGGCGTACCGAAAAGCGAGACGGGCCACCCCACTGCGGCGAATCATCCCACGGGCTTTTGCTGTTTCCGTCTCACGTTGCTCGACAGGCAACGGCCTCGATCCCCAACGTTCGGACTCCAAGCTACGCTATCCCCGAGCCACTTGGCGAATCGGCTCGGACGCTGGTATGCATCTTGAGTTGTCCGGCTATTGGGACCAATGTCTCACCTCATATCAATCCTCGCTGGGATCCGCGCCATCGGCTCTCGGCCGGAAGCTGCACCGTGACGCACTACCCGTACTTGATCGTCGGCGGCGGGATGACCGCTGACGCCGCCGCCCGCGGTATCCGCGACCTCGACGCGAACGCTCCCGTCGGGCTCATCAGTGCGGAGGCGGATCCGCCGTACTCGCGCCCGCCGCTCTCGAAGGGGTTGTGGAAAGACCAGCCGCTCGAGAGCGTCTGGCGCAAGACCGCGGACGCGAGCGTCGAATTTCACCTCGGGCGCCGCGCGACGACCCTCGACCTCTCGCGCAAGCAGGTGGTCGACGACCGGGGCGTGGAGTACGCGTTCGACAGGCTTCTGCTCGCGACGGGAGGTACGCCACGCCGGCTGCCGTTCGGCGGCGAGCACGTCATCTATTTCCGCACTCTCGAGGACTACCGCCGGCTCCGCGCTCTCGCCGACCAGGGAAAGACCTTCGCCGTGATCGGAGGCGGCTTCATCGGTTCCGAGATCGCGGCGGCGCTCGCAATCCGAGGCTGCAGGGTCTCGATGCTCTTCCCGGGGCAGGGGATCGGCGATCGCATCTTTCCGGAAGACCTCGCGCGGTTCCTGATTGCTTACTACGTCGAGAAAGGCGTGGACGTCCGGCCCGGCGAGCAGGTCACGAGCGTTGCCGAGAGCGGATCCCGACTGGTCGTCGGGACGAAGGGCGGAGCGGAGCTCATCGTGGACTCGGTCGTGGCGGGCATCGGTATCGTGCCCGATACCGACCTCGCCCGGACGGCCGGCCTCGTCGTCGACGACGGCATCGTCGTCGATGAACATCTCCGGACGAGCCATCCCGACGTCTTCGCCGCCGGGGACGTCGCGCGTTTCCATGCCCCCGGGCTCGACAAGCGCATCCGCGTCGAGCACGAAGACAACGCGCTCACCATGGGACGCGCGGCCGGGCGCGCGATGGCCGGCGACCCTTCGCCGTACACGCACCTGCCGTTCTTCTACTCGGACCTCTTCGACCTGGGCTACGAAGCGGTCGGCGAGCTCGACCCCCGCGGCGAGATGGTCGCCGACTGGAAGCAGCCATTTCGCGAAGGGGTCGTCTACTACCTTTCCGGCGGCCGGGTGCGGGGCGTGCTCCTGTGGAACACGTGGGGCCAGGTCGACGCGGCGCGGGCGCTCATCGCCGAGAACGGACCCTTCCGGGCGAACGACCTGATCGGGCGACTACCTGAGGCAAAGAAATCGGGATGAGCACCCGGGTCGCCATCAACGGCGTGGGACGCATCGGGCGCGCGATCCTGAAGCTGGTGGTCGACGAGCCGTCGCTCGAGCTCGTCGCCGTCAACGACCTGGTGGAAGCCGAGAACCTCGCCTACCTGCTTCGGTTCGACACGGTGTACGGACGGTACTCGAAGCCCGTGACGGTCGACGGCAGCGACCTGGTCGTCGCCGGCTGCAAGCTGCGGGCGCTCGCGATTCGGGACCCCGCAGATCTCCCGTGGAAGGACCTCGGCGTCGAGCTCGTCTTCGAGTGCACGGGGGCGCTCACGAGGCGCGAGGATCTCGAGAAGCACGTCCGCGCCGGCGCGCGGATCGTCCTCCTGTCGGCGACGTCGCAGGAGGTGGAGACGATCGTCCACGGTGTGAACGTGGCCGGCGTCGATTCCGCGATCGTCTCCTGCGCAAGTTGCACGACGAACTGCATCGCGCCGATCGTCGAGGTCATCGGCCGCCGCATCGGGTTCCAGAAGGCGGCGATGACCACCGTGCATGCCTACACCTCTTCTCAGTCGATCGTGGACGGACCGAGGAAACGCTTCCTCCGCGGCCGGGCAGGCGCGGCGAATCTCGTGCCGACCACCACCGGCGCCGCGCACGCGACGACACGCGCGCTGCCGGAGTACGCGGGCCGATTCGACGGGCTCGCGATCCGGGCCCCGATTCCCGTCGGATCGATCGCGGACGTCACGTTCGTCACCTCGCGGAAGACGACGGTCCAGGAGGTGAATCGGATTTTCGAGGAAGAATCTGAAACGAAGCGCTACGCCGGAGTGCTGGGAGTCTCGCGTGAGCCGCTCGTTTCCTCGGACATCGTGGGCGATCCGCGAGCGTCCATCGTGGATCTCGAGCTCACCCGGGTCATCGATGGAGATCTGGTCAAGGTCATGAGCTGGTACGACAACGAGTGGGGCTATGCAAATCAAATGGTCCGCGAGGCGATGTCGATGACGAGGAGCGCCGGCTCGTCCAGCACATGACACCATGATTCAGATCAAGCGGACTTACGACGCGCCTCGGCGTGGAGATGGCCGGCGGATCCTCGTGGAACGCCTGTGGCCAAGAGGAATGAAGAAAGAGGCCGTCGCCGCGGACGTGTGGATGAAGGAGGTTGCCCCCAGCACAGAGCTACGGAAGTGGTTCGGTCATCGGGTGGAGCGATGGGACGAGTTCCGGCGACGATACCGGAAAGAGCTCAATGCGGGCCCGTCCGCGTGGGAGCCCATCCTGGATGCCTGCGGCCGCGGGACGGTCACCCTGCTGTACAGCGCCCACGACGCCCTTCACAACGGCGCAGTCGTCCTGCGCGACTATCTGGTGGAGCGACAGGCCCATCAGTCCCGGCTCGGAAAGCCTAGAGGGCAACAGGTCAAAAGGAAGCGTCCCTGACCCCGGCTCGGCGTGCGCTCTGTTGCTTCGGAGTTCGCCAGGCATCTCATCCCCGGCGAGGAGCTGCTCGAGCACGTACGACAGGATTCCGCCCGCTGATAAGGCTGATAAGTACGCGGCCTCGAGCGCGCTGTCGTACGATCGGTC